>UQTR01000021.1 GCA_900544065.1 uncultured Collinsella sp.
GAGATGTCTTAGGGTCTCGTGGGCTCGGAGATGTGTATAAGAGACAGATCATGACCTGCGAAGCGCCGATGGCCTGCGTAATGCCGCCCGCCTCGCCGGCAGCGACGCCGGTGTGACGGATTGCGTCGAGGAGGCTCGTCTTGCCGTGGTCGACGTGACCCATGACGGTGACGACCGGGGCGCGCGGCTTAAGGTCGGCGGGATCGTCGTAGAACGAGAAGGTGTTCTCCTCCTCGGGGGTGATGATCTTGATCTGGCGGCCCAGGTCGTCGGCAACGAGCTCGACGAGGTCATCGGACATGGACTGCGTCATGGTAAGCGGCGTGCCCAGCAGGAACAGGCGCTTGATGATGTCGCTAGCCGGAACGTCGAGCGCCTCGGCGAGCTCCTGGACGGTAACGCCCTGGGAGACCTTGATGGCGTCGAGGTCCTCGGGGTTCACGCCCTGGGCCAGCGCCTCCTCAATCTTGCGCTCTTCCTGAGCCTTTGCGGCCTCGCGCTCGCGCTTCTCCTTGCGCTTTTTGCGGCGACCAGTGGACTCGCGAGAGGCCTCCTCGACGGCGGCACGAGCCTCCTCGAGCACCTTCTCGCGGCTGTACTCCTCGGCCTCGCGAGCCATGCGGCTGTAGTGGTCCTCTTCGTTGTTGTGACCGCCTTTGCGCTTCTTGCCCTTGCCCTGCTTGTCGGGGTTGGGGAAGTCCATGCCGGCAGCGACGTTGTTGCTGGCGTTGGTGCGATGGCTGTGGGGACGGTTCTCGGAGGCATTGCGCTCGGAGTTGTTGTCGGAAGCGTTGCGGTCGCCTCGACGGCCACCGCGACGGTCGTTGTTGCCGCCACGACGGTTGCCGCGCTCGGAAGCGCGCTCGGCCTTGGCCTTCTCCTCGGCGTCCTTCTTCTCCTTGAGCACGGTCTCCTGTGCGGCGATCTGGTCGAGCAGAGAACGGAAGCGCGAACCGGAGTCGGAAGCGGGAACGGCGCGGCGCTGGGCCTCGCGGGCAGCCTCCTCCTTCTCGCGGGCAAGGCGCTCCTGCTCGGCCCTCTTCTTGGCCTCGGCCTCGGCGCGGGCAGCCTCCTCGGCAGCCTGGGCGGCGGCGAACTGGCGGCGCTCCTGCTCGCGTGCCTTCTCGGCGGCGATGCGCTCGCGCTCTGCCTCGGCAGCGCGTGCTGCCTCCTCGGCGGCGGCTGCCTGCTCCTCGGCCTGCTTGGCGGCCTCGACCTCCTTCGCGCGGGCCTCGATCACCGAGGCGAGCTGCTTGCGGACCATAGCGACGTAGGCGTCCTCCAGGGCGGAGGAAGCGGACTTAGCGGGAATCTTCATTTCGGCGAGATGACCCATCAGTTCCTTGGAGGTCATGCCGAACTCTTTGGCCAGGGTGGACACACGGACTTTTGCCATATGACTTCACCTACCCTTTCTGGCACCTTGGGTGCCTAGAGACTGAACGAGCGTGGGGTATGCGCTGGGACCTGCCCGGCGCGACCGCGCGCTAGATCAGGTCCTCCGCATCATCGAAGGCGTCGGTGTCGTGGACACCACAGAAACGGGAGCCGGGACGGGCCTGGTTGCGGCACTGGATGCCGTCCTCGGACACGAACTCGCAGCGACGGACGTCCTCGTCCTCCTCGTCACCAATCAGGTCGGCGGCGGGCTCCTCGTGAACGGGAACGTTCTTGAGGATGTCGGCGGCAAGGGTCTCGGACTTGATGTCGATGTGCCAGCCGGTCAGGCGCGCGGCGAGGCGGGCATTCTGGCCCTCCTTGCCGATGGCGAGCGAAAGCTGGTCGTCGGGCACGATGACGCCGGCATAGGCCTTCTCCTCGTCGATGAGGACGCGGGTGACCTTGGCGGGCGACAGGGCGTTGGCAACGTAGACGGCCGGATCGGCATCCCACAGGATGACGTCGACGCGCTCGCCACGGAGCTCGCCCACGACGGCGCGAACACGGCTGCCCTTGGGGCCGACGCAGGCGCCAACCGGATCCAGACGATCGTCGAGCGAGTGGACGGCGACCTTGGAGCGCTGGCCGGGCTCGCGGGCGATCGACTTGATCTGGACGGTGCCCTCATAGATCTCGGGCACCTCCTGCTCAAACAGACGACGCATGAGCTCGGGGTGGGTACGGGAGATGACAATCGGCGGACGGCTGTGCTCGCCACGAACCGGCTGCAGGTTGGAGTTGGGGTCGCGAACGTCGATGATCACGGCCTTGATGTGCTGGTTGTGCAGGTAGCGCTCGCCCATCGGACGCTCGTTGCGCTCGTTCTCGTAACGGCGCTGGTCGAAGTGCGGAAGCTCGGCCTCGACGCCCTCGCGAATCTTGACGATCGTGAAGTCGGGCGTGGACTGAAGCACGGTACCACTGATGAGATCACCGATGCGGCCGGAGAACTCCTCGTAGATCTGCTCGCGGGCGGAGTTGCGCACGATGGCGTTGATCTCGGCCTTGGCGTGCTGGGCGGCGATGCGGCTCGTGTTCTTGGGAGTGACGTCGATCTCCTCGAACTCGGTGAAGTTGCCCTCCTCGTCCATGGAATCGTCGATCGGCTCCAGGCGGTAGACGTAGATCTTGCCGGTGGTGCGGTCGATGGTCACCTTGGCGCCCCACTCAAGATGCAGGATCTCGGCATAGCTCTTGGCGAGCGACTGCTCCAGGCGGTCGATCAGGTAGAGCTGGTCGATGTGCTTCTCCTGGCAAAGCTCCATCAGGGCGGACATCATGTCGGATGCTGCCATCTTACTTTCCTTCCTTCGCGGGCTTGAAGTCATAGGTGGGCTTCAACTTGCACTTTTTAACATCAGAGAAATCGAGGGTGACGGACTCGCCGTCCTCGAGCTCGAGGGTCACGTTCGTCTCGGTGGCGGCGGCAATCTTGCCGGCGTACTTGCGACGGCCCTCGGTGGCGGTGGAGGTGAGCTCGCAGTTCTCGCCCACAAAGCGGGCAAAGTCACTCGGGCGGCGCAGCGGGCGCGCCATACCCGGGCTCGACACCTCGAGCGTATAGCTCGAAGAGATAGGGTCGAGCTCCTCAATCACATCGCCGACCCATTTGGTGTTGGCCGTGACATCGTTGAGCGACAGGCACTGACCCTCGGCACCCTCGATACGCACACGCACGCAGGGGGCCTTGGTGGCACCCACGAGCTCAACGTCGACGATGTCGACATCGTGCTGGGGAGCAACGGCCTCGAGCGCGTCGATGATCGCCTGCTCGGTCTTGGTCTTGACCATTGCGGCACCTCCATCCATACAAAAAAGAAGCGGGGCCGAAACCCCACTTCTTTCAATTACAACTTCATTTGCAAGCAAACTATACCAATACCTGCACAAACGTGCAACCACAACACAAACCCGCAGGTCAGCGTGAGCACAGGTTCTCCACAAGAAATGGATAATTGGGTGTTGTCGCAAGCATCCATAACCAAAAAGAGGGGTGACTCCCTGCGGAATCGCCCCTCGCTTTTACATGTCAGCTATGCGCACAGCGCTTACTTGACCACCAGGTTAACCAGCTTGCCGGGCACGCAGATGGCCTTGACGACCGTCTTGCCCTCAAGCCACTTGGCAACGGCTTCCTCAGCGGCAGCCTGCATCTCCTCGTTGGAGGCGTCGCGGGCGACGTCAATGCGGCCACGGACCTTGCCGAGCACCTGGACCACGATCTGCACCGTGTCCTCGATGGACTCGGCCAAGTCGAACTCGGGCCAGGCGGCGGTGTAGGCATTGCCCTCACAGCCGAGCGCCTCGTGCCACAGCTCGTCGGCCCAGAACGGGCAGATGGGAGCAAGGACGCTCACGATATCCTTGGCCACACCGTAGCACAGGGCCTTGTCGCGGTCAGCGCCCTCGGTAGCGTTGAGGTAGGCGCTCGCGGCGTTGACAAGTTCCATGACGGCCGAGATCGCGGTGTTGAACTGGCCGCGGTCGAAGTCCTCGGTGCACTTGGCAATGGTGCGGTGACGCTCGCGATAAAGCTTCATCGCGACCTCGTCGAGAGCGGACTTGTCGAAGGCCACGTTGGCGTCGCCGGACTGGACGAGCTGCCACACGATACGCCAGGCGCGCTTAATGAAGCGGTTAGCGCCCTCGACGGCCTTGGGATCCCAGTCGAAGTCCTTCTCGGGCGGGGCGATAAACAGGATCGCCAAACGCATGGTGTCGGCGCCGTAGGGCTCGATGACCGAGCTCGGGGGCACGACATTGCCCTTGGACTTGGACATGGTGTCGCCGTTCTCGTCCTTGACCATGCCCTGGCACAGCAGATTGGTGAAGGGCTCGTCCACACTCAGCAGGCCCAGGTCGCGCAGTGCCTTGGTAAAGAAGCGGCTGTAGAGCAGGTGCAGAATGGCGTGCTCGATGCCGCCGATGTAGTTATCGACGGGCATCCAACGGTCGGCGGCCTCACGGGAGAAGGGCAGCTCGGTGTTGTGCGGATCGGTATAGCGCAGGTAGTACCAGCTGGAGCACGTGAACGTGTCCATGGTGTCCGTCTCGCGCTTGGCCGGGCCGCCGCACACGGGGCACGTGGTGTTCACGAACGCCTCGTGCGTGGCCAGCGTCTCGCCGGCGGCCAGGTCGATGTCCTCGGGCAGGCGCACGGGCAGATCTTCCTCGGGCACGGGCACCACGCCGCACTTCTCGCAGTGGATAGCGGGGATGGGGTTGCCCCAGTAGCGCTGGCGGCTGATGAGCCAATCGCGCATGCGGAACTCCACGGTGCGCTTGCCGCGACCCATCTCTTCCAGCGCGGCCACGATGGCCGCTTCGCCCTCGGAGTGCTTACCGCCGCGCATGCCGGTGTACTTGCCGGACTGGACGAGCGTGCCCTCGGCAGCGTGAGCGCAATCCCAGTCGACGGTCTCGGCATGGAAGGTATCGATGGTCTCGCCGCTGGCCTCGACGGCAGCGCGATCGCCATCGTCCAGGATGATCGGTACGATCGGCAGGTCGTACTTGCGGGCGAACTCAAAGTCGCGCTGGTCGCCACAGGGAACGGCCATGACGGCGCCGGTGCCGTAGTCGGCCACGACGTAGTCGGCAACCCACACAGGGACCTTCTCGCCGTTGACGGGGTTTACCACATAGCGGCCCGTGAAGGCACCGTGCTTCTCGAGTGTGCCCTGGGCACGCTCGACGGCAGAGATATGCTTGGAGTCCTCGACGATCTTGGTCACGGCCTCCTCGTACTCCGTGCCCTCGACGAGCTCGTGCAAGCCGGCGTACTCGGGAGCCAGGACAAAGAAGGAGACGCCAAAAAGGGTATCGGCACGCGTGGTGAAGACGGTGATCTTACCCTCGTCACCCTCGATGGGCTCGCCATCCTTGTCGCACAGGGTAAAGTCGACCTCGGCGCCCTCAGAACGGCCGATCCAGTTGGCCTGCATCTGCTTGACGCGCTCGGGCCAGCCGGGGAGCTTCTCCAGATCGTCGAGCAGCTCCTGGGAGTACTCGGTAATCTTGAAGTACCACTGCTCCAGGTCGCGCTTCTCGGGCTCAGTGCCGCAGCGCCAGCACTTACCCTCGGTGACCTGCTCGTTGGCCAGAACGGTCTTGCAGTTAGGGCACCAGTTGACCGGGTTCTTCTTGCGGTAGACCAGGCCCTTTTCCCACAGCTTCTCAAAGATCCACTGACCCCAGCGATAGTAGTCGGGGCTGCAGGTCTTGACCATGCGATCCAGATCGTAGGAGAAGCCCATGCGCTTCATCGTGGAAAGCGCCTGATCCATGTTCTTATACGTCCAGGCAGCAGCCTGCGTGTTGTGCTTGATGGCGGCGTTCTCGGCAGGCAGGCCAAAGGCGTCAAAGCCGATGGGGTGCAGCACGTCGTAGCCGCGCATGCGGGCCTGACGGGCCATGGCATCGCCGATGGTATAGTTGCGCGCGTGGCCCATGTGCAGGTCGCCCGAAGGATACGGGAACATCTCGAGCACATACTTCTTGGGCTTGCTAGCGTCGGTGTCGACGGCAAAGAGGTTGGAGTCCTCCCAGGCCTTCATCCACTTGGACTCAATGGTCTGCGCGTCGTAGGCAGGGATCTCGTCCTTATGATCTGTGCAATCGCACATATCAGCTCCTTTAATCTTAGCTGGGGTCGGTCGGCTTGGCTTTGTTCGCTACTGCGGACAGTCCTGCGCAAGACGAAGAGCACATTAAGTGCTCTTCTTTGCGTGCGGAACTTGTAGCGAACAAAGCCAAGCCGACCGACCCTAAGGTTAACTTGACTGATGATAGCAAATACAACAAGCGAGATGCCTGCGACTTGCAGGCATCTCGCTTTATCTAAATAACGTGGTTGTGAATCAACCGCTATTTGTTACCCATCCAAGTATGGACGGGTTTTCCAAGTGCCGCAGATTGCCGTGAAAGAGGAGCGACGCGTACTTTGGTACGCAAGCGACGGTTTGAACGGCAAGGTGCGGTGCTTGGGAAAGCCGCTAGCGGTAGCTGACGCTTTGCTGCGAATCCTTGACGACAACATCGTGGGCGCCGCCTTCGACGATGGAGGTGGAGCTCACCAGGGTCAGGCGTGCCTTTTCCTGGAGCTCGGGGATCGAGAGGGCACCGCAGTTGCACATCGTGGACTTGACCTTGTAAAGCGTGCCGCCCACGCCGTCCTTGAGGGAGCCGGCGTACGGGACGTAGGAATCGACGCCCTCGACGAAGCTGAGCTTCGCGGCACCACCCAGGTCGTAGCGCTGCCAGTTGCGGGCACGCGCAGAACCCTCGCCCCAGTACTCCTTCATGTACTGACCGTTGACGTTGACGCGCTCGGTCGGGCTCTCGTCAAAGCGGGCGAAGTAGCGGCCCAACATCATGAAGTCAGCACCCATGGCAAGGGCGAGCGTCATGTGGTAGTCGTAGACGATGCCACCGTCGGAGCACACGGGCACGTAGACGCCGGTCTCCTCGTAGTACTCGTCGCGAGCACGGCAGACGTCGATCAGCGCGGTGGCCTGACCACGGCCGATACCCTTGGTCTCGCGGGTGATGCAGATGGAACCGCCGCCGATACCGACCTTGATGAAGTCGGCACCGCAGTCGGCCAGGAAGCGGAAGCCCTCGGCGTCGACGACGTTGCCGGCACCGACCTTGACGTCCTCGCCGTAGTTGGCGCGAATCCACTCGATGGTGCGCTTCTGCCACTCGCTGAAGCCCTCGGAAGAGTCGATGCACAGGACGTCGGCACCGGCCTCGATGAGCAGCGGCACGCGCTCGGCATAGTCGCGGGTGTTGATGCCGGCACCGACCATGTAGCGCTTATCGCCGTCGAGCAGCTCGTTGGGGTTGGTCTTATGGCTATCGTAGTCCTTGCGGAAAACGATGCCCATAAGGTGATCGTTGTCGTCGACGATGGGCAGAGCGTTAAGCTTGTTGTCCCAGATGACGTCGTTGGCAACCTTGAGGCTGATGTTCTTGTCGCCCACGATGAGCTGCTCACGCGGGGTCATGAACTCGGAGACCTTCGTCTGGTGGTCATCGCGGCTGGGGCGATAGTCACGGCTGGTGACGATGCCCAGGAGCTTACCCTTGGGAGTGCCGTCGTCGGTGACCGGCATGGTGGAGTGACCTGTCTTCTCCTTGAGCTCGATGACCTGCTCCATGGTCATGTCGGGGGTCAGCGTGGAATCGGACTGAACGAAGCCAGCCTTGTGATCCTTGACGGCCTTGACCATAGCGGCCTCGGACTCGGCGCTCTGGGAACCGTAAATGAAGGACAGGCCACCCTCGGTAGCGAGCGCGACACCCATGTCGACGCCCGAGACGGACTGCATGATGGCGGAAACCATGGGGATGTTCAGGGTGATTGCCGGCTTCTCACCGCGCTTGAAGCGGGTTAGCGGCGTCTTGAGAGAGACGTTGTTGGGGATGCACTGCGAGGACGAGTAACCAGGGACCAGCAGATACTCCGAAAACGTGTGGGACTCACCGGGAAAGAACGTAGCCATGTTTCTCCTTTTTCCATGCGACCGGTCGGCTGCAGGCCTCGTAGGACCCAGCCCAACCTTGGGCGCCCAATACTGGGGAAGTATCTTATCGCACTTTGACTGCTACAATGCATGATTTAAGAAGAGCACACGAGGGTTTGACGCAGGCTTTGCGTTTGCCCAGCAAACACTTTAGCGGGGAGACGTGGAGCGTATGGAGTACAAGACAACGGCAAAGTTGGTCATTCAAGCATGCGACAAGGATCTGCCGGGCGTCTTCGGCCACGGCTGCGTCTTGCTGCTGCAAGGCATAGCCCGCGAGCACTCGCTCAACCGTGCCGCCAAGAGCATGGGCATGGCCTATTCCAAAGCGTGGCGCATTGTGAACGAGGCCGAAGGGCAGCTGGGATGCAAACTCATCGAGCGCGACGGAGCCCGCGGATCCACGCTCACCCCCGCCGGCGAGCGAGCCATAGCGGTCTACGAGGAGCTGCAGGCCGACATCAACAACATCATCGCCACCAAAGCCAACGACCTCATAGCCACCATCAACCAGAGTAGCTAATTTGGGACGGGGCTTTTTTAGCTACCCATCCAGAGCATTCATGACTCATAGCCAAAAATTGACATTGGGTAGCTAAAAAAGCCCCGTCCCAAATTAGCTACTTGCGGAGGGCGGCGTCTAGAGTTGCGGCTACTGCCAAGGGATTGTCGGTGCCGGCGAAGAGGCGAATGGTGCTCCCCTGCTTGCCGCGTGGGGCCGAAAGGCGCGTTGTTGCGCCGCCTGCGGGCGATGTGCGAAACTCCCCAGGCAAAGCATCGATCAGCTCGCCCGCGCTACGTTCGATAAGATCGAACTCTACTGCCGGGCCAAAGCCGTGCTCGAGAATTCCCGTTGCAGCCACATGGTCGGGATGCGAACTCAGCCCAGGGTAGCGCACGTTGCGCACCATCTCGTTCGCGGCCAAGTATTCAGCCAGGGCACGGGCGCGATCGAAATGCGCCTGCATACGGGTGTCGAGCGTGTCGAGCCCGAGCTCTAGAACCTTGGCCTCATCGGAGGACAAGTCAAGCTCGGCCAATCCGCACCCCTCGAGCAGCGCATGCGCGCACTCGGCAGCGGCATCCACACGATGGCGCTTGAGCTGCGAGCGCGCCACCGAAGCAGCAACGAGCTTGCGTGGAGCCTCACCGGCGCACACACGGTCGAGCGCCTCGAGCGACAGTACGGCAACCAAACGCAAAGGATCGCAGCCAAAGATGGAAGCCACCGTGTTGTCAACGACGAGCAGCGCACGTGCCTCGCGAGCCGCGCGTCCCAGAGCACGAAGACCGGGCACACGCAGACCAAACCCGCCGATGGAGTTGACAAACCACCACAGGTGCGGCCCCTCGGCATCAAACGAGCCGGCAAAGCCCTCGGACGCGGCGGCAAACGCTGCGGCCGACGGCTCATCCACCATAGCCCTATCGCAGGCATCAAAGCCGCTCGCAAACGCTTCGGTAAAGTCATCCGCAAAGGCCACCAGGCGGTCACCGGGACGCACGATTCCCAGCAGCGACAGCGCTGCCGGCACATGCCGGGCAGCGACAAAACGCGCCTCACGCGCGCTGGCTCTCAAAGCCCAGGAATCTTCTAGCTGTTGCACGTCCACGCGGCACCGTCCCTTCATAAACAAAAACCCACGATGCGGGTGTTCCCCGCACCGTGGGCAACGGCTGCAGTATAGCGCCGATACGCAATTAATCGCCTAGATGCTGAGCGCGTGATAGGTAACGCCGGCACCCGGAGCATCAACGGACACGCCGTAGATCTCGGGGTAGATGCGCGTCGAGAACACGAGCGCGCCGTCGTTGACGAACACCTCGACCGACGAAACGTCGCCCACAATGCGAACGTTGCGCACCTCGTCAACGGGCTCCCAGCGCACGGTGCGCCCGCAGCCAGCAGAGGCACGCGACTCGTCGGCAAAGCGCGTCTCAAAGCGCGCGGGCAGCTCGCCCTCGGCGGGCACAAACGCCAGCTTCAGCTCGCCATCAACGATCGCGGTAAATACGCCGTCGACACCGTCGACAACAACGTCAAAGCAGGTATCGCCGGCAAACTCCAACGAGCCCTCCCCCACACGCACCGAGGCATAATGGCGCTCGATCTCGCGCGCCGGCTGCTGCAGCACCACGTCGCCGTCACCGGCCGTAAGCTCACGCGGCACCGTCATGCAATGCTGCCAGCCGCACACCACGGTGGGTGCGTTGCCATAGGTCGGCTCATCGGGCATGCCCATCCAGCCGATCAGAATGTGGCGACCGTCCTCGGCCGTGAACTCCTGCGGAGCATAGAAGTCAAAACCGGCGTCCCACAGGCGGAACTCGCCCAGCTCATAGGCACCGTCACCACCGGTGATGTCACCCGTTACAGGCAAGTAGCCAGCGGCGTACACATTACCGCGGTCCCAACGACCGCCCTCGAGCCCCTGGGGCGAGAAGGACAGCCATTTCGCCGGTACACCGCCATCCGTCTCAATCTCCAGATACCCCGGGCACTCCCACATAAAGCCAAAACGCTCGGGCGTAGACACGCGGCTCTCGAGCTCCCAGCTCAGCATATCGGCCGAGCCATACACCAGGATCTCGCCCACATCGCGTCCGGCACCCTCGCCATGCATGGCGCAAAAACGGCTCTCGACGTGCGGCCCGTCAACACGACGACGCGCACCCAGCACCATGTGATAACGCCCGTCCGCGTCACGCCACACCTTGGGGTCGCGCACGTGGCAGGTCAAATCCTCGGGATAATCCTCGGAAGCCAGCACCACGCGCTTTTGGCTAAACGTCTGTCCATCGGCGCTCTCGACATACACGGTATCGGCGCGACGGCCGGAGTTGACATAGTCAAAGACGCCGTCCGCATCGGGGAGCTTAACGTTGCCGGTATAGAGCACGCGAATGCGACCGTCCTCGGCAAGCGCGGAGCCCGAATACACGCCATGGCAGTCGAACGGCTCATCGGGCAGCAGCGGCGCGCCAACATACTCCCAGTTCATAAGGTCGCGGCTCGTGGCATGACCCCAGGCCTTAACGCCGCCCTCAACATCAAACGGAGCATATTGAAAATAAGCGTGGAACACGCCGCCCGCCTGGCAAAGACCGTTGGGGTCGTTGAGCCAACCCGCCGGCGGCATAATGTGGAAGTGCTGGCCATACGCGCCATGACCGCACTCAGAGGCGGCAGCGTCAACAGCGGCAACCAGCTTTGCAAGGTCGCGACCAAGTGCATTAGACATATCAAAGTCCTAACGGATCGAAAGTAACAAGGCACCAGAGATCGGCACCAGATACGGGAAACGCCCGCGAGCATACGACCCGCGGGCATCTCCTCAATCAAAAGCTCTTAGGCCTGCTCGGAAGCCTTGGGCTCGTCCTTGTACAGGACAAATGAGACGGCAAAGGAAACCAGCGCGGCGACCGCAAACATGATCGCGTACTGCACGGGCTGGGCCAGGCACAGCAGGATACCGAAGATTCCGGTAACGCCCGTGCCGGAGGCAGCCAGCGAAGTGAGAGCGCAGACCAAGGCACCGCAACCGCCGCCGATGCAGCCGGCGATGAAGGGCTTAAAGAAGCGCAGGTTCACACCAAAGATGGCCGGCTCGGTAATGCCCATGAAAGCGGACAGGGCCGAAGGAAGCGCCAGGCCCTTGATCTTGGCATCACTGGTCTTAAAGGCAACGGCGAGCGCGGCACCACCCTGGGCGATGTTGGCGGCACTGGCGATGGGCAGCCAGTAGGTCACGCCGTACTGGGCGAGCTGGCCAAGGTCGATGGCGGTGTACATCTGGTGGATACCCGTAACGACCGTAGGGGCATAGAACAGGCCGACGATAAAGGAACCGATGCCAAAGGGCAGGGCGAGCAGGGCCTGAATCAGACCGAGAATGGCGTTCTCGGCCCACACGAAGATGGGGCCGACGGCAACGAGCGTCACGAGCACGGTCACGAACACCGAGACGAGCGGGGTCACAAAGAGGTCGAACATCTCGGGAACGATCTTGTGCAGGCGCTTCTCGAGGAAAGCCAGAATAGCGCAGGCGATGA
The DNA here is from genome assembly GCA_900544065.1 of uncultured Collinsella sp. GTDB lineage: Bacteria > Actinomycetota > Coriobacteriia > Coriobacteriales > Coriobacteriaceae > Collinsella. Next base: position 12,021 of record UQTR01000021.1, read on the forward strand.
CGATGGGGATCACGTGGCCTTGATAACCGACCCACTCAAAGCTGTACACACCGGGGATGACGTTGACCATGGTCTGCACGCCCTCGGAGGCAACCGTGTAGGCGCTCTGCAACGAGGAGTTGATGAACGCACCACCGACGACGGCGCCCAGATACGGGTTGGCTCCAAAGGCCTTAGCGGCGGAGTAACCGATCAGGATCTGCAGGATGCCAAAGGACGTTCCCGAGACCAGGTCGGCAATCTTGTAGATAAAGTTATTGGTGTCGAGCGCGATAAAGCCGTTGGAGGCCATAAAGTTGAGGGCACTCATAATGCCCAGCAGCAGGCCCGAAGCCACGATGGCGGGGATGATGGGGACAAAGACGTCGCCGAGCACCTTAATGGCACGCATAAAGATGTTCTGCTGCTGCGCCGCGGCCTCCTTGACCTCGGCCTTGGTGGCAGCCTCGACGCCGCTGAGCGCAATGAACTCGTCGTAGACCTTGTTGACGGTGCCGGTGCCAAAAATAATCTGGAGCTGGCCTTGGGCCTCAAAGACGCCCTTGGCGCCGTCAATATTCTCGAGGGCCTCCTTGTCAACCTTCGCGTTATCGGCAATCACCAGGCGCAGACGCGTGGCGCAATGCGCGGCAGAGACGACGTTGTCGGCGCCACCGATGTTGTCGAGCACCTCTTGGGCTGATTTGCGGTAGTCCATGACTTCCCTTTCCTCCAACGGGCGCATGTGCACCCGGCCATCTTTGACACTTACACTGTAATCGTTTTCAGTTTCATATGCCTGTAATCGTTTTCACAGTAGGGTGAACGGCAGGAAAAAGCCGGTGAATGGTAGTTTTACGGCAAAAACAGGGGCCTCAAAGGCAGGCAGACATGCCATAAGCCTAGACATTCATAAGTTGATGGCCGAGTTTGAGCGTCTTGAGACCGCTCTCCCCCTCCACGCCATCGAGCGTGTTGAGCAACATATTGGTCGCCTCGACGCCACTGGTCAGGTAGCCATAATGCACGGTGGGAATGCCGCCCGTCAGCGCGCGCAAAAACGCGTTGTCGCCAAAACCGCTCACGCGGTGTATACCCTCGCCCATGCCGCGAACCTCATCGATGGCACGCAGCGCGCCCGCCGCCATGGTGTCGGTCGCGCACGCGATAAACGAAACATCGGGGTCGACGGAAAGCAGTTCACGCGCCGCACCATAGCCCGAGTCGAGCGTAAACGAGCCCAGGCGAATCAAGGCGGCATCGAGCGGGTTGCCCGCGGCGCGCAAGCCGGCCTCAAAACCGCGACGGCGGTCATAACCAGCCGCGCGGTCTTCTTCGGTAACTCCAATGTAGGCGATCTTGCCATCTACCCGACCAGCGAGCGCCTGGCCCAGCTCAAAGGCAGCCTCGTAATCGTCGTGATAGACGCACGCCGCGCCCTCGACGTTTTGGCCGATCAGCACAATGGGCACACGGCACGATTCAATCGCCCGACGGTGCTCGTCGGTAATCATAGTTGCCACCAGCACAATGCCATCGACCGGATGGTTTTGGAATAAATCGAGGTATTCGAGCTCACGATCTGGCGCGTTGTCGGTATTGGCAAGCAGCATCTGGTAGCCACGGCGACCGAGCACCTGGCCAATTCCGGCGGTAATGCGGCTCACGGATTCCGAGTTGATCTTGGGCACGATGACGCCGATGAGCTTGGTGGAGCCGGTGCGCAGCGCGCGAGCCTGGCTGGACCGCACGTATCCGGTCAGCTCAATCGCCTGCTTAATGCGCTCGGCCTTGTCCGCCGAGATATATCCACCGTTGAGGTAGCGCGAGACGGCGGCGCTCGAAACGCCCGCCAGCTCAGCCACATCTTTCATCTTTACCACAAGCACCCCTGTCATTGAAATCGCTTTCACCATGATACCCGTGAAGACGGCATACGAACCAAATCGGCCCACCCAGGTCGAGCATACGCCAGCGAGCGGGCAGCTGCCGTGGCGAGGTGCCGCGAAAGAGGAGCGAAGCGTACTTTATGTACGCGAGCGACGGTTTGAGCGGCAGATCGCCCGGCAGATGCCCGCGCAGCGTCGAGCGGTCCGGCGTTTGTTAAAACGCCGGAACAAAGTTAGCCGTGATACACGCCGTTGTACTGAATCAGGGTTAGGTCCTCGACGCCGTCGAGCGCGCGGATGGCATCTGCGTACGGCATATCCACGCCGTCTGAGAACACCTCCACGGCCATCTCGACCTTGTCGCCGCGCATGGTCTTGGACTTCACCGTAAACTTGGTGCGGCCAAACGCGCGCACGATATCGTCGCCCGTGGTCTGGCCCGTGTAGTGGATGACCATCATGTACACGCGCGCCTTGTCCTGATGACTCGCAAAGCCGGCGATCATCGCCACGATGACCACCGCCGTCAGCCCCACGAGCGCGTACATGCCGGCGCCCGCTGTAATGCCCGTGGTAATGGCCCAGAACAGATACAACAGGTCGAGCGGGTCCTTGACCGCCGTACGGTAACGCACGATCGACAAAGCGCCCACCATACCGAGCGAGATGACCACGTTGGTCGAGATAGCGAGCGTCACCATGCAGGTAAGCACGCACATGCCCACGAGCGTCACGGCAAAGCTGCGCGAGTACACCACGCCCGTAAAGAAACGCTTGTACACGTGGTAGATCAAAATGCCCATGACCAGCGCCACGAGCAGCGACAGTCCGATCTTGGCAGGGTCGACCTGACCAAACGCCTCCAGTACGGAGTTCTTAAAAAAGTCCCTGGTGCTCATGACTAAATATCCCCTCGGTTCTCAAAATCCGATTCCCAGTAATTAAATCCGCGCAGGTAAGCGGTCTTTTCGTAACACAGGCAGTACTTGGAGACCGCCGTGAGCTCCGCCGCGCCCGGCGGTACCATATCGCGCACCAGCTGCGGGCAAAACTCGGTAAACTTGACCTCCATCACAAGCTTGCCGGGCTCCAGCACGGGCAACGCGGGCAAGGTCGCGTCAAAGATGTCAAAACTTCCCACCGCGGCGCGCACGTTCATGTCAAACGTGATGCGCACGGTGCCTTCGTCCATCACCCACGGCTCGCGCTCGTAGTCCACGATGGTCCGCGGGCGCATCATGTTGCAGATGCACTCGATGTAGAACTCACGGCAGAGTTGGTGGGGGCTCCTCAGCAAAAAGTCGTAGTCGCCAGCCAGAATCTGCTCAAACTCACCACGCGTGAGGGGCGCATCCTCTTTGTAGATCCAGCTGCCGTACTTCTTTTTGCGCTCGAGCTTAATCACCTTGTCGCCGCCGTTATAGATGCGCACGCGATACTTTTTGCGCATGAGAATACCGGCGTCTTTTTCCTCGTAGGCCGAGTTGCAGTAGTCGTCAAAGTACAGGCTGCGAATGGTGTAACCGCCCACCCGCGCATGCTTGTCCAGCTTAAAGACAGGCGCCATGCGACAGGCCAGCGCGGCGTGCTCGCCCTCGTTAATGAGGTACTTGAGCTCGTGGCGGTAACGCTCCTGCGTGGTTCGCGCGGGCGGAGCCGCCAGACGCTCAAGCAGCGCGCTAGCCCTCAGCATACGTGTCCTCCACGACCTTGCCGCCATCTTGCACGTAAAAACACTTCATGCCGTACTGCTTGCCGTCGTCGGTAACGTAATAGTCAAACGCATCTTGCGTATAGCCGTCGGAGTTGGTGGCACGCACGCGCACAAAGTACTGGCCGGTATCGGGCGCATCGCACGTTACCTCCGGCAGCAGCACGTCCTCAGCCTTAAAAAGCACGTCGCTTATGGCATAGTCGCGCGCAAGCTCCACGGTATAGCGAATATCGCGCGCCTTAAAGTCGTACGACGCGTCCCAATTCACGAGCAGCTTACCGTTATCGATCTGCGGCACGCCAATGTAGAACGGCATGGGCTTTTTATAGCTCTCGCGAAAGCTCTTATAGTTCTCCTCGATCTCGGACGGAATCGCCGCGGCAATCTGCTCGTATTCGTCCTTGGTCACGGGCAGATTCTCCAAGTCGGGCGCAGCAAAGACGAGCGGCTCCGTGACCTCGCGATAATGCTCGATCATCTTGCTCAGGCGCCCTTCGGTCAAATACGAGCGCAGGTCCTTGACGGCGCTATCGAGTTCGCTGCGGAACGACTTGCTGCACAACGCACGGTTAAACAGCACGTTGCCCCAGTAGTTGCTCACGCCGCGCTCCCAGCTCGCATAATCCGAGAACCCCGTCAGGCTCAACTCGAGTTTGCGCAGCATGCCGTCGTTGTCCCAATCCAGGATGTACCAGACCTTGGAGTTAAGCGGGCTGTACAGATAGCAGTTACGGTTCTGCGTATCGCAATTGCCCGTCAGAATCTGAAACGCCATCCAATAGACCAGGTTCTCGGTATCGAAGTAGGTGTCGAGCACGTCGTCGATCTTTTGCGTATCGTCGTTGAGCGCATCGAGCATATCGATCAACTTGGTATGGTCCGAATCGCCCTTAATCTCGAGCATGCCCTCAAAGGCCGTCTGGTTATAGTCGGGGTCATCCGCCAGCTTGATGGTGTCTTCGAAGCGATGGAAATCGAAGCTGTTCACCTTGTACAGATGCCCGCTCTTATCCAGACCGTGGGCCTTGAGCGCCGTCTTGTTGAGCTGCTCGACCTGCGTAAACAGGCCGTAGTCCTCAAAGGTGTCGTTGGATTTTTCGGTCTGGTCGCACACCCATAAGTGCACAAACTGTGTGCGCAGGCCCATCATCTGAGGAATCCCGCGAATGAGGTCATAGGCCATCTTGTTGCGAAAGCGCATGCCCTCGCCCATGTGCTTGTTGAGCGCAATCGCACGCTGCTGGCGCCACGTGCCCTTGCCCTTTTTGAGCTCCACCTTGTAGTTCTTTTGCGTATAGGTACTCGACGTCTGACCGCGCACCAGCACCGTGGCGTTGGGTGCCTCCTCGCCATAGCCGACCTCGCCAGCAACGGGGCCCTTATCATCGCCAGGCTGCAGCAGGCCCATAACCTGATAGCGCGTCACGCCCATGTCGGCATAGTCGTAGACCGAGTAGGTATTGATCTCGGCCCAGCTATGATCGGTATTCTCGGAGCTGTTGCCGCGCGAGACCGTCAGGTACATGCATACGATGCCCGAGTCATCGTAGACCTCGTACAGCTCATCCTTGTCGCGAAGATGCTTGGTCTCGCTAGACGCATCGGCCTTTTTAATCTTGCCTTGCTTCTTGGTCTTTTTTGTCGAGGATTCGTCCTGCGAAGAGCAGCCCGAAAGCAGCAATGTGCCGGCAGCCGCCTCAATCAAGCGGCGACGCGATATCATCCTATCGGTCATCAGGACCTCCCCAACGATTGCGATACACGCGAACCACCGTGCGCTCAAACGCACCATGCGGCTCGCCCTCTAGACGCAGCTCCTCGTAGCGCTGTTCGGCACGGTCAAGCAAGCGGCCCAGCTCCGTAAAGCGCCCCGTCTTGTCGGTCGCCACAATGGGCTGCTGGCTCAGAATACGATACGGCAAGTTGGCGGTATAGGTATCGAGCCGCATTAGGGCCACAACAAAAAACACCGCCGCGCCGAGCAAAAAGCCAAAGCCATAAAACTGCTGCGGAAAGAACAGCGAGACGACGGTCGCCAGCCCCGCCACGCCCGCGAACAGCCCGGAGGCAAGCACGGCGCCCTTGTAGTCGGTAAAGTACAGCAAGATCAGCAGAATCGTATTGCCCACGGCATACAGGCCATAGCCCACGCAAAGCGTGCGAAAATACCCGTGCATCAGGTTGTTGAAGCCCAGTGGCAGGGCCGAGAGCACCGTGGTCTCGAGCGAGATGACTGCTGCCGTCACAAACAGCTGCTTGAGCGCACAAAACCTCAGCTCCCGGTTGAGCGTGGCGAGCATTTCCTCCTCGGCCACCACGATGTCGCCCACCACGCCGCCGTCGTTAAACAGGCTGTAGTAGTCGCGGTAGCGAGGATAGAAGTTGACCTCGACCGACACCACAAAGTTGACAGTCGTGACCAAAATGGTCAAAAACGCAAGCAGTGCCGGCACATCATGATAGGGCGCACCGTAAAACAGACCTTTGACCTGCACGCCAATGGGCCCTGCCCAAATAATCACCAGGTGCGCAAAGAGCCCCAAATTGGTAAACAAGCCCGTGAGCGCCAGCGGCATAAATTGGTCGAGCCAGCGCAAAAAGAGCCAGGGGCTGCGATCGCTCTGAGGAAAATACCGGTACAGCAGCACCACGTCCCAGGCGAGCATCACACCGTAGCCCAGGGCGATCGAGGCCAGCAGCCCCTCGACCGGCGGCAGCCCCAGCGCCAGCGCGGCCAGGGCGCACAGGCATGCCACGCCAATGGCCGCGGCAAAGCTGCACAGAATGCCGCGGTAATCCTTGATGGCCGTGAGATAGCTCATGCCGTTCCAGTTGACGATCATTATGTTGAACAGCCACAGGCACAGCAGCCCCTGCAACAGCGTGGCGCCCGAAAACAGCAAAAAGATGCCGTAGAGCACCGTGCCCGCAACGAGCATGATGGCATTGGAGCCCCAAAACGAGGGCAGGATCTCTGTGTCGCGCTCGGCAAAGAGCATGTCGGCCAAAAAGCGTGTGACCGGCATGGAGAAAAAGCTCGTGAGCGTAAGCGACGCCAGCAGCGTATAGGTCACCATGCACACTAGCAGATCCTGGTTGGCGCGTCCCACGCCCCGCAGACCGCACAGCACCAAGATACCCACCTGCAACAGAACGCCCAGCAGCATGGGGCCCGTACACACGATGCCGGCGTAGCCATAGGCGCGCATCGTGGCAAACAGACCCTTGCGCCTAAACAGGCGCTTGAGCTCAAAACCGATTCCGGCCATCGGCTACACCTCCTTCTTGGGCAAATTGAACGCGCGAGCCGTCTCGTCGTACAGCGCGCGATAGTTGGCGAGCATCTGCTCGTGTAGGTAGTAGGTCGCCACGCGACGCTGGCCGCGCTCCCCCATTTCCAGGCGGCGGGCACGGCTCGCGCACATGCGCTCCATGGCATCGGCCAGACCCTTGCGATACATGGGCGGGCTCACGAATCCAGCCACGCCAAAGTCGTCGCCGGGGGCGCCCTCGAGCAGCTCACGACAGCAGCCGACCTCGGTCGTCACGCAGGGGCGACGCGCGCCCAGCGATTCCAACACGCTCAACGGCTGGCCCTCCGAGATACTCGTCAAAATGGTAAAGTCGAGCTTTTCCATGTACTCGACCACGTCGACGCGACCGGTAAAGATCAAGTCACGCACGCCCAATGTCTGCACCAACGCATGGCACTCGGCGCCATATTCCTCGTCGTCCACGCCACCCATAATATGCAGGCGCACGTGCGGCAGGCGCTCATGCAACTCAAAGAAGGCGTAGATCATGGTCTTGACGTCCTTGATGGGCGCCAGGCGCACCACCGCGCCAATGTCCACCCAGCCGTCATCGGGCTTTAAGGGTATGTCCTTAAAGCGATCGAACTGGATGCCGTTGGGGATGACCAGGCATTTTTCCGCGTCGCAGCCCATGTCGATCTGCGTCTTGCGCGCATTGTGAAACAAGCTCGTCACGCGGAAGGCGCGGCGATAGATTTCCTCCGAAAGCAAATAGAAAAAGCGAATCCAACGGTCCTTGAAGGACGGCACCACCCAGTCGGCGCGAATGATCTCCTCCTCGCGCTCGCGCGTATAGATGCCGTGCTCGGTCAGCAATACCGGCGCGTTGTGAACGCTGGAGCCCAGGCTCGCGAGCAGGCCGCCGTAGCCGGTCGAGATGGCGTGATATACATCGGCCACCGGCACCTCGCTACCCAGCAGATAGAGCACGGGCAGTAGCATTGAACGCATTGTGTGGAAGGCGTCGGAGAAAGGCGTATACGGGTACTCGGCCAGGCACACGTCGCGGAAGATATCCATAAACGTGCGGCTCTGCAAAAACGAGAGCGGGTGGACGCGGCGGCGCTGGAAGATATCGAACAGCACGTCCCAGTCCGGATTGGACAGCGACACAAGCCGGCGCAGCGCCTCGCGCTCACGGTCGTCAAAGTCGACTTCCTCCTGCTCGCCCGAGAGTCGCAGGGCATCGTCCAGGAACACCTCGTGCACCTCGACGACGTTCTTGGGCAGCTCGTAGACAAACTTGCCGCGATCCTCGGCATGCGCGCCAATCACCCACAGCACAAACTCGTGCTCGGGCATGGCCGTGATGTAGCCGTGCATCCAGGTGGACACGCCGCCGTGCACGTAGGGATAGCAGCCCTCGAGCACCAAGCAGATTCTCATCGGTCGCCGCCCTCCTTGCGCTCGATCGTCACGGTTTTGTCCGTCGCTTTGACTAAGTACAGGTTGCCCGTCAGGTGCGTCATCTCGCCACCGGACACCGTACCCGGCTCGCCGTTATTGGCGCGGAGCATAAGCCATGCCTCATCGTGGAAGTTGCCCGGATTGAGCGTCCAGGCATCGTCGCTCGTATCCACGCTCACCGTCACGGATGCAAATCGCTGAATAGCGCCCGAGCACTCCGAACCCGTCTGGCGGCGCAGATCGGGAGCGGACTTGGTCAGCCAGTCCAGGTAATCGATCAGGCCGCCCTTGTAGACCTCCCAGCCTTCCTTGGCGCCGCGGTCGGGATCGAGCAGATCGTCAGGATGCATAAAGTGCGTGCTCACGTAGTGCATGTTGAGCTCGGACACCGCGGCGAGACGCATGTAGGAATCGTCGACCATGCCGCCCGATACAATGCGCGGCTGTTCCACGATGCCATCGCTTGCCACGCCAAATTCCTGCACGTAGGGCAGGTCGGTTCCGTCCTCAAAATACGTACTGGCAATGGTCTTAATGCGCGGCACGTCCTCGCCAATGATCTTGCGGGCGCGGGCCGAAAGGATATTCGACGGCGGCACATAGACCGAGCCGTGCGCATTGGGCAGGACGTCGTCTTGGAAGGCTATGAGTTCGTTGAGGGCCGCAACCAACGTGTCCTTATTCTTCCATGTTTTGTAGTCATACAGCGTGCCATAGTCGGTATCCGAGAGGGCCAACGGCTGATGGTTATACCCATGAAAGCCCAGCTCTCCGCCCATCTGCAGCAGCATGCCGCCAAAGTAGCGAAACTGCGTGGTATCGGGCTGGCGCGCGGGCTTAGTCTGGTTAACCACGTCCTCGTAGTTCTCGATCATCACACCGGTGTAGCGAATGTCGTATTGCTGTGCGAGCTTTTGCAGATCGGGCCACCACACCTTGGCATAAAAATCGGCGATAGAAAGGCCGTAGTCGCGTTTGATGTACGTGCCGTCGCCCGAGGGAACGGGGCTCGGGAAATCGTCCAGGTAAAACACCGCGCTATTGATGACCGGATAGGCCGTGGCATCGCCCAACAGGCTCACGGCCGCGGCATAGAAACCGCGCATGACCTTGTCGTAGATGCCGATATTGCACACCACGGTACGGCCGCTGCCACAATCGCTCGACCAAATAAGCGGAGTACCCGTGTCGCCGGTTTTAGCCCACACGCGGGCCGTCTCGCGCAGCGAAACCGAGAGCGACGAATCGAAAGGATCCGAGAGCTCATAACGCTGGCCACCGCCGATCATAAAGTCCTCGCTCGGCACGATGCTCTCTGCCGGCGCATATTCATAGCCGGCAGAATCGATGCCCAGCTTGGGACCGATTGCCTGCAGATAGCTCGAATTGTCCGGCGTCATGGCGAGCATCAGCGAACCGCCGGCGCTCACCCAGCTCATGATATCGGTCAGACGCGTGCCGAGCCCATCGATCGAAGGCATCAGTAAAATCACGCGGTCGAAGGATGTGAGGGAAGGAATCGCATCAACACCATCGGTGGCAATATCCACATCGCGGTGGGCAATTTTCATGTCGAGCAGAATCTGGTCAAACTGCTCTTTGACGTCCTCGACGCCGTCCTGTTCGGTATCGGTAACAACCAGGCACGTGGGCTTTTGGCCAAACATCGCCGAGGAAGCCGGCACCGCGTCGTTGGCGGCGAGCATGCCCAGCTTGTGCTGCCCGGCGCTGTACTGCACACCGGCGCGCTCGATAAACAGCACGGCCGCCATGGCGATAAAGACCGCCCATACCACGAGCAGCCCTATCCAGCGAAAATGGCCCGCACGCTCGCGGATATGTTGCACCACGCTCATCGGGCCTCCTCTCCTTCACGCCAAAATGCCAGCCTTTCGCGATTTTCGGCATTCAAATACACATGCTGCTCGTCAATCGCGTCGATTACACGCCGTACCGCTTGCCCATCGCGACGAGTCACAGCCAAGCGCAAGCAGAGCATCCACACGTCCTGCTCGTCTGACGCATCGATCACCAACTGGCTAGCGACGTCCTCTGCCTTATCAATCTCGCCGGCATCGGCCAGCGCCGTGGCATAGCGAATGCGCATCGCAAACCCGTCCCCACGCTCGCAACGACGAGCGAGCAAGCGTGCATACTGTTGACGCTGAATCTGCGCCACGCGGCCCTCTGCCAAACCCGAGTCCAGATAGGCGCCCAAAAAGTCGCAATACGCATCCAGGTTATGCGAACTGGGATCGGTCTTAAACGCGCGCTCCAACTGCTGCAGCTTAAGGTCGGACTCCTTGGAAATCTGCGCCACCGCGGTCGCGGCATAGTGCGCGACCTCAACATCGTCGTTAAGTTTTGCTGCCTGCAACTGTGCCAGATACGCATCTGGATCCTCGGTAAGCATGGAGAGCATAAGGCGCCGGCGATCACCCGGGTCGTTGACGATCAGTGCTTCCTCGAGCGGCACCACGCCATCATCGCCCTCGCGTCCCTGCACGAGCATGCTGCGATGCATGTCATCGTTAATGCGCAGCGTCTCCAGCGTGGCGTCCTTGAGGTCCGCGCCAAACACGGCGCTACGCACCGAGAGCAGCACCACGAGCAACGGGCCCCACAGCGGTACGAGCACCATCACGGCAAGCATGTGCCCTCGAACCGGCAGCAAGCCCAGTTTCATAAGCGTCCACAGCACCAGACAAACCAGCGCATGAAGTAATAGCAGTACGGCAGCAACGACAAGCGAGATCAAGCGGTCTCCCCCTCACCGTTGCCAGCGGGCGTGATGCGCTGCAACAGGGCCACAACATCCTCGCTGTCGACGCGCTCCACCGTAATGTGCTTGGCGGCCATGCGCTTGCAAATTACGGGCAGGTCGGCCTCGGTCGCCTGACGCATGAGCAGGTAAAGCGTGTCTCCATCGACCAAGCCCGCAGCGTCACTCTCGCGAATGGCCGACCCAATGGCGCCGACCAGCTCGCCAACAGGCTCCATGCCCGGCACCACGCGCAGGAGCAAGAAGCTCCCCATCTTGTTGTCCGCAAGCGCTTGCTCGGCGGCAAGCTCCCGGCCAAAGGCGTCGTGGTTGAGCACGCACGTGCCGGCAACGCAGCGCTTATCCTGCGCCACGGCCTCGTAATCGAAGGCGCGCCCCAACGCGCTTTCCACCAGGCCGCACAGGATGCGGAACAGGTTTTGGTAGTACAAGGTCATTTGGCTTTCGGCCACGTGACGCACAAAAATCAACACGGCGGGGGCTCCATCGCGCTCGATCGCATAGCCAAACATCGGAAGCCCCGGCGTCAGCGCTCGGTTCACCCACAAACCCGAGATTGGACCTTGGAGCACGGGCGCAAGGTCATCGAGCGAGAGCGAGCGCGGCACATCGTTGGAAATCGCCGGGCTCGCCGCTACCAGGCGCGCAAATGCCCCGCCCGAAACATGGTAGATCGTCACCGAATCGTTCTCGAGAATCTCGCCCAGCAGCTCGCAGCACTTGCGGTATATATCACGCGGGTTGAGTACGTCGAGTTCCTGCGTCACGGCAAAGATCTTGCCAAAGCTGTCGTGGCGACCCACAATCTGTCGCTTATAGGCACGCTTGTCCTCAATCGCGTCGTGATAGAGCCGCGTTAGGAACGTATTACGGTTTCGCACAAGCTCGTTCTCGTCACGCTCCGCCTTAACGGCCTCGCTGTTGCGCAGCTGTACATAGCCGCACACGGCGCCCACCACAAAGTACGCAATAAACGGCAGCCAGTTGGAAGGCTCATAGAACAAACCCTGAAAGGTATAGCCGTACAGGGCAAAATAGCTCACGGCCAGACCAATAGACGCCAGCAGAGCGGCGACCAGGCCAAAGTCGAGCCCGTAGAGCGTGCCAATCAGGACCACATAGAGCAGACGATAGTCAAGCACGTTGAGCTGGGCAGATTGGGAGAACAGACGCTCCAGCACCTCGAACAGCACCCATGCGAAGCCCGTCTCTAGGCATTTAATGGGCAGCGTGCGCAGCTGAATGCGATCAATGGCGGCACGCAAGGGATTTGCTTTTTTGGTACGGGTGTTAGCCCAGCGGGCGTGGATGGTCGAAAGGTCGCGCAGCAGGTCGTAACGCTGAAACCAGCCATAGCACCTGCGAGTGACATCGCCTGCGGGCAACGCATAGCCGGTCGACTCTCCATAGGCAACGGACAGCCCGGGGAACAGACCCTGGAGCGCGCCGCCCAAGTCGCCCGCTGTGCGATGGAAAGCATCTGCAACGTCGAGCGTCTCAAAGGTCACATCCCAACTATCAAAGACGCGATGCACCAGCACCGCTAGCTCCTCCGCGCACAACAGGGGAAACGGCGCGTCCGCGGCACCTTGGAGCGCGACCGACCCGGTCGAGCACGCTTCGAACAGCGGCACCAAGAAGGGGTCGTTGAGCGCCGCGGATGCTGTATACAGATAGGGCGTGCACAGAATCTTGGCCTGGATGTCGTCTTGAGAGGCGTAATAGCGACAGAGGTCGTTGGCCGCGCGGGCGATAATTCCCTTGCCCGTTCGCCCCGCGGCATCGGCGGCACCCTCGGCACTCGCGGGCCCCGCTATATACAACAGCTGGATCCGGCGACCCATGCACGCGCGAAAGACCGAACGCAGCAGCTCGATATCGCCCACGCTATCGATATGCGGGGTAAGGTAATTAGAAAGGTAGACCACGCGGTCGAACTCATAGGCCTGATCCAGGTGTTGCAGAAGCTCTTTCCACGAGGCATGGGGCGATGACTCGTCGCGTCGCGCTTCCGCGGCAGCGACGACCTGGACATGGTCCCCGGGGAACGCCTTGGCACAAAAGTCATCGTCAACATATGCGGTATTGCCAACAACCAGCACCTCCATGGCGCACCCCTCCCCTAAAATCCACTTCTGTCATAGTCAAACATGCGAATTTTACGCTGTCAACGCGAGCTAGAGCGCCTTTAAGGCCGTTTTAAGAACTTTTTTAAAGGATGTGGGGACATCGAGAGCTAGATAGTGAATCCTATCTGTGGCAGATAAAGTGGCCCCCACACTCCACCAGCTGCGACATTTTCAATAATGCCTCTTGCATAGGAATACAGGTCCTGCATACCGGTGCTAAGTGCTTCTCTGTCAAAAGCATCGTCATCTAAATCCGCAGGAGCGCGATATATGCCGGAGACGGATATTTCGGAACGATAGTAATGACCTTCATTGCTGGGTAGAAGCTCTATAACTAAATTGAGCTGGCGAAACCTGGTTCCGTTTTCGTCCGAAAATGCGCTGGTGATAGCATTTCTGACGTTGCATTCGACGCCAGACTTATTGACGCCCTCTTTCGGAGTCATTCCGCCATCAAATGAAAAACTATCCACTTTTCTAGTCACGCATGTAATCAGCGGAGATTCAACGCGTTGCTTCTGTAGCGTTTCCATTTACATCTCCAATCGAAAGGCATTCTCTTCTGCCAAAGGAGTCGAGTCCCTATAAGCCGGGGCTTCTCCTCCCTGTATCACCGAAAATTGTGATGTATTAAGTCCCGAGGTCGTCTCATCAGAAGAAAGACCCAGATATTTGCGAACCTCGGGGACGTCTCGAATGAGCTTCATAAGATTATTTGCGGTAATAGACTGTTGTGACGCCCCGTTCTCCCAACGAGATGCCGTTGGTTTTGAAACCCCTAAAAGCGACTCAAATTCATGCTGAGTTAAACCGAGATCAGAGCGCAAATCTTTAATATCGGAGGGAGAAAGAAGTTCATGTGTCTTGGCATATTGCGAAGCCAGCGCATGGGCGAGCTTAGTCGCCTCTGCAGCGGTCATTTCATCGTTGCCGCACTCACAAATATAATGCTCAATTCCTTTTACCGTTATTTGCTCGCCACGGTATGATTCAGACATTGGCGCCGTGGTAAATTGCATTTCTTTGCCACATTCCATGCAACGCATGGCTCCTCCTTTAATGAATATATCCATCGATGTTCGCAGACAAAACGTTCAAATGTGCATTGCCTTCAGAATCGATTAAAAACTTGACGTACCAATCCTCGCATTCAAAACCTCGGCACTCATAGACATCTGCGTAAACACCATGCAAAGGGCCATCCATGTCGAGCGCAATGGATTTTCTAAAGTCGCCAGGCTCCAGATAATCAAAAAGGTCAGCAAGGAAATGGTCGATGTCCAGATAACCAAACTGGTTCATCAGGTGCCTGCGCACCCTACCGTTTACCATCATCTTTCCCAAACGAGCTAAAGACTTCGCTTCGTCAAGTGAATATGTCGGTCGGAGCTTGGTTCGATTCATAACCACCCCTTAGTTAGCATGATGCTAACTATATTCGTCTTGTAGCCAATTGGCAACCTATTATGGCTTTCAAGGCCAAGCACGTTGAAGCCATATTTAGCATGCATTCGGAAGTGCGGTGAAAACCCGAGACCTGCCGGCCAGATCCCAGATGTGAGACCTTGCGACCTGCACTGATAATTGTTCTCGGGGGAAGCGGGCACTGCGGGGCGCGGCAACGGCGCGCGATTTCCGCGTCGCAGCGCTACCCTGATGCTGAACGCCGGGGCGATGAC
>UQTR01000022.1 GCA_900544065.1 uncultured Collinsella sp.
ACGAGATGTCTTAGGGTCTCGTGGGCTCGGAGATGTGTATAAGAGACAGTTCCCGAGGAGTGGGGCGGACAGAACATGTTCGTCAACATCTCGGCTAAGCAGAAGATCGGTATCGACGACCTGCTCGAGACCGTCCTGCTCCAGGCCGACGTGCTCGAGCTCAAGGCCAACCCCGATACGTTCGCATCGGGTAACGTCCTCGAGGCTAAGCTCGACAAGGGCCGCGGCTCGGTTGCCACCGTGCTCGTGACCCGCGGCACCCTGCGCGTGGGCGACACACTGGTCGCCGGCCTCACCTATGGCCGCGTCCGTGCCATGCTCGACCCCAAGGGCAACGCCGTCACCGAGGCCGGTCCCTCCGACGCCGTCGAGATCTTGGGCCTGCAGTCTGTCCCCAACGCCGGCGATGAGTTCCGCGTGTTCGAGGACGAGCGCGAGGCGCGTGCGCTGGCCGACGAGCGTTCGCTCAAGGCCCGTATCGAGGAGCAGAGCCGCGTGAAGCACGTGACGCTCGAGAACCTCTTCGAGACCATCGCCGACGCCGAGGTCAAGGAGCTCAACCTGATCATCAAGGCCGACGTCCAGGGCTCCATCGAGGCCCTTCAGGACTCTCTCGACAAGATGGATCAGTCCGAGGTGCGTATCAACACGATCCACTCCGCCGTTGGTGCCATCAACGAGACCGACGTCGTCCTGGCCGACGCCTCCAACGCCATCATCATCGGCTTTGGCGTCCGTCCCGACGGCAAGGCCCGCTCCGCTGCCGAGCGCGAGGGCGTCGAGATCCGTTGCTACGACGTCATCTACAAGTGCCTCGAGGACCTCGATGCTGCCCGCATCGGTATGCTCAAGCCCACCGAGGTCGAGGTCTCCACGGGTACTGCGACCGTTCTGGACACCTTCAAGGTGCCCAAGGTCGGTATCGCCGCCGGTGTCCGCGTCGAAGAGGGCGAGATCGCCGCGACCGATTCCGTACGCCTGGTGCGCGACGGTATCGTGGTTTTCAACGGCAAGATCGCCTCGATGCGCCACTACAAGGACGAGGCCAAGAGCCTCAAGAGCGGCTCCGAGGGCGGTATTGGCCTGGAGAACTTCCAGGACATCAAGCCTGGCGACACCATTGAGGGCTACCGCATCGACCAGGTTGCCCGTACCGAGTAGGGGGTAGCGCTATGAAGCAAACGCAGGCAACCCGCCGTCTGGGCGAGCAGCTTCGCGAGAAGCTCGGTTATATCCTGCTCTTTGAGGTTTCCGATCCGCGTCTCGACCTGGTCACCTTGACCGCGGTCGAGGTCGCGGTGGACCGTTCGTTCGCGCGCGTGTACGTGTCGTGCGACGCGAGCCGCTACGACGAGGTCATGGAGGCGCTCGTCAGCGCCAAGGGCCGCATCCGTAGCCTGTTGGCCCGCTCGCTCGATTGGCGCGTTACGCCCGAGCTCGATTTTCGCATCGATCGCTCGACCGATGAGGCCGAGCGCATCACGCGTGCGCTGGAAAACGTTCCCGCCACGCTTGCGATCGAAAAGGACGAGGACGGCTATCCCATAGCGGATGCCGCCCAGGAGGCAGCTTTAGATGAGTAATTCCGCCGACCTCGCATCGTGCGAGTCTGCAGATATTCAGCGACGCATCCTCGAGCTCATCGAGGGTGCGTCCTCCATTGCGATTTCGGGACATACGTCTCCCGATGGTGACGCCCTGGGCTCCGTGCTGGGTCTGGGCTTATCGCTTATGAAGTTTTTCCCCAACAAGGACATTGCCCTGCTGCTGGCAGACGATGACCCGGTTCCGCGCATCTACCGCTTTATGGAGGGCGCCGACCGTCTGGTGCCGGCATCTGCGTATACCGGCAATCCGGACCTGTTCATCTCGGTGGACGTGCCGGTCGTCGAGCGTCTGAACAACTCAGCCGAGGTGCTTCGCCGCTCGTCGCATGTGGTGTGCTTCGATCATCATCCGGCGCGTGAGGAATTTGCCGAGCTGAGCCTGAGGTGCGTCGGCGCCGCGGCCTGCGCCATGATCATCGACCGCTTTTTGGACAATTGCGGCATTGTGGCTCGCAATGGTGTCGCGACCTGCCTGCTGTGCGGCTTGGTGACCGATACCGGTCGTTTTCAGTACCAAAACGCCGATGCCGCCGCGTTCCATGCTGCCTCGCGCCTGGTCGCGCACGGTGCCGATCCGGCGCGCGTCGCGCTCGAGGTCTACCAGAGCATGCGCGTGGAGTTCTTGCATCTCAAGTCCATCGTTATGGGCCGCATCAAGACCGTGGCGCACGGTCGCGTGGCATATAGTTATGCATACCAGAGCGACCTCGAGGCCTGCGGCGTCACTTCGGACGAGTGCGATGGCCTGGTCGATGTGGTGCGTTCGGTGATGGGCGTTGAGGTCTGTCTGTTCCTTAAGGGCATCGACGGCGATACCAAGGTGCGCGGCAACCTGCGCTCCAAAGGTGACCTCGATGTGTCCGAGATCGCTGCCAACTTTGGCGGTGGCGGGCATCATGCCGCCGCCGGCTTTTCCAACAACGGAACGATTCGCGAGACGCTCGCCGTGGCACTTCCCATGCTGGCCGAGCTGGTAGGGGAGGATCCCGCTTCGGTGACCGTCGAGCTCTAACATTTTGGATGGTACATGGCTCGTCGTACGCCTTCTCAATTGAATATGCTGCTCGCCGTCGATAAGCCGGTGGGTTGTACGTCCCACGACGTGGTATCGCAGTGCCGACGCGCCCTTCATGAGCGACGCGTCGGCCATGCTGGTACGCTCGACCCCATGGCCTCGGGCGTCATGGTGGTGGGCGTGGGCCAGGCGACCCGTCTGCTGGGCATGCTAACCCTCGATACCAAAAGTTATGTCGCCGACATTTCGTTTGGCGTCGAGACCAATACCGATGACGCGGAGGGCGAGGCCGTCCGCACGGTGCCCGTTGCCCCCGAGCTGCGCGATCTCGCTTACGCCCGTGAGCAGCTCGCCGCTATGCTTGGCCCGCAGATGCAGGTGCCGCCGGCGTTTTCGGCTATCTCGGTCAATGGCGTTCGCGCCTATAAGAGTGCTCGCGAGGGCAATGCGGTAGACTTGCCCCCGCGCCCCGTCGAGGTCTATGCCGCCGACCTGATCGCCGTGAGCGGCGAGGGCGAAACGTGCGTCTGGACCGTGGCGTTTTCGGTAAGCAAGGGCACCTACATTCGCGCGCTCGCTCGCGATCTTGGTCGCGCCTGCGATAGTGCTGCGCATATTTCCGCGCTGCGCCGTACGGCCTCCGGCGTTGTTTCCATTGGCGCCTGTCATGCGGTAGAGGAGCTCTCTGCCGAGTCCGCTGCCGGTTTCGCTCTGGATCCCATCGCCGCCCTTGGTGCCACGCGTGTCGATTTGCCGGGAAATCTTGCAGACGACCTGCTTTGTGGTCGCCGCATTCCCATTGAACGTGCGCTTGCGGACTTCGATGCGTCGAAGGCGCCGTTCGCGCTCGTACTCGATGGTGGATTGAAGGCGCTTGCTCGAATCGAGGGCGGCCGCTTTGTGATGGAGCACGTCTTTCCGCAGGCGATCGGCGGTGTTCGATGATGCTGACGCCCCACGAGCTCGCGCGTATCTTTTTCGCGGGTGAGTTGGATGAGGCCCGTATCGTTTCTGCCGATGCTTTTGATGGGTGCGAGTTCTTGGGTGCCGCGTCGATCGCCATTGGCGTGTTTGATGGCGTGCATCGTGGGCACCAAGAGCTGATCGAAGCGGTTATTCGCGATGCGCATGATTACGGTAGCAAAGCGGTCGTGGTCACCTTCGATCCTGATCCGGACGTCGTGGTGAGTCCGTTGCCCGCCCAAAAATTGATGACGACGGCCGACCGCCTGCATGCCCTGGCTCAAATCGGGGTCGATGCGGTGGTGGCCGTTCCCTTTACGCCCGCCGTGGCGGCACTCGACCATGTCGGGTTTCTGGCGCTGTTGTCGCGCGTTGTCGATATTCGCTCCATTCGTGTAGGCAGCGACTTTAGGCTCGGCCGCGGCGGCGCTTCGGGCGTTGCCGAGATGCGCGCCTGGGGCACTGAGCGTGGGGTTGACGTTTACGGTCACGACCTGCTCTGTGTTAACGGGCGGACCATCTGTGCCACGCGCATCCGCCATGAGCTGGGTCAGGGTCATGTGGAGCTGGCTGCCGAGCTTCTCGGCCGTCCCTATATGCTGCGCGGCGTTGTGGCGGCTGGCCGTCACGAGGGCTCCGATATGGGCTTTCCCACGGCAAACATCCAGGTGCCCGACGGCATCCAAGTGCCTGCCGATGGCGTCTATGAGGGTCTGGTGCTGGTCGACGATACCGTATGGCCTGCTGCCGTTAACGTCGGCCTGCCGCCGACCTATGCCGATGATGCCGCCTCGGCGCATCTCGAGGCCAACTTGATCGGCTATGCGGGCGACCTGTATGGCGCTTCCGTGTCGCTGGCGTTTACGCGCTGGCTGCGTCCGTCTCGCGTGTTCGATTCCCTGGACGAGTTGATCGCGACCGTCGAGGGTAATATCGACGATATTCGTCATAACTTGGGTGAGCAGGGGGTGAGCATCCGTGATTAGCGATGAGGAAAAAGATCAGGTACGCGCGGCGTCGGACTTGGTTGCCATCGTGCAGGAAACGGTCGAGCTCAAGCCCCGCGGCCATGAGTTTTGGGGCTGCTGCCCGTTCCATGGCGAAAAGACCCCGTCGTTTCACATTATCCCTGCTACGCAGGTATGGCACTGCTTTGGCTGCGGCGAGGGCGGCGACGTCTTCACCTATATCATGAAGCGCGAGAACCTGAGTTTTCCCGAGTCGATCCACTATTTGGCTGATCGTGCGGGCATTGAACTGCACGATACCGGTGCGCAGCGCGATCGCGGCACCAAGCGCGCCCGCATCTATGACCTGTGCGCCGAGACGGCTCAGTTCTACCACACCATGCTTATGCGCGGTAAGGACAGCCGTCCGCGCGAGTACTTTGCCAGCCGTGGCATGGGCGGAGACGTCTGTCGCCGCTACTGCCTGGGCTTTGCGCCGGGTCGCAACGCACTGGTTTCGCATCTGTCTCAAGCGGGCTTTACCCCGCAGGAGATGATTGACGCCAACGTGGCCGTGAGCCGTGGGCGCGGACAGCTTGCCGACCGTTTTTACGACCGTGTGATGTTTCCCATCTTTGATGAGCAGGGTCACAATATCGCCTTTGGCGGGCGCATTATGGGCGATGGTCAGCCTAAGTACCTCAACACCGCCGAGACGAGCGTGTTTCATAAAAAGCGAAACCTCTACGGCTTTAACTGGGCCAAGGAGTTTATCGTTGCGCAGGATACCGCCATCGTGGTGGAGGGGTATACCGACTGCATCGCCTGCTGGGAGGCGGGGATCAAAAACGTTGTCGCCACTCTGGGCACGGCGCTGACGGAACATCACGTTAAGACACTCACCCGTTTTGCCAAGCGCATTGTATATATGTTCGATGGCGACGCCGCCGGTCAAAAGGCTGCTCGCCGCGCGATTCAGTTTATCGAGCAGGATTCGATGGACCTGCGCTGCGTGGTGCTTCCCGACGGCAACGACCCCATGGAGTTCATCACGGCGCATGGCGGCGAGGCGCTGCAGGCGCGCATCGATGCCGCCGAGCCCCTCATGGACTTTGTGTACCGTTCACTGCAGGAGTCGAGCGACATTACCACGCCGGGCGGTCGCGCCAAAGCGCTCGAGGATGCGCTGACGCTTATCTATCCGCTGCGCGACAGCTATATGATCGACACGTACTTTATCCAGATTGCCGATCTGTTGGGTTTGGACCTGGAGACCGTGCGCGCGAGCTCGGGCCGTGTGTTTCGCGATGTCGCCAAGCGCGAGGATGCCGAGCGCCGGCGTGAGCAGAACTACGAGCGTCAACGCGCGCAAGCTGAGCGCGCGGGCAGCGCGGGCGGTCGGGCGTCTGGTTTGCAGGGGACGTCTCGCGGCGCCTGGGCCGCGGGTGCGACGCCGCCGGTGTCCGCACCGGTCGAGGAGGACCCGTACGACTACGTTCCGCTTGATGCTTATGGGGCCGCGCCGGTGGAGGTCGACGAGGATCTTCCGCCAATCGATGTGCCGGCGGGGATGGAAAGCGCGGCACCCGTTGCCGATAGTTCAAGCGCGGCGGCAGCTCCGTCGATGCCGATCGTTTTGACCGATCTGGAGCGGAAATCCCTGGCGGGGGAGCGCGAACTGCTGACGATGCTCACGAGCTACCCCGATCTGTTCCGCACGTATGCCGACCGCATTTGTTCTATCGAGTGGGTTGACCCGCGTCACGAGTCCATTGCGTGGGCCGTGCTCGCGACACCACCGGGAACCGATCCCGCGGCCTGCATGGATGCGGCGCGTGCGGTGTGTCCCGAGGCGGCGTCGCTTGTCAGCGCCGGGCGCATCTCGGCAACGAGTAAGCACCCGACCGAGACGAACATCGTCTTTATGCTCGATACGCTCGAGCTCTACACCATCAAACGTCGTATGCGAGCCGCGCAGGCCAAGTTGCGTCAGGACCGTTCTCTCGACGATGAGGCCCGTCGCGTGCTGACGATGCAGGCGGTACAAGATTCGCAGCGCCAACGCGAGCTCCAAAAGTCGATCGGTGGCGTGGCCGACCCGTTCCGTTTGATCGGTTTGGAGACCGCGAGTGCCGATCAGGCCTAGATGTTGTGGTCAACCAGCGTATTCTCGCCTATATCCTGTCTTTATTTTGGGTATAGACGTCTATGTGTGTGCTAAAGTATTGAGTCCTGTGGACTACGAAGGGAGAATCTGTGCCAAAAAAGACTGAGAGCACGGGTACTGGGCTGGAATCCTACGTTGCAAAGCTCATGGGCAACGGCTCAAACAGGACTTCGGTAACCGAGGACGAGATTCAGGTCGCCCTGAAGGATATCGATGTTTCTGATGAGCAGCTCAACGCGGTGTATTCCGCGCTGCGCAACAGCGGCATCCAGATTATCTCCGCGAGCGGAAACGACGACGCCCCGATGGGCGTCGACGATGACGATAACGATACCGACGATTTCGATGACGATGACGAGCACGATTCCGGCTCGCTTGACGATCACGAGCTTAAGATGGCCCGCCAGGCCGACGCCGAGATGGGCTCTTCCAAGAGCAAGAAGAAGCGCACCGTGCGCACGTCCCGTTCGCGTTCGCGCGTGCGCGGCATCGATGCCTCCACGGTGATGCTGACCGGCGACCCGGTTCGTATGTACCTCAAGGAGATCGGTAAGGTCGACCTGCTGACCGCATCTGAAGAGGTCGATCTGGCCATGAAGATCGAGGCCGGTCTCGAGGCTACCGAGAAGCTCGAGGCTGCCGATGCAGGCGAGATTGAACTCACACGCTCCGAGATGCGTCGACTTACACGTATTGAGAACGTTGGTCTTGAGGCCAAGCAGGCGCTCATCAGCGCAAACCTGCGTCTGGTCGTCTCCATCGCCAAGCGCTATGTCGGCCGTGGCATGCTGTTCCTGGATCTGATCCAGGAGGGTAACCTCGGTCTGATCCGTGCCGTCGAGAAGTTCGACTACCAGAAGGGCTTTAAGTTCTCCACGTACGCCACGTGGTGGATCCGTCAGGCCATTACGCGCGCTATTGCCGACCAGGCCCGTACCATCCGTATTCCCGTGCACATGGTCGAGACCATCAACAAGCTCGTCCGCGTGCAACGCCAGCTCCTCCAGGATCTGGGTCGCGACCCGACCCCTGAGGAGATCGGTGCTGAGATGGACATGAGCGCCGATCGCGTCCGCGAGATCCAGAAGATTTCGCAGGAGCCCGTGTCGCTCGAGACCCCGATCGGCGAGGAAGAGGATTCCCAGCTGGGCGACTTCATCGAGGACTCCCAGGCTATCGTTCCGCCCGATGCTGCCAGCTTCTCCATGCTGCAGGAGCAGCTCACCCAGGTGCTCGATTCGCTTGCCGATCGTGAGCGTAAGGTTATCGAGCTGCGCTTTGGTCTCGTTGACGGACATCCCCGCACGCTCGAGGAAGTCGGTCGCGAGTTTGGCGTCACGCGCGAGCGTATCCGCCAGATCGAGTCCAAGACCCTGGCCAAGCTCCGCCACCCGAGTCGCTCGAGCAAGTTGAAAGACTATATCGAGAGCTAGCCAAGCAAGAGGCGCCCTCAGGCACATCCGCCTGGGGGCGCTTTCATGTAGTCATTGGGGACGTTCTTGAATGACTAGTCATTGGGGACGTTCTTGAATGACTGGTCGTTCAAGAACGTCCCCAACGACTAGGCGGAGAAAAATTCTTAAAAAAGTTCTTGCCCTCGGCCCAATCGTCCGTATAATAAACTTCGTTGCTTGAGAGCACGCACCTATTCCTCGGTAGCTCAATGGTAGAGCACGCGGCTGTTAACCGCGCTGTTGTAGGTTCGAGTCCTACCCGGGGAGCCAGGTTTTAAAACCCGTCGCTTATGCGGCGGGTTTTTTCATGCCGCGATCGCCGGTGGCGAACGTTACCGTATCAACATTTCGTGTCGAGGATGTAATCGCGAACCCCGTGGCCTTAACATGGCGCGGTCGTTGTAAAATGTTGGAATGATTGCTCCCACGGCATGGTGCCGCGAGCACCAGAAAAGGAGATTCTTGTGTCTGAGACCATTAACGGCAGCCTGAGCGTCTCGAACGACGTTATTGCCGATATTGCCGGTTATGCCGCGATGACGTGCTACGGCGTCGTCGGTATGGCCGAACAGCTGCAGGGCGCCGAGAGCGTGCGCCTGCTTGCCGGCCAGCGCCTCCGCAAGGGCGTGCTTGTTTCCGCCGACGAGAACGGCCTTACGGTCGACCTTCACGTCGTGCTCGAGAACGGCGTCAACATGAAGTCCGTCTGCCACAATCTTTCGAGCTCCGTCGCCTTCACCCTGCAGGAGATCGCCCAAATCGATCCCGCCAGCCTTAAGATCGGCATTCACATCGACGCGCTCAAGAGCCGTCTGAACTAGTATCCGAATACGGAGATTTCACCACTCATGATTGCAAAGACCATTCGCACCTGTTTTCCGATCGCTGCGGCTGCCGTTTCCGAAAAGGCCGAGGAGATCAACAAGCTCAACGTCTTCCCCGTACCCGACGGTGACACCGGCACCAACATGTCGCTCACGCTCGCCTCGGTGACCAAGGAGCTTTCCGCCCTTCCCGCCGATGCCGACATGGAGGCCATTGCCGGCGCCATCACCCACGGCTCCCTGATGGGCGCCCGCGGCAACTCCGGCGTCATCACCTCGCAGATCCTGCGCGGCGTGGCCGAGGGCCTTGTCTCTGCCGATGAGCCTATTACGTCCGCCAATATCGCCTTCGCCTTCCGTCGCGCCGTCAAGGTTGCCTTCCAGGCTGTTCGTAAGCCCATCGAGGGCACGATCCTCACGGTCCTGCGTGATGTTTCGACGAAGGCAGACGAGTGCGAGAAGAAGAAGTTCTCTGCCGAGGATGCGCTCGATGCCATCGTCGTCGAGGCCTACCAGTCCGTCGCCCGCACGCCCGACCTGCTGCCCGTCCTCAAGGAGAACGGCGTGGTCGACTCCGGCGCCTTTGGCTTTGCCATCTTCCTTGAGAACTTTGTTGCCGCCGCCCTTGGCCGCAGCACCGTGGTCGAGGATTTCTCCGCTACGTTTGATTCCGCCGGCTCTGCACGCGACGCGGCTCTCGATCGCGTTGAGATCGAGGCCAACGACGACTGGGAGGGCTCGGAGTTCCGCTACTGCAACGAGTTCCTCTTTAAGGCCGACGCCCCCTTTGACGAGGACGAGTGCCTGAAGTTCCTGGGCTCCATGGGCGACTGCGAGCTGCTCGTTGGTGCCTATCCCGACTACAAGATCCACGTGCACTCCAACACCCCCAACCTGGTGCTCGAGCACATGCTTCAGCTTGGTCAGATCTACGAGGTCTTTATCCATAACATGGAGATGGAGGCCCACGACCGCACCGCTAAGATCCATGAGGATCAGGAGAAGTCTGCCGAGCCCGCGAAGGCTCTGGGCTTTGTCGCCGTTGCGGCTGGCTCTGGTGAGGCTGACATCCTCAGGTCCCTCGGCGTCGATGTGATCGTGTCGGGTGGCCAGACCATGAACCCCTCGACCGCCGACTTGCTGGGCGCCGTCGACCAGGTCAACGCGACCTCGGTCATCATCCTGCCCAACAACGGCAACATCCGCATGGCTGCCGAGGCCGCTGCCTCTGCCTGCACCGACAAGAAGGTTGCCGTCGTTCCCACCAAGACCGTCCCGCAGGCCTTCTCCGCGCTGTTCGCGGTCCTGCCCGATTCCGAGCTCGAGGATGCTGTTGCCGCTATGGTCGATGCCATCAGCGAGGTCCGCGATGGCGAGGTCACCCGTGCCGTGCGCGATTCCAGCGCCTCCGACGGCTCTCCGATTCACTCCGGTGACGTCATGGGTATCATCGCCGGCTCCATCGATGTGGTCGGCTCCGACGTGAAGCAGGTCACGCTCGACTGTATCAACCGCATGCAGGAGGAAGAGGAGGGCGACGCGCTGACGATTCTGGCTGGCGAGGATCTGTCCGATGAGGCCTTCCAGGAGATCGTCGATGCCATCGAGGAGGCTCAGCCCGACCTGGAGATCGACGCCCATCGTGGCGAGCAGCCGCTCTATCCCGTGATCTTCTCGATCGAGTAGGCTCTGCCCATGTCCGAGCTGTGCTCCGTGCCGCGCGTCTCGGAGCGCTTTGCCCAGAGCAATGCGCTCGACGAGGATATCGCGCGACTCAAATATGTTTCGGGTAAACGTGAGGAGGCCCTTCGCCGTCTGGGAATTCGGACGGTGGGGGACCTCCTTCTCCATATCCCTCATCGCTATCTCGACTTTACGCGCTCGTGGTCCATCGAGATGGCGCCCATCGGTACCGTGTGCACCATCATCGCCACCGTCGATCGTATTGTCCAAAAGCAGCCCCGTCCGCGTATGCAGGTGACCGAGGTCTCGCTCGTGGACGAGACGGGCGTGCTGCAAGTCGCCTTTTTCCGTCAGCCTTGGATTGCCCAACAGCTTAAGCAGGGCGACCGCCTGGCCGTGATGGGCAAGGTCGAGTTTGCCTACGGCTTTAAGCAGATGGCCTCGCCCCACTTTGAAAAGCTCGAGGACGGGCGCGCCGCGGGTACCATTTTGCCGGTCCACTACGTAAGTGACGGCGTGAGCCAGGCATGGATGCGCCGTATCGTGAGCGGTGCGCTCGAAGTGGCTGCCAATCCGTTCGATCCCATTCCCGCGCCGCTGCGCGCAAAGCGGAAGCTCATGAGCAATGCTCGTGCGCTGCGCTCGATCCACTTTCCCTCGAGCATGGCCGAGCGCGACATCGCGCGCCGGCGTCTTGCCTACGAGGAGTGTCTCTACTTGCAGCTCGCGCTGCGTCTGCGCAACGATGGCGGTATGGTCGACGTGGTGCCTTATGCGCATGCCGCGGGCGAGCATTTGACTGCGCTTAAACAGGCCCTGCCGTTTTCGCTGAGCGATGAGCAGGAGGCTGCATTTCAAGACATCCTGCATGACATGTGCGATGGCGGTCGCGTGATGAACCGTCTGCTGCTGGGCGACGTCGGTACCGGTAAGACCGCCGTTGCCGCCTGCGCGTTGGCGGTTGCGGCCGATAACGGCACTCAGGCCTGCGTTATGGCGCCCACGGGCGTGCTGGCGCGTCAATATGCCGATAAGACCGGCCCCTTGCTCTCGCAGGCTGGTATGACCTGGGCGCTCCTGACGGGCGCCACGCCGGCGGCCGAGCGTGAGCAGATTCATGCTCGCCTCCAGTCTGGCGAGCTCGACGTGCTCTTTGGTACCCATGCGGTGCTATCGGAGAACGTCACGTTCAAGCATTTGTCGCTTGTGGTGATCGACGAGCAGCACCGCTTTGGCGTGGGCCAGCGTAACGCCCTGCGCGCAAAAGGCCCGGGTGCCGACTTGCTGGTCATGACTGCCACGCCGATTCCGCGCACGCTGGCGCTTTCGGTGTACGGCGACCTGGATACGAGCATCATCCGCCATCGTCCCGTTCCGGGTGCCGGCGTGACGACGCACGTCCTCACCGAGTCGAGTCGCGACCTGGCCTATGGTGCCATTCGCGAGGCGCACGAAAAGGGGCAGCAAGCCTATGTTATCTGTCCGCTCGTGGAGCCGAGCGATTCGGCCGATGAACTCGAAGACGTACCCGGCATCGCTCGCGACGACGAAGGCCGCGTGACCGTGCCCGTGCCGCTGCATGACACGGCGACCGAGCTCGATCGCCTTCGTCTGGCATTACCGGGGCTTGCCATCGATCGTCTTCATGGCCGCATGCCGGCGGGGGAGAAGGACCGGGTCATCGATGCCTTCAAGCGCGGCGAGATCGACGTGCTCGTATCGACCACGGTGGTCGAGGTGGGCGTCGACGTGCCCAACGCCACCGTCATGGTCATCGAGAACGGTGAGCGCTTTGGCTTGGCGGCCCTGCATCAGCTGCGCGGGCGCGTAGGTCGCGGCAGCGTGTCGGGAACGTGCCTGGTCATGACGCATTCCAAGGGCAACGGCGGCGCGTCGGCGGCACAAGACCGCCTCCAGTCGCTCGAGAAGACCTCGGACGGCTTTACGCTCGCCCAGATGGACCTGCGTCTGCGCCACGAGGGCGAAATCCTGGGTTACCGCCAGCATGGCGGCGTGACCTTGCGCTTTGTTGACCTCGATGCCGACGAGGAATTGATCGAGTGGGCCCATTTGGACGCGGTCGAGCTCTTGCGGTATGCTTGCAACCTTGACTCCGTGGCGACGCGTCCCTTGCGCGATGCAGTCGCCATGCGGTATCGACACATCTTTAAGGAGGTCAGCGGAGGATGAGAATCATCGGCGGCGAATGGCGCGGTCGTAAGATCGAGGAGCCCCGTGGTCGCGATGTCACCCGCCCCACGACCGATCGCGTGCGCGAGGCGTGCGCATCTATGGTCATGTCGGCATTCGACTTCGATCTGGACGAGGTCCGCGTGCTGGACGCCTTTGGCGGCTCCGGCGCCTTGGGCATCGAGATGCTCTCGCGCGGTGCTCGCTCGCTCACCACGTTCGAGATCGATCGCAACGCTGCTCGTCTGATTACCAAGAATATCGAGTCGCTGTGCCGTGACCGTGCGCGTTGGCGCGTGGTTACGGGTGACGTGCTGGCAAGCGCCTCGCGCGGCCGCGTGCCGGGCGGTCCCTTTGACCTGGTCCTGCTCGACCCGCCTTATGCTTTTGGCGCCGAGCCGGTCGAGGAGCTGCTACAGAACCTAGCTCAGCAAGGCTTGCTGGGGCAGGGCGCCTACGCGCTCTTTGAGCACGCCGCGGCCGATACGGGCGCTCACCCGACCGGTTTTGAGACCGTGCGCGAGAAGCGCTACGGCATAACTTCGGTTGACTTGCTGCGCTGGTCGGCCACGAACGGGGCCGACAATGCCGACGACAGCGACAATGACGAGGATGCGCCTTTGGAGGACGCCCATGAATGACACCATCAACCGCGTGATTGTCCCGGGCACCTTCGATCCCATCACGTTTGGCCATATCGACGTCATCCGCCGCGCCCGCCGCATTTTTCCCAGCGTGATCGTGGCCGTTGCCGAGTCGCAGGGCAAAAACGGCGTCGGCACCACGTTTAGGCTCGACGAGCGCGTGGCGCTGGCCCGTGAGGCGCTCGGCGATATTGACGGCGTCGAGGTGCTGCCCTTCACCGGCCTCTTGGTCGATTTTGCCCGCGAACAGGGAGCAGGAGCCGTGGTCAAGGGCCTGCGTGCCATGACCGACTTTGAGTACGAGCTGCAGCAGGCCGACCTCAACTACCGCCTGGATAACGAGCTGGAGTCCATCTTTGTTATGAGTGCGCCGCAGTACGGCTATATCTCGAGTTCGGTGGTTCGCCAGATTGCCTCGCTCGGTAGCGACGTCTCTAATTTTGTTCCGTCCAATGTGGTCAAGGCGCTCAAACATCGCTTTTCGTGACGTTTTTTAATGCCTGGTGGCATGTGGTAAACTAACACGATGATATGTTACCTATGAAAGGAGACCGGATGCCGGGCGAGAATTTTCCTGGCGACAGGATCGTGAGTCTTGTCGACGAGCTCGAGGGGCTCATCGAAGAGGCTAAGACGCCGTTCGGCAAGAACGCCCAGATGAAGGTTATCGACGCCGACGTCTTCTTTAACATCCTCGACGAGATCCGCATGAGCTATCCCGAGGAGTGGCAGAAGTCCCGCCGTATCCTCAAGGAGCGCGAGGAGCTTATGGCTTCCGCCGCCGCTCAGGCCGATTCCATTATCGCCGATGCTCAGCAGCAAGCCCTCACCATCGCCGGTGAGCAGGAGATCGTCCGCTTGGCTCAGCAGCAGGCCGACGACATTCGCGACCGTGCCCAGCAGTATGAGCGTGAGACGCGCTATGCCGCCGAGGATTACGCCGAGCAGGTCTTTACGCACCTCGAGGAGAACCTCAAGAGCCTGACTGGCACGGTTACCCGTTGCCGCCAGCAGCTCAACGAGGGTGCCGCCCAGCAGAACGGTCAGTGGTAATGGCTGAGTTCCCGAGCGTTACCGTCGATCTTTCCGAGCAGCTTGAGTTTCCAGGAGACTCGTATCCGCTGACCGGCAAGGTCGATGTTGCCACCTATACGGTGGGCGAGAAGGAGTACCAGCTGCAGGACGGCATCGACTACGACGTAGTCTTTACCAATGCCGGTACCGGTGTTCTGCTTACCGGCATGGTTCGTGCGCATGCCACCGGCGAGTGCGACCGTTGCCTGGAGCCCGCTTCGTTTGATATTGCCGGCGAGATCGAGGAGTTCTACCTCTTTAACGATCCCGAGGATCCCGAGGCCTATGAGGACGGCTATGAGCTGCTGGGCGAGGACCGCGTGGTCGATCTGGGTGAGCCCATCAACGACGCGGTCGTCATGGACACGCCGTTCGTTGTCCTGTGCAAGCCCGATTGTCGCGGCCTATGCCCCACTTGCGGCATCAATCTCAACGTCGAGCAATGCGATTGCGCCGCTCAAGCAGAGGCCGAATGGGCCGCTGCCACGGAAAATCCATTTGCAGCATTGAAGAATCTCAAGCTTGACGAGTAAAACTGTGGTAGTATCGCTACTTGCGCGTAATCGCCACACTGGATAGTTCATAAGGAAGGTCACTATGCCCGTACCTAAACAAAAGCAGGGTCGTATCCGCACTCACACCCGCCGTTCCGCCAACATGAAAATCTCGGCTGCGGCTCAGTCCACGTGCCCCCGTTGCGGCGCTGTCAAGCTCCCGCACCACGTGTGCCCCAGCTGCGGTTTCTACAAGGACCGCGAGGTTATCGTTACCGAGTAACTGTATACTCTGGATGCGATGCCGTTCCAACTGGAACCACAATGGCCGGCTCAATGAGTCGGCCATTTTTGTATAAGGAGCATGTATATGAGTAACGTTCGCGTTTGTGTAGACGTTGTGGGCGGAGATGAGAAGCCTCAGGTTGTCCTCGACGGTATCGAGGCGGCGCTTGCGGCGGATCCCGATATCGAGGTCTTGGCCGTCGGTCCCGCAGAGATCGTGAACCCCTTTGCCGCGGCTCACGCTCGCGTCGAGGCCTTGGAGGCGCCCGATGTCATCGCCATGGATGACGATCCCATTCGAGCTGTGATGACCAAGCGTAAGTCCTCGATCGTACTTGCCTGCCGCGCTATCAAGAAGGGCAACGCGGACGCGTTCTTCTCTGCCGGCTCCACCGGCGCCATGACCGCTGCCGCTACCGCCTATGTGACGCCATTTAGATATCAGGCCGAGGGCAAGAAGCAGCCGGTGCGTCCGTGCCTCACCAATGCATTGCCCAACCGCGCCGGCGGCCTGACGGTACTGTGCGACATGGGCGCCAACCCCGATGTCGAGGTCGACGACATGGTGCGTTTTGCCCAGATGGGTAGCGCCTATGCGCGCGTCGTCCTGGGCATCGAGCATCCCCGCGTCGGTTTGCTCGGCAACGGCACCGAGGATGAGAAGGGCTCCAACTTTACCAAGGCGTGCTTCCCTGCCATGAAGGCCGCCGTTCCCGGCTTTGTGGGCAACTGCGAGGGTACCGACCTGACCTCGGGTAACTTTGACGTCGTCGTTGCCGATGGCATGTCGGGTAACATCGCGCTCAAGGCAACCGAGGGCGCCGCTAAGTTTTTGCTGCAAGAGCTCAAGGGTGCCTTTATGGCTTCGCTGGGCACCAAGATCGCCGCGTTGCTCATCAAAAAGCAGATGCGCGAGGTCAAGGCAAAGCTTTCGGGCGATGCTAAGGGCGGCGCCATTCTGCTGGGCCTGCGTGGCGTGGTCCTGATCGGCCACGGTGCCACCTCGGTCGAGGCCGTCAAAAACGGTACGCTCGCCGCGGCGGAGGCCGTGCGCGCCGGGCTGGTCGAGAACGTCGCCAACTCTATGGACGGCATCGTTTTGTAGGAGCGAGTTAGAGCGCTGTTATGTGCCTCGCGGCCTTCGTCGTGGGGTAGAATCAAAACCGTGTCTTGGCGCTGCGCTTGCGGCGCCAGCTCGTTGATGTTCACGCAATACGAGAGGAAGCGCTATGGACCGCTCCGAAATCTTCGATAAGATCGCCGAAGTCGCCGCTGACGTTCTGGGCGTCGATGTCGCCGACATTAGCGACGAGACTACCTTTGACGATCTCGATGCCGATTCGCTCGAGCGTCTGCAGCTGGTGACGGCCATCGAGGACGAGTTCGACCTCGAGATCGATGACGAGACCCTGCTGTCGCTCAACTCTGTCGCCGACGCTGTCGACGCTATTGAAAACGCCAAGGAGGCCTAAGTCTTGGCTTTATCTCAACGACTCGCGCGCGCCCAGGAAATCCTGGGCCACGAGTTCAATAACAAGGTGCTGCTGCGCGCGGCGCTCACGCACCCTTCTGCCGTGGAAGGTCAGCCCGTCTCGGCGAGTTATGAGCGCCTTGAGTTTTTGGGCGATTCTATTTTGGGCGCCGTGGTTGCCCGCTCGCTCTTTGAGTCCTATCCGGAGTTTGACGAGGGCAAGCTTACGCGCCTGAAGGTGTCGCTCGTCTCGGGCGCCACGCTGTCCGAGGTGTCGCACGAGCTGGGCATCGACGACATCATCATCTTTGGTGCCTCCGAGACCGGCACGGGCGCGCGCGGTCTGCACTCGGCGCTCGAGAACGTCTACGAGTCGCTCGTGGGCGCCCTGTACCTGGATGCCGGCTGGGATGCGGCGGCGGAGTTTATCCACCGTACGCTTAAGCCGCACCTGGCCTCCGAGCGTGCCGAGCACCCCGCGAACCCCAAGTCGTTTTTGCAGGAGTGCGTGCAGGCAGACGGCCACGAGCCTCCGGCATATAAGCTGGTCGGCTCCGAGGGCCCCGCGCATGCGCCCACCTTTACCGCCGTGGTGCTCATCGACGGTATCCGCCAGGGCCGCGGCACCGGTTCCTCCAAGAAGGAGGCCGAGGGAGCCGCTGCGCTCGAGGCGCTCGACCGCATGGGTTACACCACCAACGGCGTGATTCTGAACAAGAAGCCTGTTTAAGCGAGGAACCGTGTATCTCAAGTCCCTCACGCTCAAAGGGTTCAAGTCGTTTGCCGACCGCGCCCATATGACGTTTGAGCCGGGCCTAACCGTCATCGTCGGTCCCAACGGCTCGGGAAAATCGAACATCTCCGACTCGATTCTGTGGGTCCTGGGTGAGCAGAGCGCCAAGCAGCTGCGCGGCCAGGCCATGGAAGACGTTATTTTCTCGGGCTCGTCGGCGCGCAAGCCGGTGGGTGTGGCCGAGGTCACGCTGGTGCTCGACAACTCGGACCATATGCTGCCCGTCGACTTTGACGAGGTGGCTATCACCCGTCGTATGTACCGCTCGGGCGAAAGCGAGTACCTCATCAACTCGAGCCCGTGCCGCCTGATGGACATTCAGGACATCCTGCACGATTCGGGACTGGGCAAGGATACGCATTCCATCATCAGCCAGGGCAAGCTCGATGCCATTTTGCAGAGCCGCCCCGAGGAGCGCCGTGCCCTCATTGAGGAGGCCGCCGGCATCTCCAAACACAAGCGTCGCAAGGAACGTGCGCTTAAAAAGATCAAGTCGATGGACGAGCACCTGACCCGTGCCCGCGATATCAACAAGGAAATCGCCCGTCAGCTGCGGCCGCTGGAGCGTCAGGTCGATCGCGCGCGCAAGTACAAAGAGCTGTCCTCGCGCGCGAACGAGCTTACGCAGATGCTGGCCGTCGATGAGCTGCGTTCACTGCAATCGCAGTGGAACGACCTGGAGAGCCGCTCCAAGGAGGGCGCTGCCGAGCTTGAGCTCGCGCAATACCGCTTGGGTGAAAAGGAGCGCGAGCTCGAGAAGCTCCAAGTTATGCTCGAGGAAAAGGGCCTGTTTGTGGGCGACTTGGGCGAGCAGCGCCGTCATATGCAAGACGTGGTCGGTCGCATTAACTCCGATATGCGCCTGCTCGAGGAAAAGGGCCATAACATGGTGTCGCGCCTGTCCGACATGCGTGGCCAGATCTCGAGCTCCGAGCATCAGCGCCGTCGCGTGGTTGAGGAGCTCGAGGACGCACGTGCTCAGCTCGAGGAAGTGACCGGCGCGCATATGCAGGCCCAGGAGGACGTTGACGCCGCTGGTCCTGCCGCCGCCGAGCTCCACGAGCGTCGCGTTGCGCTCGACAATCAGATTTCGCAGCTCACGCGCGAACAGCGCGATGTGCAGCGCGTTGCCGATAATGCTGCGCTCGAGCTCGCCAAGGTGAAGGACTCGCTGAGCAACGCCGAGGTCGAGGACAACATGTATGCCTCGCGCCTGGAGCAGATCGATGAACAGCTCGAGGAGGTCACGGCATCGCTTGATAGCCGCCGCGACCGTGCTGAGGAGCTTGAGAGCGCCCTTGAGGCGGCTCGTCAGGCCCAGAGCGATGCGCGCGAGGCCACCGAGACGGC
This sequence comes from uncultured Collinsella sp., assembly GCA_900544065.1. Lineage (GTDB taxonomy): Bacteria > Actinomycetota > Coriobacteriia > Coriobacteriales > Coriobacteriaceae > Collinsella. The sequence continues at coordinate 18,962 of UQTR01000022.1, forward strand.
ACGGGCTGCCCTCAAGGACCTGCGTGCCCGCGAAGGCGAGGCACGCAACAAGCTGTCCGAGGTGCGCTCGGAGCTTGCCAGCCAAAAGAAGCTTGATGCTCGCATGGCCGACAGCTCGCCGCTCGTAAGCCGTCTGGTGGGCGCGCTGGGCGACGATGTCTCGGGTCGTCTGGGCGATGTGCTCGAGGCACCTCGTGAGCTTGAGGGCCTGGTTGAGCAGCTGCTCGCCGGCGATATCGATGCCCTGTTGTTCGATAACGCTGCCGCACTTGAGCGCGCCGGTCGCGCTGCGCTGGACCAGAAGAAGGCCTCGGGCGAGGCGCTGCTGGTGGCGCGCAGCGTGAGCGGCTCTGCGGCTGCCGAGGGTGCCGCCGGTACCCGTCTTGTTGATCGTCTGTCCGTGCGTGCGGGCTACGGTCCGGTCGTCGAGGCATTGCTCGGCGGCTATTACGTGGTCGACGACTTGGCCGCCGCGCTGTCCGCGCCGGTCGTTGACGGTGTGACCTACGTGACTCCCGATGGCGCACGCGTTGCCTGCGGCGGCTTGGTTCGCGTGGGGCTTGATGCCGGCGAGGCTTTGGGCGCTCTGGAGCGCAAGCGCCGTATCCGCGAGCTGGAAGGCCTGGAGCCCGATCTCGCTGCCGTGTTTGAGCATGTTTCGGATCAGGTCGTCGAGGCCAATGCGGCCGTCGAGGAGGCGCGTGCCGCCGAGGGCGACGCCGCCGGCGAGATTGCCCGTCTTGAGGGCGAGCGCCGCTCGCTGCTCTCCGAGATCGGCCGCCTGGAGCAAAGCGCCAATAATGCCGAGGTTGAGCGCGTGCGCATCTCCAAGCGCCGCGAGCAAGCTGCCGAGGCCGTTCATGCCGCACGTCCGCGTGTGGACGTGCTCACCCGTTCGCGCGACGAGGCCCGTGCGCAGGCAGGCGACTTGGGTCTCCAGATTGCCGAAGCCAACGACGAGCTCGATCGTGTGCGTCGCGACGATTCCGAGGCCGCCGGAAAGCTTGCCGATGCAAAGGTGCGCCTGGCTCAGACGAGTGAGCGCTTGCGTTCGCTGAAGGGCCGCGTGCCCGATCTTGAGCATCGCCTGGAGGGTATCGACCGTCGTATCCGCGGGACGCGTCAGGCCTCGCGCTCGCTCGAGCTGCTGCGCCTTCGCGTCGATCCCATGCACGAGCGCTATTCTGCCCTGTTGGAGCGTGCCTCGGACTGGGCTGCGCGCCTGCGCGATCAGGCTTCGCTCGAGGAGGCGGACTCGGCTTCGCTGAAGAAGACCATCGAGGACGCCAAGACCGAGGTCGCCCGCGCCAAGGAGCGGGTCGATGCTGCCACGGCGACGCAAAATGAGTTCAAGGTGGCGCGCGGCAAGCTCGAGGTGCAGGTCGAGGCTGCCATCAAGGCCATCACCGCCGACGGTACCACGGTGCTCGAGGAAGCGCTCATGCTGCCGGCGCCCACCGATCGCGACGCCGCCGAGCGCGAGCTTAACCAACTCGTGCGCCAGATCAACAACCTGGGCCCTGTGAACCAAGTCGCCATGGAGGAGTACGAGCAGCTCAAGCGCCGTGCCGATTACATCGAGGAGCAACTTGCCGATCTGGAGAGCGCGCGCAAGGCGCTCACCAAGATCACCGTGGCGATCGACCGTAAGATGCGCAAGGCGTTCCTGGTGACGTTTGAGAAGGTCGACGCGAACTTCCGCGAGATCTTCGCCATGCTTTTCCCGGGTGGTCAGGCTCACCTTGAGATGACCGATCCCGAGCATCCTGCCGAGACAGGCATTGAGGTCGTGGCGCAGCCGCGCGGCAAGCGCATCACCAAGATGATGCTCATGTCGGGTGGCGAGAAGAGCCTGACGGCGCTCGCCCTGCTCTTTGCCGTATACCGTACGCGCACGGTGCCGTTCTATGTGCTGGACGAGGTCGAGGCTGCGCTCGACGACGCCAACCTGTCCAAGCTCATCGGCGCCCTCGATGTGCTGCGTTCCGATACGCAGCTCTTGGTAATCTCGCATCAGCGCCGTACTATGGAGGATGCTGACGTTCTCTACGGCGTCTCGATGCAAGCCGACGGCGTCAGTCGCGTCGTCTCGCAAAAACTCGATCGCGAAACCGGAAAGGTCGTGAATGCATAATGGGATTCTTTGACGCACTCTCGCGCGGACTTGAGCGCAGCCGCGAGGCCCTCAACGAGGTCTTCTACTTTGGCGGCGAGGTCGACGAGGATTTTTGGGAGGACCTTGAGGACACCCTCGTTATGGGTGACATGGGTGCCGAGGTCGCCATTCAGGTCTCCGATGACCTGCGCGACGCCGCTGCCAAGAAGAACCTCAAGACCGCCCCGCAGCTTCGCCGTGCCCTGGCCGAGCAGCTCGAGGGCCATTTTGTGCCTGTTGAGCGCGATCCGTTTTCCGATACGCCGAGTTGCGTGCTGTTTGTCGGCATCAACGGCGCCGGCAAGACCACCACGGTCGGCAAGATTGCGAGCGCCATGGCCGCCCGCGGCAAGAACGTGGTGATCGGTTCGGCCGACACCTTCCGCGCCGCCGCCATCGAGCAGCTCGATGTGTGGGGCCAGCGCGCCGGCGTTCCCGTCATCAAGCGCGACCGCGGCTCCGATCCGGCAAGCGTATGCTATGACGTGCTCGACGAGGCCGATAAGCGCGGCAGCGACCTGGTGCTCATCGATACCGCCGGTCGTCTGCACACGAGCCCCGAACTCATGCGCGAGCTCGCCAAGGTGGTCAATGTGACCCGTAAGCGCGCCGCCAATATGGCCGCTGGTCCCATGCCTGTCTCGGTCGTGCTTGTGATCGATGCCGCCACGGGTCAGAACGGTCTGAACCAGGCGCTCGAGTTTAACGAGGCGCTGGGCCTGGACGGTATTATCATGACTAAGCTGGACGGCACGGCTAAGGGCGGTATCGCCATGGCCGTGGCCGAGAAGCTCAAGCTCCCGATCCTGCGCATCGGCGTGGGCGAGCAGGTCGATGACCTGCAGGAGTTTAACGCCAAAGATTTCTGCCGCGCCCTGGTGGGCGAGTCCAACTAAGGAGTAACCAGTGTTTGATTCCCTGAGCGATCGCCTCAACGACACATTTGACCGCCTGCGCGGCAAGGGTAAGCTGACCGAGGCCGATATTACTTCGGCCATGCGCGATATTCGCATGGCACTGCTCGAGGCCGACGTTAACTTTAAGGTCGTCAAGGAGTTCGTCGCCAAGACCAAGGAGCGCTGCATGACCGCCGAGGTCATGGAGTCGCTGTCGCCGGCGCAAAACGTCGTCAAGATCGTGCTCGACGAGCTCACCGAGATGCTCGGCTCAACCGAGAGCAAGCTCGTTTTTAGCAACCGCATTCCCAATGTCATCATGCTCGTGGGCCTGCAGGGCTCCGGTAAGACCACGGCGGCCGTAAAGCTGGCCTACCTGCTCAAGAAGCAGGGCCGCTCGCCGCTGCTCGCCGCGTGCGACGTCTACCGTCCCGCCGCTGCCGACCAGCTGGCCACGCTCGGTGGCGAGATCGGCGTGCCGGTCTTCCGCGGTGACGGCGCGCACCCGGTCGACATTGCCAAGGGTGCCATCCAGGAGGCCGTCGACCACCTGCGCGACGTGGTCATTGTCGATACCGCCGGTCGTCTTCAGATCGACGAGCAGATGATGCAGGAGGCCGTCGACATCAAGAAGGCCGTCAAGCCCGACCAGGTGCTGATGGTCGTCGATGCCATGACCGGCCAGGATATCGTCAACGTCGTCTCGACCTTCGCCGATCGCACCGACTTTGATGGCGTGATTATCTCCAAGCTCGACGGCGATGCCCGTGGCGGTGGCGCACTTTCGGTGCGTCAGGTTACCGGCAAGCCCATCAAGTTCGTGAGCATGGGCGAGAAGCCTGATTCGCTGGAGCCGTTTTATCCCGATCGCATGGCCAAGCGCATTCTGGGCATGGGCGACGTTGTCGGCATTATTGAGAAGGCCCAAGAGGCGGCCGATGCAGAGCAGCTTGAGGCTGCCGAGCGCATGCTGCGCGAGGGCTTCACTATGAACGACATGCTCGACCAGATGAAGGCCGTCAAGAAGATGGGTGGCATGAAGGGCATCCTGGGCATGCTCCCCGGTGGCCAGCGAGCGCTCAACCAGATGGGTGGCAATCTGGACGAGGGCATCTTCGATAAGAACGAGGCCATCATCATGTCGATGACCAAGGAGGAGCGCCTTCGCCCCTCCATCATCAACGGCCAGCGTCGCGCCCGTATCGCCAACGGCGCCGGCGTAACCCCCACCGAGGTCAACAGCCTTATGAAGCAGTGGGGCGAGATGAATAAGATGATGGGCCGCATGCGCACGATGGCCAATCAGGCACAGGCCGGCGGTAAAAAAGGCAAAAAGGGAAAGAAGGGCAAGAGGATGCGCATGCCCAATATCCCTGGCCTGGACGCTATGGGTTTGGGCGGCATGGGCGGCCTTGGTACGGGCGGTCCCAAGTCCGATATGGAGCTGCTGCGCCAGATGGAAGCGCAGATGCGTAATAAGAAATAGGGCTGTAATTCCAGCTTGATATGGCAAAGGCCACTCGGAAGCTACCGGGTGGCCTTTGTTGTTGGCTTTGATTGTTGGGCTGCGTTTAGCGTCGTGCCCTGAGCTCGTGGTGCCGTGCCGTTAGTGGCAGCCGCAGCCCTCGTGGCCCTCGTGCTCGTGATGGCCGTGACAGCTGCAGGCCTCGCCATGCTCGTGGTCGTGACCATGGCAGCCGCACGTGGCCTCGCCGTTCTGCGCGAGCGTGCCGGCGATAAGGGCCTCGACGCAAGCGTCGCAGCTGCCCTGGGCACCTGCGTATACCGTGATGCCGGCTTGGGCAAGCGCGTTGATAGCGCCACCGCCGATACCGCCGCAGATGAGCGTGTCCACGCCGCCGTTGGCGAGCAGGCCCGCAAGGGCACCGTGGCCGGTGCCGCCGGTGCCCACGACCTGCTCGTTGAGTACCTTGCCGTCCTGAATGTCGTAGATCTTGAACTGCTCGCTGCGGCCAAAGTGCATAAAGATGTTGCCGTTGTCGTACGTGGTTGCCACCCTCATGGTGCCGATCTCCTTTGCTGGCCATGCGGCCGTCGTCGTGGTAATGGGGGAGTACGCGATGTTGCCGCCTTCGATGACGATCGCCCGTCCATTGACCAGCGCGTTTGCCACCTTGCGATGCGCGCGGCTGCAGATTGCCGCCACCGTGGCGCGGGCAATGCCCATGTGCTGGGCGACGGCCTCCTGATTGAGGCTTTCCAGGTCGCACAGCCGCAGGACTTCGAGCTCGTCGACCGTCATATCGATGGCGTCTCCGCTGGCAAGGCCGTCGGGGGTAAAGCCGCGGTATTCGGGGATGATCCCAACACGGCGCAATTTTTCGCGTCTTCCTGCCATACGTGCTCCTTATCTGACATATGTCAACAATAGAATAGCGAACGCGCAGAATTGCGCAAGGAATTTCTGGCATATGTCAGAAAGTGAGGGCTTATGTTTGGGCTGTGGGGCCGCGTGCGCCTGGGCTACAATGAATCTCGCTTATAGACGACTGACAGGAGGGTCAATGAGCAAAGCTGATCAACAGTTTGTAACCATGTGCCGCGATATTCTTGACCATGGCACCACCACCGAGGGCCAAAAGGTTCGCCCGGTGTGGGAGGATGGCACCCCTGCCTATACCATTAAAAACTTTGGTGTCACGGCCCGCTACGACCTGCGTGAGGAGTTTCCGGCTCTTACCCTGCGTCGTACGGCGCTCAAGTCCGCTATGGACGAGATCCTGTGGATCTATCAGAAGAAGTCCAATAACGTGCATGATCTCAACAGCCATATTTGGGATGAGTGGGTCGACGAGACCGGCTCCATCGGCAAGGCCTACGGGTATCAGATTGGGCAGAAGAGCCATTATGCCGAGGGCGATTTCGACCAGATGGACCGCGTACTGTACGATCTTAAGCACACGCCGTACAGTCGCCGCATCATGACGAACACCTATGTGTTTAGCGACCTGTCCGAGATGCACCTGTATCCGTGCGCTTACAGCGTGACCTATAACGTCACGCAGCGTCCGCTGGACGACAAGCCGACGCTCAACATGATTCTCAACCAGCGTAGCCAGGATATTTTGGCCGCGAACAACTGGAATGTGTGCCAGTACGCCATTTTGCTGATGATGGTCGCGCAGTCGGTCGATATGATCGCTGGCGAGCTGCTGCATGTGATCGCCGATGCCCACATTTACGACCGTCATGTCGATATCGTCCGCGAGCTTATCGAGCGTCCGCAGTTTGCGGCGCCCAAGGTAACGCTCAACCCGGATGTGCATGATTTCTATGCGTTTACGACCGACGACCTGATCGTCGAGGGCTACGAGCACGGTCCGCAGGTTAAGAACATTCCCATTGCGGTGTAGGTGACGCGCATGACGTGTAAGCTTTCTGCCATTGTCGCCGTGTGCGATGACTGGGGTATTGGTTGCGAGGGCGACATGGTCGTCTCCAATCGTGCCGACATGCGTCATTTTGTGGCGTGCACCAAAGGTTGTCCGGTCATTATGGGCCGTAAGACGCTGCTGAGTTTTCCCGGCGGGCGTCCGCTTAAGAACCG
>UQTR01000023.1 GCA_900544065.1 uncultured Collinsella sp.
GAGCCTTATCGTCGGCAGCGTCAGATGTGTATAAGAGACAGGTTTGGGACATAAACGAACCTTTCGATGTCAAATGGTAAACATCCTGCTAAAAACGTTTTACCAAACGTCAAACTAACAATCTAAAAACCCTAATTGGTAAAACTGTCAAGAGTTTTACCATCGCAAATCTGTCAGTGGTCTAAACATGGCGCTCACCGATTAAAAGCCGCCGCAAAACCACTTTCCTCCATAAAAGTAATGTACAGGTGTTATGGTAGTTTCTGACGAAAGTTCCACCGAGCACGCGAGGTGGAACGAATCAAAGAACTATCGCCGTCCCTTCGATTCGTGCAGCCCTGGACCTTTCGCATTTAGTCACCAAGGCAACACGCTGCCGCGTCATGATGGGATCAAACGTGAGCGATACAAAGCTAAAGCCAGTAACCAAAAAGCCCGCAACCCGCAAGCCTGCTCCGCACGCACCGGAGCTCTCCAAGGACGATGTCTATCTGTTTGGCATCGGTATGTGGGAGCGCAGCTGGGAAAAGATGGGCGCGCACCCCGACACGCAGAATCGTACGCGCGGCTGGCGTTTTTGCGTTTGGGCGCCCGATGTAAAGAGCGTCCACGTCATTGGCGAATTTAACGACTGGGATGAGGAAGCCAACCCGCTGGTGCCCGTGCATACGAGCGCTATCTGGGAAGGCTTTATTCCTGGCGCGGAGCAGGGCCAGCTCTATAAGTACCTGATCGAGACCAACGAGGGCGAAAAGCTCTACAAGGCCGATCCGTACGCCTTTAAGGCCGAGTGCCCTCCGGGTACGGCGAGCGTGCTGTGGAGCCTGGACGGCTACAAGTGGAACGACGCGGCGTGGCTCAAGCGCCGCGCCGGCCATAACCACATGTCGCAGCCGCTTAACATCTACGAGGTACACATTGGCTCGTGGAAGCGCCACGGCGACGCGCCGCAGGGCGAGCCGGACGAATACGGCAACTACCCCGGCCCCATGGATCCCTTCCCCGCGCAGCGCGGCGAGTTCTACACCTACGACGACCTGTCGGTGGAGCTCGTGGACTACGTGCGCGACATGGGCTATACGCATATTGAGGTCATGCCGCTTATGGAGCATCCCTTCGATGGCTCCTGGGGCTACCAAACGACCGGCTACTACGCCGCCACGTCGCGCTACGGCGACCCGCAGCAGCTCATGCACTTTATCGATGCGTGCCACGAGGCGGGCATCGGTGTGATCATGGACTGGGTGCCCGGCGGTTTTTGCGCCGACTCCCACGGTCTCGCCACCTTTAACGGCCACATGCTGTTTGAGCACGAGATTCACCCCAACTGGGGCACGCACAAGTTTGACTTCGCCCGCGGCGAAGTCCGCTCCTTCCTGGTCTCCAACGTGCTGTACTGGCTCGAGAACTTCCACGTGGACGGTATTCGCATGGACGGCGTGTCCAGTATGCTGTACCTCAACTTTGGCATCGATGATCCGGGCCAAAAGAAGTTCAACAAGTACGGTACCGAGGAGGACCTGGACGCCAGCGCGTTTATTCGTCAGGTCAACTGCGCCGTTGAGGCACACTACCCCGACGTGATGATGATGGCCGAGGAGTCCACCGCGTGGCCGCTCGTGACCTATCCGCCGCAGGACGGCGGCCTGGGCTTCCACTACAAGTGGGACATGGGCTGGATGAACGACACCCTGCACTACATGCAGACCGATTTTCCGTGGCGCCCCGGCAACCACGGCCTGCTCACGTTCTCCATCATGTACGCCTTTACCGAGAACTTCATCTGCCCCCTGAGCCACGACGAGGTCGTGCACGGTAAGTGCTCGCTCATCGGCCGCATGCCGGGCGACTGGTGGCGCCAGTTTGCCGGCCTGCGCACGCTGGCCTTCTATCAGATGACGCACCCCGGTGCCAAGCTCAACTTTATGGGCAACGAGATCGGCCAGTTTATCGAGTGGCGCTACTACGAGTCCATCCAGTGGTTCCTGACCGAGGAGTACGAGACCCACAAGCATCATCAGGCGTTTATCAAGGCACTCAACCACCTGTACACCGCCGAGCCCGCCCTGTACGAGCGTGGCTACACCGACGACGGCTTTACCTGGATCGACGCGGACAACTCCAAGCAGTCTATCGTGAGCTTTGTGCGCCAGGGCGAGGACGTCGACGACGACCTGGTGATCCTAATCAACTTTGACCCGGCGAGCTACGAGAGCTTCCGCGTGGGCGTGCCGCGCGAGGGTGACTGGGAGGTCATCTTCGATTCCGACCGTCCCGAGTTCGGTGGCAGCGGCTATGCCGGCGAGGAGCCCTACACCTGCTCGAGCGAGCCCTATCCCTGGAACGGGCAGATGGACTCCATCGAGATGAAGGTGCCCGGCCTGGCAGGCGTGGTGCTTAAGCGCCGCGGCCCCAGCAGCTATAAGCCGCCCGTGGTCGAGGCTCCCAAGGCTGCGCCTAAGAAGCGCACGTCCTCGGTGAAGCCCAAGGCTGCTGCGGCCAAGAAGGCTCCCGCCAAGGCCAAGGCCAAGGCGACCAAAGCTAAGGCTGCTGCGAAGACCGCGACCAAGGCGACCACCGCCAAAAAGCCGGCTGCCAAAAAGGCCACTACCAAGGCAAAGTCAGCTTCTGTTAAGTCGACCGCTAAGGACGCGTAACAAAGCCGTTACCACTGTAATCACCCGCCCCGCTGAGGCGTAGGATACAAGTCATAACCGTTCCGGGAGATATCCCCGGGGGAAAGGAACGTATGAATAAGATCTTCGACAACAAGCAGGAGTTTACCGAGCTCTATCGCGATGCCGTCATGAGCATCAGCGGCAAGAGCGTCGAGGCCGCGAGCGACCTCGACCGCTTTAACGCCTTGGCCAAGCTCGTGGCCGAGAAGGCCCGCACCGTTGCCACCACCAGCGACGCCCGAGTCACCGCCGAGGGCAAGAAGCGCGTGTACTACTTCTCGATCGAGTTTTTGATCGGCCGCCTGCTCGACAACTACCTGCTCAACTTTGGCGTACGCGACATGGTCGCCGAGGCGCTCGACGACATGGGCTTCGACCTGTCCGTCATCGAGAACCAGGAGCCCGATCCGGCTCTGGGCAACGGTGGCCTGGGCCGTCTGGCCGCATGCTTCCTGGATTCCATGGCAGCCGAGGGCATCGCCGGCTACGGCAACGGCATGCGCTACCGCTACGGTCTTTTTAAGCAGGAGATCGTTAACGGCAGTCAGGTCGAGGCCACCGACGAGTGGCTCACCCACGGCTATCCCTGGGAGGTCCGTCGTCAGGACAAGGCCGTGACCATCAAGTTCGGTGGCCGCGTTGAGGGCTTTGAGGAGGACGGCCGCACGTTCTACCGCACGGTGGACACACAAGACATCCTTGCCGTTCCCTATGACATCCCCGTCGTGGGCTATGCCGGCGAGACCGTCAACAAGCTGCGCGTCTGGGCTGCCGAGCCGGTCGAGGAGCACTTTGACCTTGAGGCCTTCAACCGCGGCGACTACGCCCTGGCCGACGCCGAGCGCGCCGAGGCCGAGGCCATCAGCGCCATCCTCTACCCCAACGACGCCGGTGAGCACGGCCGTCTGCTGCGCCTGAAGCAGGAGTACCTGTTTGTCTCGGCCGGCATCTACAGCCTGCTCGACACCTTTGAGAAGGAGCACGGCGAGAACTGGGAGCTGCTGCCGCAGTTTGTGGCCATCCACACCAACGACACGCACCCCGCCATGTGCGGCCCCGAGCTCATGCGCATCCTGATCGACGAGAAGAAGCTCGAGTGGGACGACGCCTGGAACATCGTGACGCAGGTCGTGAGCTACACCAACCACACCATCCTGCCCGAGGCTCTGGAGAAGTGGCCCATCGGCACGTTCTCCAAGCTCCTCCCCCGCGTGTACCAGATCATCGACGAGATCAGCCGTCGTTGGCACGAGTCGTTCGATACCACGCAGGAGGGCTGGCAGGAGCGTCTGCGCCAGACCGCCATCCTGTGGGACGGCGAGATCCGTATGGCCAACCTGTCCGTGATCTGCAGCCACAGCGTCAACGGCGTGGCCAAGATCCACTCCGACATCATCAAGAACATCGTGCTTAAGGACTTCTATGCCCTGACGCCTGAGAAGTTCAACAACAAGACCAACGGCATCTCGCACCGTCGCTTCTTTGCCGAGGCCAACCCCACCTACGCCAAGCTCGTGACCGAGGCCATTGGCGACGGCTGGCTCAAGGACGCCTTTGAGCTGGAGAGACTCAAGGAGTTTAAGGACGACACCGAGTTCCTGAAGGCCGTGGGTGCTTCCAAGCGCGCCAACAAGGAGCGTCTGGCCGCCTACGTCAAGGCCGAGACCGGTCTGGTCATCGACCCCAACACCGTCTTCGATGTTCAGGTAAAGCGCTTCCACGCCTACAAGCGCCAGCTCATGAACATCATGAAGGTGATGGACATCTACAACCGTCGCATCGCCGATCCCAACTTCCACGTGACGCCGACGACCTTCATCTTTAGCGGCAAGGCTGCCTCGAGCTACACCTTCGCCAAGGAGACCATCCGTCTGATCAACTCCGTCGCCGAGGTCGTCAACAACGACCCGCGTGTGAACGAGGTCATGAAGGTCTGCTTTATCCCCAACTTCCGCGTGAGCAACGCCCAGCTCATCTACCCTGCCGCCGAGATCTCTGAGCAGATTTCCACCGCCGGTAAGGAGGCCTCGGGCACGTCCAACATGAAGCTCATGATGAACGGCGCCATTACGCTGGGCACCCTCGACGGCGCCAACATCGAGATCGCCGACCTGGCCGGCCGCGAGAACGAGGCCATCTTTGGCCTGACCGCTCCCGAGGTCGAGCAGCTCTGGGCATCCAACAGTTACTTTGCGTGGGATACCCTCAACGGCGACCGCGAGCGTCTGGGCCGCGTGATGGACGAGCTCAAGGACAACACCTTTGCGGGTCTTTCGGGCAACTTCGAGAGCATCTACAACGAGCTTATGAACAACAACGACCCCGACCTGGTCATGGCCGATTTCCGCAGCTATGTGGACGCCTGGGAGGCGCTTACGGGCAGCTACGACGACCAGGAGACCTGGAACCGCGAGGCCCTGCTCAACACCGCCTCGAGTGGCTGGTTCTCGTCCGACCGCACCATTCGCGAGTACCGCGACGAGATCTGGCACGCATAAAGCGCGCGAGCTCCCTTTGCCAGCACGGCATTACTCGACGGGCGCGACCGAGCGCCGCGCCCGTCGCTAATGGGTTTAGGAACATCGATGACAGAAGGAGAAATCGATGAGTAAGAAAGAATGCATCGCGATGCTCCTCGCAGGAGGACAGGGCAGCCGATTGGGGGCACTCACCCAAAAGATCGCTAAGCCGGCGGTTAGCTTTGGTGGCAAGTTCCGCATTATCGACTTTTCGCTCTCCAACTGCTCCAACTCGGGCATCGACACGGTGGGCGTTCTGACGCAATATCGTCCCTACCTGCTGCATGCCTATGTGGGCTCCGGCGAGGCTTGGGATTTGGACAGCCGTGACGGCGGCGTGTCTATCCTGCCGCCGTACGAGACGCAGACCGGCGGCGCCTGGTATGCGGGTACGGCCGACGCCATTACGCAGAACCTTGACTACATCAAGGCCAATGACCCCAAGTACGTCCTGATTCTTTCCGGCGACCACCTGTATCGCATGGACTACCGCAAGATGCTCAAGACGCACATTGAGAACAATGCCGATCTTACGGTGAGCGTTATGCCCGTGCCGTGGGAGGAGGCCAGCCGCTTTGGCATCCTGACCACCGACCCCGAGGACGGCCGCATCACCAAGTTTACCGAGAAGCCCGAGAAGCCCGATTCGAACCTCGCATCCATGGGCATCTACATCTTCTCGGCCGACGTGCTGATCGAGGCGCTCGAGGAGGACGCCCTGGACCAGCGCTCGAGCCACGACTTTGGCAAGGACATCATCCCCAAGCTGCTCGGCGAGAACAAGCGCCTGTACAGCTACGAGTTCCACGGCTTTTGGAAGGACGTCGGCACCATCGCCAGCTTCCACGAGACCTCGATGGACCTGCTGGGCAACAACCCCGAGTTCGATCTGTTTGATAAGAACTTCCCCATCATGTCCAACATCACCACGCGTCCGCCGCACTACATTGGCCCGGACGGCCGCCTGGACGACTGCCTGGTCTCCAACGGCTGCAAGATCTACGGTACCGCTCGCCACTCGATCCTTTCGACCGATGTCATCATCGAGGAGCGCGCCGTGGTCGAGGACTCCGTGCTGCTGCCGGGTGCGCACGTTAAGAGCGGCGCGCACATCTGCCGCGCTATTTTGGGCGAGAACTCCACGGTCGAAGAGGGCGTGAAGCTCGGCTCTGTCGATACCACCAAGGATACGGCCGTCGTTGGAAATGACGTCGTTATCGGGAAGGGGGAATGATCCGATGATCAATCGCAAGGCCATCGGTTATATCACCGCTAACTACTCTTCGTCCTACGGCAGCGTGCTGCTTAAGGACCGCCCCATCGCGTCCGTCCCGTTTTTGGGCCGCTACCGCCTAATCGACTTTCCGCTGTCCAACATGATGAATGCCGGCATTAAGACCGTCGGCGTCGTCATGCCGGGTAACTACCGCTCGCTGATCGACCACGTGGGCTCGGGCAAGGACTGGGGTCTGGACCGCAAGAAGGGCGGCCTGTTCATGGTCCCCGGCAACGCGTATGGCACCACCAAGGGCGGCATGCGCTTCCTGCTGCGCGACATCATCTCCAACAAGACGCTGTTCCAGCGCTCGGACAAGCCCTACGTTGTGATGATGGGCACCAACATCATCTTTAACATGGACCTCAACACCATCATCGACGCGCACGAGAACTCCGGCGCCCAGATGACCGTGGTGTACTGCAAGGCCACGCGCAACGTCGATGACGAGACCAAGCTCGAGATTAACGAGAACGGCCGCCTGACGGGCGTGAGCGCCGGCGTCGTGTACGGCGACAATGCCTCTATGGACTGCTGCATCGTCAACCGCGAGACGCTGCTCGAGATTATCGATCACTACCAGGCCGCCGACTATCTGGACCTGCTCGAGGCACTCCAGGGCGACTTTGGCAACATCGACGTGTGCAGCTACGAGTACAAGGGCGAGGTCGTGGGCGTGTTTAGCGAGAAGTCGCTGTACCGCCGCAGCATGGACCTGCTCGACCAGACCGTGGCCGACCAGCTCTTCGACCCCGAGCGACCCATCCTGACCAAGGCCCACGACGTGCCGCCTTCGCGCTATGCGACCGGCAGCCACGCCTGCAACTCGATCATCTCGGCCGGCTGCATCATCAAGGGCACCGTGCGCAACTCGATCCTGTCGCGCGGTGTTGTGGTTGAGGAAGGCGCCTCGGTGACTAACTCGATCATCAACCAGAGCTGCATCATCAAGAGCGGCGCCCGCGTCGAGAACGCCATCCTGGACAAGAACAACGTGGTTCCCACCAACACCGAGCTTCGCGGCACGCCCGAGAACATCCTGGTGCTGGGCAAGGCTCCGTTAACTTCCGATACCACCATCGTTCGTTAACATTGGCGTCGCATAATCGCACGTAAACTGTAGAATAGCCGCCCGGTTAGCGCCTGGCGGCTATTCTCGAATAACAACATGGGAGACAATATGGCAGAAACCAGCAAAAAGATGCAGATCGTGTTTGCCTCGGCCGAGTGCGCACCGTTTGTTAAGACCGGTGGCCTGGGCGACGTGGCGGGCTCGCTGCCTGCGGCGCTCGTGCGCGCCGGCGCCGAAGTCATCGTGATGGTGCCCAAGTACGCCACCATCAAGGACGAGTACAAGGCGCAGATGGAGCACTTTGCCGACTTTTATGTGAGCCTGGGCTGGCGCAACGAGTACTGCGGGCTGGAGAAGCTCGAGCATGACGGCGTCACCTATATGTTCATCGATAACGAGCGCTACTTTGCGCGCGACTATCCGTACGGCTTCTTTGACGACGGCGAGCGCTTTGCGTTCTTCTCCAAGGCCATTACCGAGAGCCTGCAGCACCTGCCGGCCGGCTTTGAGTGCGACATCCTTCACTGCAACGACTGGCAGACGGCGCTGGCGCCCGTGTTCCTGCGCGAGTTCTACCAGGGCCTGCCGCTGTACGACCGCGTCAAGACCGTGTTCTCAATCCACAACGTGGCGTTCCAGGGCCAGTTTAGCGACACCGTGATGGAGGACATCCTGGGTGTGGCGCATATTCCGGCCGCTGCCTCGCAGCTGCGTTGCGACGCCTGCAGCATCAACTACATGCTGGGCGCGCTGCGCTATGCCGACGCCATCACCACGGTAAGCCCCACCTATGCCAACGAGATCCAGACGCCCGAGTTTGGCGAGGGTCTGGACGGCGTGCTGCGCGAGCGTTCCTACGCGCTGCAGGGCATTTTGAACGGCATCGACGTGGCGGGCTTTGACCCGGCGACCGACAAGCGCATTGCCGCCAACTACACCGTTGAGGACCGCTCCGGCAAGGCTGTCTGCAAGGCCAAGCTGCAGGAAGAGCTGGGCCTCGAGGTGCGCGACGACCGTCCGCTCATGGTGATGGTCACGCGCCTGACGCGACAGAAGGGCATGGACCTGGTCATGTACGCGCTCGACCGCATTTTGGCCGGCGGCGTGCAGGTGGCGGTGCTGGGCACCGGCGACCGCGACTACGAGGACGGCCTGCGCTACTTCCAGGACAAGTACCCCGGCACCATGGCCGCGCGCATCGAGTTTGATCCGGCGCTGTCGCAGCGTATGTATGCCGCTGCCGACATGTTCCTGATGCCTTCGAAGTTTGAGCCCTGCGGCCTGTCGCAGATCATCGCCATGCGCTACGGCACCCTGCCCATCGTGCGCGAGACCGGCGGCCTGAAGGACACCGTGATCCCGTACAACGAGTTTACCGGCGAGGGCACGGGGTTCTCGTTTAGCAACTTTAACGGCGACGAGATGGGGGACGCCGTGTTCCGCGCGGCACGTCTGTTCTGGGACAACCGCGACGCCTGGAATCAGCTGGTCACGCAGGCCATGAGCCGGGACTTTAGCTGGACGCGCTCGGCGGATAAGTATCTGGATCTGTACTTCTTTATGCACCCGGAGATTGAGAGGCCGGCGGCGGTTGTCGACGAGCCTGAGGCTGTTGCTGAGCCGGTGGTCGCTGAGGAGCCCAAGGCCGAGGAGAAGCCGCTTGAGACTGAGCCCGCAAAGGCCGAGCCTGAGGTGAAGACTGAGGTTTCTCCTGAGGCAGAGGCCGAGGTCAAGCCCGCTACAAAGCCCGCAGCTAAGAAGACCTCGGCCCGTAAGACGACCGCCAAGAAGGCTACGACGACCAAGGCTGCCGCGACTAAAACAGCGGCTGCCAAGGGAACGACCACGCGCAAGCGCACGACCGCCGCTGCCAAAAAGGCCGCCGAGGCCGTGGCTGCTCCCGAGGTAAAGGCCGAGGTCGCTGAGGCCAAGCCGGCCGCCAAGGCTCCGGCAAAGACCGCTGCCAAGAAGACGACCACGACCGCCAAGAAGGCAACAGCTGCCAAAAAGACCACGGCAACGAAGTCGACGGCCGCCAAGGCTACTGCGACCAAGGCCGCTCCGAAGGCTGCCGCAAAGCCCGCCGTCAAGGTCGAGGAGGCAGCCGCCGAGCCCAAGGCCGAGGCAGCTGTCGAGGCCAAGCCGACCGCCAAGACCACCACGCGCAAGCGCGCAACGACGACGGCCAAAAAGACCTCGGCCAAGGCTGCCGCTCCCAAGGCAGAGGCTAAGACCGCCGCTGTCAAAGAGGAGCCCAAGCCCGCAGTAAAGGCCAAGCCGGCATCGAAGCCCGATGAGGTCATGACCGCTCCGAAGGCTACGGCAAAGGCCGAGCCTAAGGCCGAGCCCGCCAAGAAGGCCCCGGTCTCCCCCGCCGCTCCCACTGAGGAAAAGGCTCCGACCAAGAAGACCTCTGTCCGTAAGGCAACGGCCACCCGAAAGCGCCACTAATCCGGACGATTAAAACTTAATCCTCAACGCAAAAGAGGGCGCCCCAATCAGGCGCCCTCTTCTTGGTTGAACTTCTATATTAAAAAGAGGGCCGGTTTACTACGACAAAATGGCTCCGGCCGACCACGATGAGCAATCTTCGAAATTGACAACGCTTCTACCTGCGGTTTTAATATCACCAAAATGACTGTGGTTGAGATCATTCAATTTGCCGTAGTAAACCGAAGCACTTTTGTTTGGCTACAAATAGTATCGGTATAGGCGGTTTTGAATATCGCGATAATTTGAATGGTAAAACGATTTTCTAGGACAACCGTTCGCCGATGGTAAACGGATGTTGTTTATACAGCCTGTGTACAACAGATATACTTACATCCTGTGCGTAAAGCCCATGGCCAGCAGGCCATGATTCTATTGAACTGGACCGTACTATGAGATTGATACACAACAGCCGCCTACCGCAGTTTCGCACTCCGTTTGGCGCTGTGACGACAGGTACTACCCTTTCGCTCTCCGTGATTCTAGAGGACGCCGACCCTAACCAGGCAACGCTTACGCTGCGAACCTGGGTCGACGAGGTCGGTGAGTCTCTGTATCCCATGACGCACGAGGGCGACGGCATCTTTACCGCTGAGCTGGAGTGCGCCGAGCCCTGTCTTATCTGGTACAGCTTTATCTGCAATATCGAGGGCCAGCCCGAGGTTCGCCTGGGCGCGCCCCAGGGCCGCACCGGCGGCGAGGGCGTAACCTACGACTACGCCGAGGTGCCGTCATTCCAGATTACCGTCTACAAGCATCGCGAAGTTCGACCCGAGTGGTACGAGCGCGGCATGGTCTACCAGATCTTCCCCGATCGCTACGCCCGCGACGAGCACTGGCGCGAGCGCACGCTGGCTCAGGTCGAAAAGCCGCGCAACGGAATCCAGCGCCGCATGGTCGAGGACTGGAACGAGCCGCCCGTGTACGAGCGCGCCGAAGACGGTTCCATCAAGACCTGGGATTTTTACGGCGGATCGCTCAAGGGCATCCAAGAAGACCTGCCTCGCATCGCCGAGCTGGGCTTTACGGCAATCTACCTCAACCCCATCTTTGAAGCCGCGAGCAACCACCGCTACGACACGGCCGACTACACCAAGATCGACCCGATCCTGGGCACCGAGCAGGACTTTACCGAGCTGTGCCAGGCAGCCGAGAAGCTGGGCATCTCCATCATCCTGGACGGCGTCTTCAACCACACGGGCGACGACTCGATCTATTTCAACCGCTATGGCAACTACCCCGGCGTGGGCGCGTGGCAGAGCGAGGATTCGCCGTGGCGCGATGCGTTTTATTTCCACGAGGACGGCTCGTACGACTGCTGGTGGGGCGTGGGCAATATGCCCGCCATCAATGAGAGCTCCGAACTGGTACGCGAGCGGCTCCTGGGCAAGGACGGCGTGATCCGTAAATGGCTGCGTGCCGGCGCTCATGGCTGGCGCCTCGACGTGGCCGACGAGCTTTCGGACGATTTCCTGACCGAGATCAAGAAGGCAGTACTTGCCGAAAAGCCCGATGCGCTGCTGCTCGGCGAGGTCTGGGAAGACGCCTCCAACAAAATCAGCTACGGCCATCTGCGTCGCTATCTACAAGGCTCCGAGCTCGACTCGGCTATGGATTATCCCTTCCGTGACATGGTCATCGGCTTTTTGATGGGCTACAAGAACGCCTACCAGGCAGCCGAGGATATCGAAACCCTGCGCGAGAATTATCCGCGCGAGGCCCTGTCCTGCGCACTTAATCTGCTTTCGAGCCACGACCGTCCGCGCATTATCTCGGTGCTCGGCGGCGGCCCCGACGAGTCGCAGCTGCCCGAGTGCGAGCGCAGCAAATGGCGCCTGGACGAGAACTCGATGGGCCTGGCCAAGAGCCGCTTTTGGCTCGCCACGCTCATGCAGATGACCTTCCCCGGCGTGCCTTCGATCTACTACGGCGACGAGTACGGCCTGGAGGGCCTTACCGATCCGGGCAACCGCCGCACCCTGCCGACCAAGGACCAACTGCACGACTTCGACACGCTGGCTATTGTCAAGAACGCCTCCGCCGTACGCCGTGCACTGCCATTTATGATCGACGGCGAGATCAAGGCCTTTGCGCTCAACGACGAGGTGCTGGCATACAACCGCACGGGCAAGGATGGTGAGTCCGCGACCGTCATCATCAACCGCAGCCTGCGCAATTCACACCGCGTGACGATTCCGGCACTCAGCGAATGTGCGAGCGATGTGATCAGCGGTCACGAGTGCGAGATCCACAACGGTACGGTTACGCTCGAACTGTATCCGCTGGGCTCGTCGATTATCTATCACCATGCAGAGCAGCGCCTGCAGGAGCCGCTCGATCACGGTGCGGGTGTTGTGTGCCATATCACATCGGTGTCGACCGACGACGGCAAGCCCGGTACGATCGGCGCGCCCACGCGTCGCTTTATCGACCATCTGGCCGCCATGGGCATGCGCTACTGGCAGGTTCTCCCTGTCAACCCCACGGACTTCTTCCGCTCACCTTACGCCGGTCCTTCGGCCTTTGCGGGCAATATCGACCTGCTGCCCGAAACCCACGAGGAGCTGGCCGCCGACTTTGAGATTTGGAAGGCCCGCGGAGGCGAGGATGCCGACCCGCTGTACACAGCGTTTAAACATCGCAATGCTGATTGGCTCGAGAAGTACTGCGTCTACATGGCCGTTAAGAAGTACTTTGAGGGCGAGTCGCGCCACGATTGGCCGGCAGATGTCGCGCGCTACAACGAGCATCTGATCGACGACAAGCGTTTCCACGACGAGGCCGAGCTTCAGGCGTACATGCAGTACCGCTTTGACCTGGCTTGGTGCGAGCTCATGAACTACGCGCACAAGAAGGGCATCGAGGTTATCGGCGATATTCCTATGTACGTGTCCGACGATTCAGCAGACGCGTGGAGCGAACCCGAGAACTTCTGGCTGTCCGATACCGGCAAGGCGATTGAGATTTCCGGCGCGCCGCCCGACAACTTTGCGCCCGAGGGCCAGGTGTGGGGCAACCCGACGTTCCGCTGGGACCACATGAAGCAGAACGGCTATAGCTGGTGGATGGATCGCCTGCGTCGTGCGTTTTCGCTCTACGACCGCGTGCGCCTGGATCACTTCCTGGGCTTCCACAGCTACTTCAGTATCCCCGCAGGTAAGGCATGCGCCGATGGCCGCTGGCTGGCGGGCCCGGGCAAGGACCTATTCCAGACCGCCTACGACGAGCTGGGTCCGCTCAACTTTATCGCCGAGGACTTGGGCTATCTGACGCCTGGCGTTCGTGCCATGGCTTCGACCTGCGGTTTCCCCGGCATGGACGTGCTGGAGTTTAGCGACTACGACGTTCGTTGTGGCGTGCATCCCACGCCCGGCAAGATCCTGTACACCTCGACGCACGATACGTCGACGCTGGCCGGTTGGTGTACGCGTTCCTTTGCGGGCGGCGATGAACCGAGCGGTGTTGAGGTGGCGGCCAAGCTGATGAGCGACGCGCTGGCAAGCGACGCTCCCCTAGTGATGATGCCGCTGCAGGATATCCTGGGGCTTGGCGACGACGCGCGCATGAACGTTCCGGGCGTGGCCACGGGCAACTGGACCTGGCAGGCTGACGAGGCGGACATTGCAGCCGCTGAGGACAAAACCGCGCAGCTCCTGCGTAGCAACCATAGATTCTGGGGCGAAGCGTGATAAAACCCCCGATATAGGGTACAGTTACAGACGTTTGAATTTTTGCGGGCAGAGTAATCTGCCCGCTTTGTGCTGAAAAGGAAGTATTATGGCGCGCTACGATTACAAGTGCTCGAGCTGCGGCAACGTGTTTGAGGTTGAGCATCCCATGTCCGAGACTCCCGAGGTCGTGTGCCCGAGCTGCGGCGCCCCGGCGGCCAAGACGTTCTCGGCCAGCGGCATTAAATTTGAGGGCAGCGGTTTCTACAACACCGACCAGCGAAGCGGCGGCTCCAGCACCAGCGCCACCAGCGGCTGCTGCGCCAACTGCCCGCATAGCCACTAGCAGTTGTCTCCCACCAAATCGAACGAAGGCGGCCCTGCGACCAAACAATTGACCGCAGGGCCGCCTTCGTAAGTTGCGGTGAAATAGTTCCTAAACAAGCCCAATTTCCGGCCAAACAGGAACTATTCCACCGCAACTTTTTATTACGAGCTGTGGACCAGTCTTGCACAGAAGTGGCCGTCGTAGGAGTCGGCGTTTGTGGGGACGCTTTGGAACAGGCCTCGGTCGTTTTGGCGGACGGATACGAGCTTCTTGGCCTGTTCGAACTCGGGGAGCTGCAGGATCTGGGCTTCGGAGACCGGCGCCGCGGAAAAGCCCTCGCCCTCGGGAGAGCTCAGGAACGCGTCCACCACCTGCGTGTTCTCCTCATCAAAGACCGAACAAGTGGCGTAGATAAGCTCACCGCCGGCAGCCACACGCGCGGCCGCCTCCTTAAGCATCGTTAGCTGCAACTTGGGCAGCTCGCACGTCACGTCGTTCTCGGTCAGACGCCACGGGATCTCGGGATGACGGCGCATGGTGCCGGTGCCCGAGCACGGCGCATCGATAAAAACCGTGTCGAACTTGACCTGCTCGCCGCGCATGGCGTCAAAAGAGGTCAGCACCTCGTTGAGCTCGCAGGCATCGCCCGAGACAGTACGGACGCCCTGGATACCCGCCTTGTGCAGACGCGCAAGATTGAGATCGCACTTACGTTCATGCAGGTCGAGCGCAGTATGCTGACGCTCATAACCGGCACGCTTGGTCTGGCACATCATGACATAGGTCTTGGTACCACGACCTGCACCAATCTCAAGGCAGCTTCCGGGGCGTGTGGCAGCTGTGGCGATGAGCTGCGCGTTGAGGTCAGACGCCACCGCAACCGCACGCTCAAACACGCCAGACGCAACGGTAACCTGGGCATCAACTGGCGCATGACAGCCAGGGAAGACGGGTACCACAAGCTGTGAAATATACGGATCAGGCTTAGTCGCAAAGGCGTTCTCATGCAGGGCCAGCGGGGCGGGGGCCAGATTGCCGGCAAAGTTAAGCGTACTCTCAGGCGTGTCGAACGATGCCATAATACGAGCGCACAGCCAACGCGGCAGACCCATCAGGCGCGACAGGCGAACCAAACGGCGAACGGACTCATCGGCATCGGACGCGGTGGCAAAATCCTCAACATTATCCGCGACCTTATGCAGCACGGCATTGGCTAGGCCGGCGGCGGACTTAGCGCCGCTACGGACAAGCTCAACGCCCTGGCTCACGGCAATACGGCCCGGGGTATGCAGATAGAGCATCTCGAAGGCCGAGATACGAAGCGCCATGCGCACGCGCGGCGCGACCTTTTTAGGCTTATCCAAAAACTGGTCGAGCAACTCGTCCAAAATGCCCTGTGTGGCGGCAACGCCGAGCGCCAAACGGGCGGCAAACGCGGAATCACGCTGGTCAATGGCCTTGGCAGAAGCGCGGGAGGACAGCACGTCGCGCGCGTACATGCCGCGGCGATCGGCCTCCATCAACACATCGAGCGCGAGCTTGCGCGCGGGAGACAGCTTGCTCATGACAGAACACCCCAGGAAAGATCGGCACCCTGTAGACCGGCAGCCCAAGCAGAGGCAGCCATGGCACGCTTACCATCGGGCTTAACCTCGAGCACCTCAACAGCACCATCGGAAAGACCAAGGTAAACGCGCTTGGCCTTAACGAGCACCTGACCCTCGTCAAGCGACACGTCGGCAGGCACAGCATCAAGCACACGCACGGTCTTGCCGGCAATCACGCAACGAGCAGGCGCGGTATCGGACGAAGCCAGCACATGGCGCACGCAATCAAGCGCCGACATCTGAGGATCCAAACGCATCTCCCGCTTGGAAATCTTCGCAGCATGGGTAACGAGCGACTCATCCTGCTCAGTCCAAACGGCAGTGCCGTCGGCAAGCGATGGAAGCGTGTCGGCCAGCAGCTTACCGCCAAGCTCACCAAGCTCCATCGTGAGCGCCTCGGCATGCTTACCAGCAACCAAGGTGGATGCCTGGGCGCAATAAGCACCGGTATCCACGCCATGCCCAATACGCATAATAGAAACGCCAGCAACCTCATCACCAGCAAGAATGGCACGCTGAATAGGAGCAGCGCCGCGCCAACGAGGCAGCAAGGACGCATGGACATTCACAATACCAAGCGGCGCCATATGCAGCACCTCATCGGGCAAAATGCAGCCATAGGCAGCCACACAGAAAATGTCAGCCTGGGCAGCCTGAAGCGCCTCAGCAACCTCAGGCGTCATACGATTAGCCTCAACAACCGGCAACCCAAGCTCAAGCGCCTTGGCCTTAACAGGAGAAGGCTCAAGCTTCTTACCGCGCCCACGAACAGCATCAGGACGAGTAACAACAAGCGCAATCTCGTTGCCAGCCGCAACAAGCGAAGTTAAAGAAGGCACAGCAAAATCGGGCGTACCCATAAACACAATACGCATAAAAGTTAGTCTCCTCTCAATAACGAGCCGAGACGGCTACAAAACAAAAGCGTTCCGGGTCGCAAACGCACCCAGTCGCAAGAACAATTCAACAAGAACAAATATACCCAAAACCAAAGAAAGAGCCGCAATAAAAGCAGCTCTTTCAGCAAAGCACCTATCAGCAAAGACGCCCTTCCCTGGCCCGACGGCACCCGGGCGAGACAAGCAGCGTCAACGTAGTCCCCGGGGTGCCCGCCTATATCGTCCCGCGCGCAGTTTCGCAGCGCAGCGAGAATGTTTGAGCACGGGATGATATAGGCGGGCACCCCGGGGACGGACAAACCTACTCCGTCTCGCCCGGTCGAGCGCCGCGGGCCAGGGCGTCCTGGTATTCCTTGACGGCCTTGAGCCTCTGCATGGGCTTCAGTCGCTCGAACATGGTGTTGCCGTGCAGGTGATCGATCTCGTGCTGCAGGCACACGCAGAACAGATCGCCCGTGGCCTCATAGCGAATCAGGTTGGCGTCCAAGTCGTACGCCTCGACGACGACATGGTCGGGACGCTCGATCTCGCAGCTAATGCCGGGGATGGACAAACAGCCCTCACTAAACGGCACCAGATGGTCGCTCTGCTCAACAATGACGGGGTTAATGAGCACATACGGGTCGTAGTCGTTCTTGTCGCTGTAGTCGCAGTCGATGGTGACGAGTTGAATAAGCTCGCCGATCTGCGGAGCAGCCAGGCCGCAGCCGCC
This sequence comes from uncultured Collinsella sp., assembly GCA_900544065.1. Lineage (GTDB taxonomy): Bacteria > Actinomycetota > Coriobacteriia > Coriobacteriales > Coriobacteriaceae > Collinsella. The sequence continues at coordinate 17,250 of UQTR01000023.1, forward strand.
GTTCTCGAACATCATCTTCTTCATCTTCTCGGCAAGCGCCTCAATCGCCGGGGTGATCTCCTCGATGACGGCGCACTCCTGACGCAGACGAGGGTCGGGAGACAGTACGATTCCGTTGGCTTCCATGGCCATCCTTTCGGGTTGTTACATCAAATCATAGGCGTCGACGTCAACACTCACGCTCACGCCGCGCACGGAGCCCGCTTCTTTGAGACAGGCGTCGATATCATCAGAGATATGGTACCCCACGGGCGACTTCACAAGCAGATGGAAACGGTAACGGTCCTTGGCTCTCTCGATTACACACGAAGCCGGGCCCAGCACCTGCGGCACGGCGCTCCCCGCCCGCAAAAAGTTGGGCGCGGAGACATGCCAGCGGCGCTTGAGGAGCTTCGCGATGCGTCCGATGTAATCCTGCGCGTCGTCTCGGCTCGCCGACCACACCAAAATGTTGACCAAGCGAACAAACGGCGGGTACAGCGCGTCGCGGCGCTGGTTCAGGTCGTAGTCGGTAAAGAGCGAACGGTCGTGCTCAGCGACGGCGCGAATGACCGGATCCTCGGGCAGATACGTCTGGATGATCACCTCGCCGGGGCAATCGCCACGACCGGCACGGCCCGCCACCTGTTCCAGCAGGTCGTAGGCGCGCTCCCCTGCGCGGAAGTCCGGCAGCTTGAGGGCGAAGTCGGCATTGACCACGCCCACAAGCGTGACCTCGGGAAAGTCGAGACCCTTTGCGATCATTTGGGTGCCCAGCAACACGGCGCAATCGGCGGCATCAAACTGCTCGAGCAGCTTTTTGTGTGCATCCTTGCCGCGCGTGGAATCGGCATCCATGCGAATAATGGCGACGTCCTCGGGAAGCAACTGGTGCAGTGCGTCCTCGATCTGCTGCGTGCCCAGACCCATTTTTGCCAGGTAGCGACTGCCGCATTTGGGGCAACGGCTCGTAGGCGCGGGATACGGCTGAACGCGCCAAGACGAACCGCATGTATGACACTGCAGCGTGTGCGTGCGCTCGTGATACGTAAGCGCGGTGGAGCAGTGGTTGCAGGTGGGGACGCAGCCGCACTCGCGGCACATCAGGAATGGCGCAAAGCCACGGCGGTTATGCAACAGCACGGCCTTCTCGCGTCGCTCGACCACACGCTCCAAGCCCTCCATCAAGGGCTTTGAGAACATGGAGCGGCTGCCGTGCGAGAACTCACGGCGCAGGTCGGCGATCCGAACCGTAGGCAGAACAGCATGTCCCGGGCGCTCGGGCATCTCGACGCGCGTCCATGTGGCACCGTTATACGTGCCACGGCGGCAGCGGTCGAGGGCCTCGGCAGAAGGCGTGGCGGAGCCCAACACGAGCGGGCAGCGGTAGCGTCGCGCCATCTCGGCCGCCACCTCGCGCGCATGGTAGCGCGGACTAGAGCCCTGCTTATAGCTGGTCTCGTGCTCCTCGTCGATGATGATGAGGCCTAGATCGCTGAGCGGGCAAAAGAGCGCCGAGCGGGCACCCACGACCACACGCGCGGCACCGCTGGCAACCATATCCCACTGGTCCAGGCGCTCGCCGGCCGAAAGGCGCGAATGGAACACGGCGACCGTCTCGCCAAAGCGCGAGCGGAAGCGGCCGACAGTCTGGGCCGTCAGCGAAATCTCGGGCACGAGTACGCAGGCCGAACGGCCAGCTGCCAGCACACGCTCGATGGCGGAAAGGTAAACCTCGGTTTTGCCGGAGCCGGTTACGCCGTCCACAAGGACAACGTCACCATGAGCGTCGAGGCGCGCGCGCTCAATCTGCGTGAGCGCCTGCTGCTGGCCGTTGGTAAGTGCGACCGGCGCCTTGCCGCTTGCCGAGGACAGCGTGGTCTGCTCGCTGCATCCACGCCAGGCGCGGCGCTCCTCCACAACCACGACGCCGCGTTTTTCGAGCGACTTGATGGTCGCCGACATGCTGTTATAGAGAAGGTTGAGGTCGCGCGTCGTGACCGGGCCGCACTGGAGCGCCTCAATGAGCTGACGCTGACGAACTGCAGTCTTGGGCGGCGTATAGTCGAAACCCTCGGGCGTGAGCATGACCCAGCGGTTTTGGATTGGCTTGACGGCGGGACGTTCAACCGTCCACACGCCGTCGTCACCCTTGACCACGCGCGGGCTGCCGCCCGGAGGCAAGAACAGGCGCAGGCACTCGGAAAGCGTTGCGACGTACTCGCGGCTCATCCAGCGTGCGATACGGGCGGCTTCGGCGGTAAAGAGCGGCTTGCTGAGGATAGCCTCGATAGGCTTGATGCGCGCAGGATCGAGGGTGTTGTTGCCCTGCAGGTCGCCCAGCTCGGGCGCGATATCGACGATATAGCCTGCGGCGGCACGGTTACCAAAGTGGACCAGGACTGTGGATCCGATCTGCGCCTCGTCGGCAAGGGACCGAGGAATGCCGTAAGCAAACGGCTCGGACAGCGCGCGCGTCGGGATGTCGAGAACCACGCTCGCATAGGCGGCGATGGGCTCAGGTGCAAGCTTAGGCTGAGCCGAGGCAGCGGCAGGCACGGGCTTCGCCGGAGTCTCCTCCGGTTCCGGCGAACCAAACAGCGAAAGTTGCTCGGCCATGGCCCCAGCACCTCCTATCCCATACGTCTACAGAAACAAGAGCCCCGCTCGGGGTGAACGGGGCTCGGATACAAACGTTTGCGCAGTGATTACAGCGCCATCGTGCGGGCGCGGTCGATACGCGCCAGGCAGTCGTCGCGGCCGACGAGCGCCATGGTCTCGCCCAGCGGGGGGCTCACCATGTTGCCGCAGACGGCGACGCGCACGGCCTGGAACACCACGCGCTTCTTAAGGTCCATCTGCTCGGGCAGCGGCTCAAGCGCGGCGTCGATGTTGGCAGCCGTCCACTCGTTCACGCCCTCGAGCGCGGCCCTGGCGGTGTCCAGAATGGCACCCATGCCCTCCTTGGCAAGGCCCTTGTTGACGGACTTCTCGTCATACTCGAGCGTCTCGGCCGTAGCGAAGATGGGAGCGGCTACGGTCACGGCGTCGGCCGGCATCTTGGTACGCGGCTTGACGATGGCGGCAAGCGCATCGATCCAATCCTTGCCGTACTCGACATTACCCTCGATGAGACCCGCCTCGTGCAGCTCGGGAACCATGATCTCGTCGGCAAACTGAGCATCGGACATACCATTGATGTACTCGGCATTGACCCAGTCGAGCTTCTTGGGGTCGAAGGTAGCCGGGTTCTTGGAGATGCGGTCGAGCGAGAACTTGCTGGCAAGGACTTCGCGCGGGATGATCGTGGTCTCGCCGTCGAGCGACCAGCCGAGCAGCGCCAGATAGTTGACGAAGGCGTCGGACAGGTAACCGGCATCGCGGTACTCCTCCACCGAGGTGGCGCCGTGGCGCTTGGAGAGTTTCTTGCCGTCGGCGCCCAGGATCATGGAGATGTGAGCGAACGTGGGCACGGGAGCGCCGAGGGCCTCGTAGACCATGACCTGACGCGGGGTGTTGGACAGGTGGTCGTCGCCGCGGATGACATGGGTGATCTTCATCATGGCGTCGTCGACGACGGTCGCGAAGTTATACGTGGGCGTGCCATCGGAGCGGAAGATGACAAAGTCGTCGAGCTCCTTGGCGTCGAAGGTCACCTCGCCGTGGACGGCGTCGTGGATGACGACGTCGCCGCGGTCCTCGGGCACCTTAATACGCAGGACGTAGGACTCGCCGGCCTCGATGCGACGGCGGGCCTCCTCGGGATCAAGATCGCGGCAACGGCGCTGATAGCCCTGGAAGGGGTCCTTGCGCTCCTGCGCGGCCTTGCGGTCGGCGTCGAGCTGCTCCTTGGTGCAGAAGCAGGGATAGGCCTTGCCCTCGTCCCAAAGCTTCTGGGCGGCCTGCTTGTACAGGTCCAAGCGCTCAGTCTGGGCGTAGGGGCCAAAATCGCCGCCCACCTCGGGACCCTCGTCCCAGTCCAGGCCCAGCCAACGCATGGCGCGCAGGATGATCTGCGTGTTCTCGTCGGTGGAGCGGGTGGGGTCGGTGTCGTCGATGCGCAGGATGAACGTGCCGCCGTTAGCACGGGCGAAAGCCCAGTTATAGATAGCGGTGCGGGCGCCGCCGATGTGCAGCTTGCCCGTCGGTGAGGGTGCAAAGCGGACGCGAACGTCTGATGCCATGGAAATCTCCTCGATTGCAGGATGGATGTCTAACCGCACCAGTATAAAGCATCAAAGCAACCTCCGCACAAAGGGCACCGACCTACTCATTGGGGACAGACTTAAATGACCAGTCTTTGGGCAACCTGTCGGCACTTAGGTAAGGCTGGTCATTTAAGTCTGTCCCCAATGAGTAGGTGCGGAAAGGGTGTGAATGTTTGATTTACGCGCTATGATGTGCCCTTGCATAGAGAGCCCGGCGGAATGGTAACGGTCGCCGGGACACGTTTTTGAAAGGACAATCATGTCAGAAGAACTTCGTTCCATCCCGCCCCAACACGGGTCCTTTGTTTTTACGTCGGAGTCGGTGACCGAAGGTCATCCCGATAAGATCGCTGACCAGATCAGCGACGCCGTCCTCGACGCAATCCTCGCCAAAGAAATAGAGCTCCAGGAGCAGGGTTACATCGCCCCCAACGGCGTGCCTGCCAACGTGGAGAACGTCCGCTGCGCCTGCGAGACCCTCGTGACCACCGGCACCGTCATCGTCGCCGGCGAGATTCGCACCCAGGCCTACGTCGACGTACAGGAAATCGCCCGCGGTGTTATCCGCCGCATTGGCTACAACCGTGCCAAGTTCGGTTTTGACTGCGACACCTGCGGCGTTATGAGCCTCATCCACGAACAGTCACCCGATATCGCCCAGGGCGTTGACGAGTCCTTCGAGACCCAGACCGGCGCTACCACCGACCCGATCGACCTGATCGGTGCCGGCGACCAGGGCATGATGTTCGGTTATGCCTCCAACGAGACCAAGACCCTCATGCCCATGCCACACTACCTGGCAAGCCGCCTAGCCGAGCGCCTGGCCGCCGTGCGTCACGACGGTACCCTCGCCTATCTGCGTCCCGACGGCAAGACCCAGGTCACCGTGCGCTACGAAGACGGCAAGCCCGTCGAGGTCACGACCATCGTCATCTCCACGCAGCACGCCGCCGAGATCGAGGACATGGGCAAGATCAAGGCCGACCTCATCGAGCACGTCATCACCCCGGTCATGGCCGCCGAGAACATGCCGTGGGACAACGCGGACATCTACGTGAACCCCACCGGTCGCTTTGTCGTGGGCGGCCCCATGGGCGACACGGGCCTCACCGGCCGCAAGATCATCGTCGACACCTACGGCGGCTACGGCCGTCACGGCGGCGGTGCCTTTAGCGGAAAGGACTGCACCAAGGTTGACCGCTCCGCCGCATACGCCGCGCGCTGGGTCGCCAAGAACGTGGTCGCCGCCGGCCTGGCCGACCGCTGCGAAGTCGAGCTTGCCTACGCCATCGGCGTTTCCAAGCCCCTTTCAATCATGGTCGACACCTTCGGTACCGCTAAGGTCGCCGAGGACAAGATCGTTGAGGCCGTAGAGAAGACCTTCGACCTGCGCCCGGGCGCAATTATCCGCGACCTGGACCTGCGCCGCCCCATCTACGAAAAGACGGCAGCCTACGGTCACTTCGGCCGCGAAGACGCCGACTTCACCTGGGAGAAGACCGACCGAGTCGAAGAACTCAAAGCAGCCTGCGGCCTGTAAGCTAACGGCAAAAGCTACAGCCAAGAAACAACGCACCAAAAGAAGTACCGGCTCCAACCGGTACTTCTTTTTTATTTAAAGATGGTGAAGATGAGCCGACCTGGGACATGGAATAGGTCATAGGCCGATAAATTTCGCAGCAGAGCGACTCCAACCATGTATCCTAAGTTCCGAGGGCTTTAGTATTTGGTCGATCGCGAGTTCCGCACGAGCCGGAGGCCACTTAATGTGGCCTCCGTGCGAGCAGGACTGTCCGAGCAGGCGACCAAATACTAAAGCCCTCGGAACGGCGGGACAGAGTATGCCCCGCCCCTCGGGACGATGGGATAGAACAGGAGCGCATATGGCAGGCAAGCCACAAACACTAGCTACGACCTCGGCATTCGAGATCTTGGGCCCCGTCATGGTCGGCCCCAGCTCATCGCACACCGCCGGCGCCCTGCGCTGCGCACAAGTTGCCGCCAGCCTGCTGGAAGGCCGCATCACCAAAGTCACCTTTGGCCTGTGGAACTCCTTCGCCCACACCTACCGCGGCCACGGCACCGACCGCGCTCTCGTCGCGGGCATTCTGGGCCTCGACACCGATGACGAGAACATCAAGCAGGCCTTCGACCTCGCACGCGAGCAGGGCCTCGAATATCACTTTGACATCAAGGGCGACGACGCCTCCATCCACCCCAACACCGTCGACATCGAAATGGTCGACGACACGGGCGCCACGGCACAGGTCCGCGGCGAGAGCCTGGGCGGCGGCAAGATGCGCATCAGCCGCATTAACGGCGTCGGCGTCGACATCTCAGGCATGTATTCCACGCTCTTCGTGGCGCACAAGGACGTCCCCGGCGTGCTCGCCGCGCTCACCAACCTGCTCGCCTACGCCCACGTAAACATCGCCTTCTGCCGCACCTACCGCACCGAAGTGGGCGGCCAGGCCTACTCCGTCTTTGAGACCGACGGCGCGCCCGACGACACCGTCGTCCCCATGCTGCGCAAGCTCGACAATGTCGATTACGCGACCTTTATCGAGCTCCCCGGTTCTGCCTCGTCGCTCTCTCCCGGCGTCTCGGCCAAGGAAATCTTCGACGACGGCGAGCAGCTGCTCGATGCGTGCGAGGAAATGGGGCTCAGCATCGGCGCCGTCATGGCCGTTCGTGAGGCGCGTCTGACCGGCGAGGCCCACGCCGTCGCCGCCATGCGCCGCGTACTCGACGTCATGCGCGAAGAGACCACAGCCCCCATTTCCAATCCACAGCGCTCGCTCGGCGGCCTCATCGGCGGCGAGGCAAAGCTTGTCGATGCCACCAGCCGAAACGATCTGAGCATAAGCCTGATGGGCGCCGTCCAGACCGACGCCGTGGCCCGCGCGATGGCCGTGCTCGAACGCTCCGCCACCATGGGCGTGATCGTCGCCGCCCCCACGGCAGGCTCCGCGGGTGTTGTGCCCGGCTGCGTGCTGGCACTCGCCGATCGCCTGCAGCTCGACGACGAGCAGGTCATGGATGCCCTCTACTGCGCCGCCGCAATCGGCCTCAACCTCACCACAAGCGCCTGCGTTGCCGGCGCCGAGGGCGGCTGTCAGGCCGAGGTCGGAAGCGCCGCCGCCATGGCAGCCGCCGCGCTGGTGCAGATGCTCGGCGGCACGCCCGAGCAGGCGCTCGATGCCAGCTCCATCGCACTGAGTAACCTGCTGGGCCTCGTTTGTGACCCCGTAGGCGGCCTCGTGGAGGTGCCCTGCCAAAACCGCAACGCCATCGGCGTGGCAGCGGCCTTTAGCTCGGCACAACTCGCCCTCGCCGGCATTAAGAGTCTGGTGCCGTTTGACCAAATGGCACACGTCATGCTCTCGGTGGGCCACGCGTTGCCGGCCACGCTGCGCGAGACGGCAAAGGGCGGCATCGCGCAGGCTCCGGCCGCACTTTCGGCCTGTGCAAAATGCGGTGTGTGCGGATAACGGCAAAGAATGACTCAAAGGTGGGACAAATGTCCCACCTCTTTTGAATGCCACCGTTTCCGTACCACAAACAGTAGGGCAATCGCTATAATGCAAGCCCAGTAAAAACACGATGAACCGCAAGGCGAAAATCGAAGGATATGCATACGATGTCGCAAAACGATCGAACTCAACTGATTCCCGATCCGCAGCAGCCGAGCAGGCACACCGGCGGCGTTCAGTCGCCGCGTCCTATCGCGCCGAGCCACGGTCAGCAGCGTGGTGCGGCAAACGCTTCCCAACGCCCGAACCAACAGCGACAGCAGCGTCAACAACGTCAGCAGCACCAGGCAAACGGTAATGCGCCCAAGCACCCCCCCACGCACGCTCGAGGCGATCGCGGCCCCGCGCGCAAGTCCGCCGGCAACAATAAGTCGGGCAAAAAGACGACGCTCTTTGTCGTCCTGGGTCTAATCGTCATTGTCTATATCCTGTCTCTTATACACATCTCCGAGCCCAC
>UQTR01000024.1 GCA_900544065.1 uncultured Collinsella sp.
CGAGATGTCTTAGGGTCTCGTGGGCTCGGAGATGTGTATAAGAGACAGATGCCGCTTCGCTTCAAGGCACCTTGCTCGCTCTGGCGGGTTTTCGCTGACGCTGCCAAAGCATCGGCGTCGCCTTGGTCCAGATGTGGCACTTGGCAGTCCTAGTCGTTGGGGGCGTTCTTGAATGACCAGTCATTTAAGTGCGTCCCCAATGACTACCCAATGAGTATGTGGGGAAGCAGATTTTTCCGTTCGGCGATTTGTGTCTTGAAAAATGTATATAACGACTATAACGTAGTGTGAAACATATTGGAAACAATACCGAGGAGGCTGCGTTGAAGAAAAGCAATCTGGGCTATGTGCTGGTGCTGGTCGCCGCGCTTATGTGGGGCAGCATCGGAATCTTTGTAAACGGCATCTCGGCCATGGGCGTTTCGTCCCAGAGCATGGCTGCCTTTCGCTTGTTGGTCGGAGCGCTTATCTTGGCACCGGTCCTGATGTTTATGGGCTGCCGTCCGGGTGAGGGGTCTACCGTGGCTCAGGGTCCGCTGGCCCTGTTCAAGGCAAGCCCCAAAGAGCTCGTCCCCTGCGCGCTTGTCGGTATCGTCGGTCTGGCCGCCGCCAACACCTGCTATTACGAGTGCATGGGCGAGGTCGGCATGTCCACGGCCTCGGTGCTGCTCTACACCTCGCCGGTGTTTGGTGTCATGCTCGGCCGCGTACTTTATCGCGAGGACGTGACCCCCAACAAGCTCGTTGCCATTGTCTTTAACATCGTTGGCTGCGTGCTTGCAGTGACCAATGGCGACCTTTCCGGTTTCCATTTTTCGGTTTGGGGCGTCACGTCGGGCGTGATTGCAGGCCTTTGTGGTGCGTCGCTCGCGGTGTTTAGCCGGATAGCAACCAAGACGGTCCACCCGCTGGCTGTCACGTTTTGGGGCTTTGTTTTTGGCGGTGCGGTTATGGCGGCTATCGCGGCTCCGTGGCCGGATGTCGCCGCGGCAATGTCGCCACAGCTGCTACTGCTGTTCCTTGGCTTTGGACTCATCCCCACAGCTGTGGCCTACATCTTATATATGCAGGGTCTGTCCATGGGGCTCGAGACGTCGAAAGTTCCCGTCGTAATGTCATTCGAGACGGTCGTCACCGTACTGCTGGGCATTGGTGTCTACGCCGAGCCCGCCGGCGCGATCAAAGTCCTGGGCATCGTGCTGGTGCTCGCGTCCATCCTGATTATGAACACCGACTTCTCCAAGCTGCGCAACAGTGTGTTTGTCGGTCATGTCATTGAGAGCATGACCTTTAAGCCCAACGCGTGGTGGACCGAAAAATCTCAGGACATGGATCTGTTTAAGGAGCGCACCGGCATCGCGCTGGAGCCCACCGTGCAGGAAAGCCCCTGGTACTTCGTACGATAGAGGATTGCGCGCAGGGTCTGACCTGGGGTTATCCAGCCAGCACCGGCCTATCCAACCCCAACGTTTCAAGTACGTTAAACCCGTCAACGGTCGATTTTCACCCGCGAACGGTCTTTATACTAATTAGCAATATAAGCAACGTATAAGACGTTATAATGACCATAACGAAAAGGAGGAGGCAAGATGAATCAGATCATTCTCGCATCTCATGGCGGCCTGGCCGCAGGCGCCAAAGACACGCTCGAGATGGTTCTCGGCGACGTGTCGAACGTCCACGTCGTGTCGCTTGCTCGTGACGACAAGGAGCCCATCACCAATAAGGTTGAGGCTATGATCGCCACGTTCAACGCGGACGACACCGTCTATGTGCTGACCGATATGCTCGGCAGCTCGGTCAACAACAGCATGGTCGAGCTTTCCAAGAACGGCACGAAGTTCACGGTGATCAGCGGTTTCAACATCCCGCTGGCGCTCACGCTCGCTATGAGCCCCGTCCCCGTCAAGGGCGCCGAGCTCGCGGCCCTCATCAACGAGGCCCGCACCGGTCTGACCAACCCCAACGCACCGGTCGAGGCCGCCGCGGCTCCCGCCAAGAAGGCCAAGGCGTCCCGTCACAGCTCCGGTCCCGCCAAGATCGTCCTCGCACGTCTTGACTACCGTCTGCTGCACGGCCAGGTCGTCTTTACCTGGACCACCAAGGTTCAGGCCGAGCGCATTATCGTCGTTGACAACGCCGCCGCCAACGATGACATCAAGAAGGGCGCTCTTAAGCTGGCCAAGCCCCAGGGCGTGCGCCTGAACGTCTTCACCGTCGAGCGTGCCCTCGCCAAGATGGACAAGCTCAACACCCTCGGCGAGCGCGTCATGTTCGTCTTTGGCAACACCGCCGAGATGCTGCAGTTCTGCCAGGGCTACAAGCTCGATGCCATCAACCTGGGCGCCACCGCCAACCACGACGGTGCCGATCAGGTCGGCGGCAAGGACAGCTCCGTCTTCCTCGACGCCACCCAGAAGGCCGACGTCAACCAGCTGCTCGACATGGGCATCAAGCTCTACGTCCAGCAGACCCCTACGTATCAGAGCGTCGACATCGACGCCAAGCTGTAATCAACCAGGCTTTTGCCTGACTGAAAGGAGAAGGGTATGAATACGTTCATCAGTGCGGTGCTCGTCGGCCTCGTCGGCGTGTTCTGCATGTGGGACTCCCGCCTGCTCGGTCGTCTTAACTTCGAGCAGCCCCTCGTTGGCGCTACGCTCGTCGGTCTGCTGCTGGGCGATGTGCCCACCGGCCTTGCCGTCGGTGCCGCCGTCGAGCTCGTGTCCATGGGCCTGGTGCAGGTCGGCGCCGCCGTTCCGCCCGATATGGTCCTGGGCGGCATCGTGGCCGCTGCCTTTGCGTGCCTGACCGATGCTTCCGCCGAGACCGCCATGACGATCGCCATCCCGGTCGCCGTCCTGGGTCAGCTCCTCGGCATCGTGTTCCGTTCCATCATCGCCGCCCTCACCCATGTGGCAGATAGCGCGATCGATAACGGAAAGTTCAAGACCGCCTACCGTATGCACATCTGCGCCGGCTCCGGTCTGTACGCCGTCATGTACTTCCTGCCGATCTTCCTCGCCGTTTTTGTTGGCACCGACCTGGTTCAGGCCATCGTCAACATGGTTCCCGAGTGGCTATCCACTGGTCTTAACGTTTCGACCAAGATCATGACCGCCTACGGCTTGGCCCTGCTGCTCACCATGATGATCAAGAAGGGTATGACTCCGTTCCTGTTCATCGGTTTCCTGCTCGCCGCTTACCTCAACCTGTCCGTCATCGCGGTCGCTCTGATCGGTGTGTGCCTGGCTGTCGTCTTCATGGGCTTCAAGTTCAACGGTTCCCATGCAGCCGCCGGTGTCGATTCCGACTACGATCCGCTCGAAGACGACGAAGACTAAGGAGGAACACACTATGGCAACCGCAACCAAGGACGTGTCCCTGAACAAGAAGGTCAGCCAGTTCTTCTGGCGCTCCTGGGCCATCCAGGCCTCTTGGAACTACGAGCGTCAGATGAACATGGGCTTCCTCTACGGCATGGTTCCTACGCTCGATCGCCTCTACCCGGATGAGTCCGACCCCAAGCAGCTCGCTGCTAAGAAAGAGGCTTACCACCGTCACATGGCGTTCTACAACTGCACCCCGCAGACGAGCGCTTTCATCCTGGGCCTCTCCGCCTCCATGGAGGAGGAGTACGCCAAGGATCCCGAGAACTTCGATCCCGATTCGATCAACGCGGTCAAGACCTCCCTCATGGGTCCGCTTTCCGGCATCGGTGACTCCTTCTTCCAGGGCACCATCCGCGTTATCGCCTTTGGCCTGGGCGTTCAGCTGGCTCAGCAGGGCTCCATCATGGGCCCGATCCTGGCCATGCTCATCTCCATCGTCCCCTCTGTGCTGATCACTTGGTTCGCAGCCAAGATGGGCTATCAGGGCGGCCACGAGTACCTGAGCAAGCTTCAGGGCGGCGACCTCATGGAGAAGCTCATGTATGTCTGCGGCATCGTGGGTCTTATGTCCGTGGGCGGCATGATCGCTACGCTGATCGGCGCCACCACCCCGCTGCAGTTCGCTGAGGGCACCGTCGTTATCCAGGACATCCTGGACGGCATGATGCCCCAGATGATCTCCCTTGGCCTCACCGGCCTTATGTACTGGCTCATCAAGAAGAACGTCAACACCGGTTGGCTTCTCGTGATCGCCATCGTGGGCGGCATCGCCCTCTCCGCGGCCGGCATCCTGGCCTAGTCGCGACCAAGCGTCTAACCGCTTTCCCCCGGGGGCCTGCCTGGCATCCCATACCCCAGGCAGGCTTCCATTCCCAAAATGCGACAATGGGACAGTCCCCTTGTCGCATCCTCAACGGGCCGGCGACTCGGTCCAAACCACGGTAACCCTGCGAGCGCCCGGCAATGTGACGCCGCAAAAATCGAAAGGAATGTGTCAGATGTACGAGATCGACCTTAACCTCCCTAAGCAGATCGTCGCTGACGTCCTGTCCAACCACGAGATCCACAGCGTTGCCTTCGTCGGCTGCGGTGCCTCCATGTCCGACCTGTACCCCGCCAAGTACTTCCTGGCCAACAACACGGACAAGCTGAACGTTCAGATCTTCACCGCTAACGAGTTCAACTACGACACGCCCTCCTGGGTCAACGAGCACACCTTCGTGATCACCTGCTCCCTCGGTGGCTCCACGCCCGAGACCGTCGAGGCCAACAAGACCGCCAAGAAGCACAACTGCCCGGTCGTCTCCCTCACCAACAAGGCTGGCTCCGCTCTGACCGTCGACGCCGACCACGTCATCGTCCACGGCTTCCACGCCAACTATGCCGCCAAGGCCGAGAAGCCTGGCTACGCCATCGCTCTTGCTCTCGAGATCCTTCAGCAGACCGAGGGCTATGATCACTACGAGGATATGATCACCGGCCTCACCAACATCTTCGACCTGTGCGAGAACGCCGCTCAGCACTGCACGAAGCTTGCCAAGAAGTTCGCTGAGGACTTCAAGGACGACAAGATGATCTACTTCATGGCTTCCGGTGCCTCCGAGAAGATGGCCTACTCTCACGCCGCCTTCCTGTTCACCGAGATGCAGTGGATCGACGCCGCCGCCTACAACACCGGCGAGTACTTCCACGGCCCGTTCGAGGTTTCCACCGAGGGTAAGCCCTACGTCTTCTTCATGTCCGATGGTGCTACCCGTCCGATGGACGCCCGCGCCCTCACCTTCCTTGAGCGCATGGGCGCCAAGGTCGCTCTGATCGACTCCAAGGACTACGGTCTGGCCGACGCCGTGCCGGCGAGCGTCATCACCTACTTCAACCCGCTGCTGCACCTCGCCGTTATGCGCGAGTACGGCAACCAGATCGCCGAGGCCCGTCAGCACCCGCTGACCATGCGTCGCTACATGTGGAAGCTTTCCTACTAATCACAAGTAAGTAAACCTTACGGGTTGATTGAGAGGGGATGGGGTTTGTGCCCCGTCCCCTTTTTGCTTTGGGGAGGGCGTGTCTGTCGCGTCGCAAAACCCCAGATAAAACCTACCAAAATAAACCTGTCCCTTTTTGGCAGGTGGGAGGAGATGCGTATGATCAAAGCAGTGCTGTTTGATATGGACGGCGTGCTGGTCGATACCGAGTGGTTCTACAACCGTCGTCGCGTGGCGTTTATGGAAGAGAAGGGGTTCCATTTTGACGAGATCCCCGATCTTTCGGGATCTAACGAGCCTGCCATTTGGGAGGCGCTGGTGCCCGACGATGTTGAGCTGCGCGAGCGTCTGCGCGTGGAGTACAAGCAGGTCTACAGCCCGGATCACCCCGTTCCGTATGCCGAGCTGCTCAACGAGCAGACGGAGCCGGTGATGCGCGAGCTGCACGAGCGTGGCGTGAAGTGTGCCATCGCGAGTTCGTCCTATCGCGAGCTGATCGACGAGCTGGTGGAGATTGCTGGCATTGCCGATGTGCTGGATTACACCATCAGCGGTCACGAGTGCAGCGCGTTTAAGCCCGACCCCGAGATCTACCTGCGCGCCATGGAAGCGCTGGGTGTGGAGCCCGCCGAGTGCCTGGTTATCGAGGATTCGCCTTTGGGTATCGAGGCTGGCAAACGTTCCGGCGCCCGCGTCCTGGCGCTGCGTCCGCACGAGGGCGTTAACCTCGATCAATCGCGAGCCGATGCCGTTATCGATAATCTGACCGACATTTTGGCCGCTTTGTAGTGTCAATCCGCCGCGAGCAGCACGGGTTCAAACGTTTTTTGCGGTGGATTGGCTCAATTTGGTTCCTTTTTGATCCGTTTGGCTTCGATTCGGGCTAAGTGAGTAGACTTTTTGGCGCAGGTCGAGCACAATGCATATCTTCCTTTGTAAAACCGCAGGTCACAGGGGTGGCGGTTTTGGGTGTGCTCGACAGATCGTAAAAAGTCTACTCACTTGTAATTTGGGCCTTTGGTCGTGGGGGTTGCTGGTCCCGCTTTGGTTGTCGAGGGAGAGTGAATTGAAGCGCCCCCGTACGCTCCGTGCTACAATCGCCGGCATGCCTCACAACTAGATTTGCCTTCGAAAGGAGCCTACGTGGCGAACGCCATCGATCAGCTCACGGACCGCGTGCTCGTGCTCGGCCGCCTTACCATCGTCCGCCGCGCCATTACTGCCGTGGCGGTCACGATTTCTGCCGTTCTCCAGACATTCCTGATCCAGGCGTTCATTCAACCCGCCGACCTGCTTCCGAGCGGTCTTACCGGCGTCGCGGTCCTGCTCGATCGCGTTACTTCGCTCGGCGGCGTTCACATCGACATCTCGCTCGGTATGCTCGCGCTCAACATCCCCGTGGCGCTCCTATGCTGGAGCGGCATTAGCAAGCGCTTCGTCATCTTCTCGATGATGCAGGTCGTGCTCTCATCGCTGTTTCTCAACGTCTTTCACTTCGCTCCGTTTTTGGGCGACAAGATCATGCTCATCATTTTTGGCGGCGTGGTCTCGGGTCTGGGCGCTGCCATCGCGCTTAAATCCGGTGCATCTACCGGCGGCACCGACTTTATCGCGTTATGGGTCTCCAACCACACGGGCAAGACTATCTGGGGCGTCATCTTTGGCTTTAACTGCTTTATTCTGGCGATCTTTGGTTTTATGTTTGGCTGGGACAAGGCGGCGTATTCCATTGTGTTCCAGTTTATTTCGACCAAGACCATCGACAGCTTCTATCGTCGCTACGACCGCGTGACGCTGCAGATCACGACGCGCAAGGCGGACGAGGTCATGACCGCCTATGTTGACCATTTTCAGCATGGCATTAGCTGTGCCGAGGTCATCGGCGGATACAGCCGCGAAAAGATGTATCTGCTGCACGCCGTTGTCTCGACCTACGAGAGTCAGGACATTATCAAGCTGGTGTGTGACATTGATCCCGGCGCCGTGATCAATGTGTTCCACACGCTCAACTTTGTGGGCGGCTGGTGGGGCGGTCATGTCGACGAGCCCATGCCCACGGCCGTTCCCGATCCCGACAAGCCCGCGCGCATGGCCAGCAGGCAGGCGCGCCTCAGCGAGCAGGACAGCCTGCAGCAGGACGACGGCAGGTAAGGATTTGCTGTATGCGGTGTATCGTTTTATCAAACTGAGGTAACATGAAACTAGACGTTATATACGTATTAGTTATTTCAATATTTCGATAAGAGTGATTAGATATGCCTACGCCCAAAAATGCACCGCTTTACCAGCAGATTTATGACGAAATCAAGGACGCGATCGAGAAAGGTGTTTATGCACCCAAGGAGCGTATTCCGTCCGAGCTTGAGCTAGCCGAGCAGTACGACGTGAGCCGCATTACGGTGCGCCGCGCCGTCGAGGAGCTGTGCTCCGATGGCTACCTGGTTAAGCAGCAGGGCCGTGGCACCTTTGTCTCCACGCCGCACATCAACCGCCAGTTCCACGCTTCGACGCTGCAGACGTTTACCGCGCTGTGTGCCGATAATGACATGAAGGCGGGCGCGCATGTGGTCGATCGCCAGATTGTGCCGGCACGTCAAAACGAGATGGAGTTCTTTGGCCTGCAGAAGGACGCGCTGCTGCTGCACATCAAGCGCGTGCGTACGGCCGACGGCGAGCCCATTTTTGAGGAGAACATCTTTGTGCCGTTTGACGCCTACCGTGAGCTGTTGACGGCCGATCTTGAGGACAAGTCGATTTTTGCCGAGGTCGAGCGTGTTGGCGGAACGCCGATTGTCTCGGTTGGTTACCGCACGGTCGAGGCCGTTCGTGCCAATACCGAGCAGGCGGCCGAGTTGGGCATTGCTCCGCACGATCCACTGCTCAACCTGCGTGCCGGCTTTATCGGCCCCAATGGCGAGCCGGTCCTGATGGGTAAGCAGTACTACGTGGGATCGCGCTACGTTATGGTGATGTAGCTTTGGGGTTCCGCCGTTCTACCGAACGGCGGACCGGCCGACGCTGCAAGCCCGCCAGGGCGGCAATCTGCCTTTCAACTTCGGCGGCATGACCAGAAGGTCAATGCCGCCTCGCTTCAAGGCACCTTGCTCGCTCTGGCGGGCTTTCGCTGTCGTTGCCAGAACATTGACGTTGCCGGGCCGGCACTTGGGGACGTTCCTTTTGTGCCGGCACCTGGGGACACTCCTTAGTCGTTGGGGACGTTCTTAAACGACTAGTCATTCAAGAACGTCTCCAATGATTACCCGCAGAATGAGCGTGGCTGACAGCCGGGCGACGCCGGTCCGCGTGGCGGCGTATAATCGGCGGCAGATGACTTAGACGTTAGGAAACCATGACCGATAGCATGCAGCAGATGGCGCTCGACACGCTCGGCGCCTATTTTGGCTACACCTCGTTTCGCCCGGGGCAGGACCGCATGGTGGATGCGATTCTTGCTGGCCGCGATGCGCTCGGCGTTATGCCCACAGGCGCCGGCAAGTCTATCTGCTACCAGGTGCCCGCGCTCATGCTGCCCGGCATCACCTTTGTGGTGAGCCCGTTGCTGTCGCTTATGGAGGACCAGACCCGTGCGTTGCTCGCGGCGGGTGCGCGGCCCAGCTATCTCAACTCCAGCCTTACGCCGGCTCAGCAAAATACCGTGCTCAAGCGGGCGCGCGAGGGCCGCTATCAGCTTATGTATGTGGCACCCGAGCGTCTGCTCGAGCCGCGCTTTTTAGCCTTTGCGCAGGAAGCCGCGGCGGACGGTGGCATTGGCGTTCCGCTCGTGGCCATTGACGAGGCTCACTGCGTGAGCCAGTGGGGCCAGGATTTCCGTCCCGCTTACTTGCAGATTCGCGAGTTCATTGATTCCCTGCCGCAGCGCCCCATCGTGGCGGCGTTTACCGCCACGGCGACCGAGCGCGTGCGCGCGGACATTCAGCAGATGCTCGGCCTGCAAAATCCCGCGACGGTAGTGACGGGCTTCGATCGCAAGAACCTCTACTTTGGTTGCGAGGAGATGGGCGATAAGGCCAAGACCGCCTGGGTGCGCGACTACGTGATCGCTCATTCGAGCGAGAGCGGCATCGTGTATTGCTCGACCCGCAAGACGGTCGACGCGCTGGCGGGCGAGCTTGCCGAGGCGCTGGGACCCAGCGGCATTCGCGTGGGCCGTTACCATGCCGGCATGGGCAACGACGCCCGCTGCCAGAGCCAGCGTGCCTTTATCGACGACGACATTCAGGTGATGGTTGCCACCAACGCCTTTGGCATGGGCATCGACAAGCCCAACGTGCGCTACGTGATCCACAACAACGTGCCCGAGAGCATCGAGGCATACTACCAAGAGGCGGGCCGCGCTGGCCGCGATGGCGATCCGGCCAGCTGTCACTTGCTGTGGAACGGTAACGATTTTCGTATGCGCCGCTTTTTGATCGACCGCGGCGATGCGGTCGACGAGGCGCTCGACGACGAGCAGCGTGCGTGGGCGCTCCAGAACCGTTATCGACTGCTCAGCCAGATGGAGGGCTACTGCAATACCACCGGCTGCCTGCGCGAATACATGCTGCGCTACTTTGGCGACGAAGCCGCGGCCGAGCATGCTGCTGCGGCTGGTGCGGGCGCCACCGCCACGGACGACGCCGAGGGCTGCGGCAACTGCAGCAACTGCCTGATGCAGTTCGAGGTCGAGGACGTCACCGATATGGCCCGCGCCACCGTGCGCTATGTGGCCACGCGTCCCATGCGCTTTGGCAAGTCGCTCATCGCCGATGTGCTTCACGGCGGCAACACCGAGCGCATTCGCCAGATGCATTTGGACGAGGACTGCGGCTACGGTGAGCTGTCGGGCGAATCGGTCGGGCGCATCAAGGACATCATCGGCCAGCTGTGCGGCCGCGGCTACCTGGCCACCTCGCAGGGGCAATACCCGGTCGTGGGGCTGGGCCCGCGTGCCACCGAGGTCGAGGATGAGGCGTTTGCCTTTACCGTTAAGCGTCGCGCGTCCAAGCGCAAGGCCTCGGCCCGCGCCCGCCATGCGGTGGATCTGCTGCGCGAGGAGGCCGAGCTGGATCAACGCCCGCGCGTGGGCGATGATGCCGAGCTGTTCGAGCGCCTGCGTGCCCTCCGCAAGGAGATCTCTGCGGAGCTGGAGATGGCGCCGTATATGGTCTTTTCCGACAAGGCCCTGCGCGGCCTGTGCCGCCTACGCCCGCAGACGCGCGACGAGCTGATCCAGGTCAACGGCATTGGCGAGAAAAAAGCCGACGCCTTTGGCGAGCAGTTTATGGCGGCAATTGAAGAGTTTGAGTCCGAGCATGCGCGGGATGGAGCGTAACGATGGCTTTCGATAGCAAGACCGACCGTACTGACGTGTCCGCCGTGCCGCTGTACCAGCAGGTCATGGACGACCTAAAGGGCGAGATCGCGCGCGGCGTGTACGCTGCCGGCTCGCGCATTCCTTCCGAGATGGAGCTCGCGAAGTCCTACGGCGTGGGGCGCGTCACCGTGCGTCGCGCCATCGAGGAGCTGTCGCGTGCGGGGTATCTCAACCGCCAGCAGGGGAGGGGCACCTTTGTGTGCGCTCCCAAGCTCAAGCGCAAGATTCGCCAGAAGGGTGACGTCCAGAGCTTTACTGAGGGTTGTGCTGCCAACGACATGGTGCCGGGTGCGCGTCTGGTGTCGCGCACGGTGGTCGCAGCGACGCACGAGGATGCGGCGTTCTTTGGCGTGGAGCCCGGCTGCGAGCTTATCGTGGTCGAACGCGTGCGCACAGCCGACGGCATCCCTGTTATGCTTGAGAACAACGCCTTTGTGCTCGCCGACCATCCCTATCTGCAGACGCTTGCCGACAAGAACCTCACGGACAATTCCATCTTTGTGCTCGTTGCCGAGCATTCGGGTCGCGCGCCGCTCAAGTCCGACCCCTGCACCGTGGAGATTGCGCTTGCCGATGCCCAAACGGCCCCGCTGCTGGAGGTGCCGGTCGGTGAGCCGCTCTTCTATATGGAGGCCTACTTTACCGACGCCGGTGGGCACCCTCTGTTGCTCGGTCGCCAAAAGATTGTGGGCTCGCGCTACGTCTTCGACATCTAACGTCCACAGATAGAACAACATAGAACAAATTTGCCGAGATGACTTCACGGGCGTTGTTACGCGTGTTATAAATAGGACAACATAGAACGACAGCAGGCACGAGCTGCCGTCGCTCAAAGCCACCCCACAAGGAGGAACATCAGGATGAACGCACATGATCTGGTTCAGGAAGTCATCGAGCGCAAGGGCAAGATCGAGAACGTCTTTTGGATCGCCTGCGGCGGTTCGATGATCGACCTGATGCCGGCTAACGAACTGCTCAAGCGCGAGGCCACCACGTTTACCTCGACAGTCTACACGGCACGCGAGTTTTGCCTGATGGCTCCCAAGAGTCTTGGCGAGAAGTCGCTCGTCATCGCCTGCAGCCACAGCGGCAACACGCAGGAGGTCGTCGACGGCTGCGAGATGGCGCTGGCCGCCGGTGCCGAGGTCGTCGCCATGACCGACTGCGAGGGCTCCAAGATCGACAACGGCAAGTGGACCACCTGGGTCTACCCCTGGGGCGAGGGCGTGCCGCAGGCCGAGGTGCCGCAGGGCATCGGCGCTCTGATCGCTGCCGAGCTGCTCGACCAGCAGGAGGGTTACGAGGCGCTTGCCGACATGTACGAGGGCCTCAAGAAGATGGATGCGCTGCTGCCCGCCGCCCGCGAGAAGGTCAACGCCGAGCTGGGCGCCCGCTTTGCCGAGCTCTGCCAGCAGCACAAGTTCTTCTATATCCTGGGCTCTGGCCCCAACTTTAGCCAGACCTACGCCATGGCCATCTGCTCGCTCATGGAGATGCAGTGGCAGCACTGCTGCTACATCCACTCCGGCGAGTACTTCCACGGCCCGTTCGAGGCCACCGAGCCCGGCGTGTTCTACTTTGTGCAGCTCGGATCGGGCGAGTGTCGCCCCATGGAGGAGCGCGCACTTGCATTCCTCAACACGCACACCGATGCGATTATGGTGCTCGACGCACTTGAGTACGGCGTGGGCGAGGTGCCCGCCAGCGTGCGTTCGTACCTGGAGCCGATCTTCTTCTACAACATGAGCTGCGAGCTGCGCGCCGCGCGCGGCAAGGTGTTTGACCACAGCCCCGAGGTTCGTCGCTACATGGGCATCGAGCAGTACTAATATTCCGGGAATAACCTCTCACGACGGGGTCTGCGCTGCGCGCGGGCCCCGTTTTGCGTTGCGGCGGCCGGATCCGTGTCTGCGCGAAAAACGAAGGTGAATACTTTTCCGCGAAGTGAACGACCTATTTTGGACCCCCGAAGCATCCACACTTTTTGGCGCCAAAACCGCAGGAAAAACTCGACGAAACTGCAGGAAATTCCGCCCCAAAAGTGTCGATACTTCGGGGGTCCGATTTTGCTCGTTCACTTCTCGGGAAAACCATTCACCTTCGATTTTCAACAGTCCACCAGACGGCCTCACGGCATAAAAAAGGGATAAGGCCACGCGGCCTTACCCCTTTTTTCGTTAGCTATGGCAGCCTGTGCGCTACTCGCGGCACAGGTGCACGGCGAAGCCGGCGAACTCGCGCTTAAAGTACACGAGCTTGGTGCCACCGTCGGGCAGCAGCGCGCGCGACTCCTCGTTGACCTCGAGGCCGCGCTCGGCAAACCACTTCTCGGCAGCATCGATATCGTTGACGGCAAAGCCGATGTGACCCTTGGTGCCGCGACCGTTCTGCTTCATGACCTCGACCAGCGAATCGTTGAAGTACGAAACCGGGGTCTCGATAACGGGCAGGCCCATCATCGTCGAGAACAGCTCCGCGATCTCTAGGGCGTCGGACGGATCGGTGGCGTTGATGCCCACATGGGCGACGCGCATGCCAAAGAGCTCAACCGGGTTGGCGTTCTGCTCACTCATAGAGGCGACGCCTACTGAGCCATGACGTCGAGGACGGCCTTCTCGGCAGCGACGCGGTTCATGCCGGTCATGAAGGGCACGCCGCTCACGTACGGGCAGGTAAGGCCCTCGGGGGCAACGGTGGTGGCGATCAGCAGGTCGGCGCCCTCGTCGCAAACGTCCTTGGCCTCGGAGATGGCGCACTGCACGATCTCGTACTTGTCGGCGTAACCGTTGGCGTCGAGCATGGTGGCGACCTTCTGGGCAACGAGCGTGGAAGTAGCAGCGCCAGCGCCGCAAGCCAAAACGATCTTCTTCATAGGTAATGTCTCCCTTCATGGTTTACTTTAGGTAAGTGTACCGCAGCGAGCGATGGCACTCGGCCTCGATGCGCTTTTATGCCAGTTTGCTTGCGCGCTGCGTATAATACATCTAGTACGTGTTGTCATACCGCTCGCTTTGTGAGCGACTAAGGACCCTAATATGCCCGATTCCCGCACACTCTGGACCACCGTCGTTATCATCTGTATCGCCGTGTCGGTGTTCTTTAGCGTCAAAAAACGCACCACGTTTAAGCGCCTGCAACAGCTTATGGCTGCCAAGCAGTGGGACGAGTTCGATCGCCTGCTCGACGCCAAACTCACCAGCATGCTGTACCCGCGCTATAACCGCGACTACCTGCGCCTGAACTCCTATCTGCTGCGCGAGGACCACAAGCGCGCCGACGAGATGTTCGATTTGCTGCTGGGGCTCAATCTGCCCAAAATGCAGCGCGTCGACCTGGTGATCAAAGCCTTTAACTACTACGTTGGCCAGGAGGACCGCAAAAAGTCCAAGGAGCTCCTGCAC
This sequence comes from uncultured Collinsella sp., assembly GCA_900544065.1. Lineage (GTDB taxonomy): Bacteria > Actinomycetota > Coriobacteriia > Coriobacteriales > Coriobacteriaceae > Collinsella. The sequence continues at coordinate 14,150 of UQTR01000024.1, forward strand.
GAGATCAAGGGCTTTGAGGGCGGCCAGGCCGAGGCAGTCGCGCACGAATGCCAACTGATGTACGACACGATGATCCTCAAGCGCCACAACGACATTCCCGAGCTGGAGCGCATGCTCGAGGAGGCCGGCGACGATAAGGTCAAGAGCTGCCGCCTGGAATACCTGCTGGCCCTGCAGTACAAGAACAAAGGCGACGAGGCCAAGTTCCAAGAGTTCCTGGAAAAGTCGGGCCAGCACTCGATGGCCGTCAACGCGTAACGGACGGCTTGTGCTAGACTTCTAGTCTTACGGGGGCGTGGCGGAATTGGCATACGCAGGGGACTTAAAATCCCTCGCCGCAAGGATTGTGGGTTCGAGTCCCACCGCCCCTACCATATGACGCTTACGAGCTCGTATTCCTTTGGGATGCGGGCTCGTTTCTTCTAGATGCCGGTGGGGCTCGAACCCGCGAGGGGGCGAGCGTTAAGCGGACGCGCAGCGTCCGTAGCGAGCCGGCGAGGGCGCCGGCAGGCGACCGAAGCCGGTGCGGATTTGCGCAGCAAATACGCAGACGTCCCACCGCCCCTACCATATGGAGCTTTCGAGCCCGTGTCCCCCAGGGATGCGGGCTCGTTTCTTTTAGATGCCGTCATCCGCAGAACAGCTCATTTGGGACAGAGCTTTTTTGACTACTTTTAAAGGGCACTCAGGCTGGGGGTCCAGGCGATGGTGGGGGCGGCGCCGTCGAGAGCCTCGTTGATGGTGGCGGCCATGCCGGCAAGTAGGCTGTTCTCGCTTACAGTGAGCGTCTTGTAGCCGCCAGCGCGCATGAGCTCGCGGATCACCACGGCGCCAGCCAAGATCACGCCCGCGCGTTTGGGCTGCACGCCTGGCAACGCGGCAATGCCTGCGACATCCAGCGCAGACATGCGCTCAATAGCGGCCGAAACCTGATCCAGCGAAAGCTCGCGCAGGTGCACAAAGCTCGAATCGTACGGCTCCAGCTCGTGGATCAGAGCCACCAGCGTAGTCACCGTGCCGCCCACTGCGACCAAGCGTTCGGCGCGCTCAAAGTCGCTGGGCAGGCCTTCAAAATAGGCGGCGAACTGCTCACCTGCCCACGCGGCAGCGGCAGCAAGCTCGCCGTCCGCAGGCGGCAGCGCCGAGAAGAACCGCTCCGTCACGCGGCGACAACCGATGTCCAGCGAACGCGTGCCCTCCAGCGCAAAGACCCCACGCTCCGGCGCATAGACGCCCGTCGCGAGCTCCGTGGATCCGCCGCCCGAATCGGCAACAATGATGCGCTCGCCAGCAAAGTCGTGCGCCACGCCAAAAAACGTCAGGCGCGCCTCGACCTCGCCCGGAATCACCTGTGGCTCAAGCCCCAGATCGCGCAGGCCGTCCAGCAGCAGCGCGGCATTGGACGCATCGCGCGCGGCGCTCGTGCACGTGGTGCAGATGCACGCGGCCCCAAAGGCACGGGTCTCATCCACAAACATGTGACACGCAGCGAGCACACGCTCGACAGCCGCCTCGCAAAAGCGCCCCGTCGCATCCACGCCCTCGCCCAAGTCGGTGATCTCGGTATGCTTGGACGATTCCACGATCGCCCCGCCCTCGACCTGGGCCAACACCAGTCGCGACGACACCGTTCCCAGGTCGATCGCGGCTACCTTATAGCGTTTGCAATCTGCCATTGCGGGCTCCCCTCTGGGCGCTATTTGCCGTTGGACACGACCGTCTGGCCCTCGACACCGTTAAACCCAAACAGCATGTCGAGCGCCTGGATGTACCACGGCGCGTCCTTACCGACTTCTTCGATTTCCTTGGCAACTTCGCTGGCTTTCTTGGCGTTCGACGACTTCTTGCTCGAAGACGAATCCGAATCGTCGTCCAGACCTTGCACTTCAATTCTCTTCTCGCCGGGCATCACCAGGCCCAAGTCCTCGGATGCCGCGTCCTTGATACCCTCCTCCGAGAGCAGCTTGTCGACGCTTTTTTGCAGCTCATCATTGTATTGCTGACGAATCTCGACCTGCTTGGCCAAGATATCGCTCGAGCGCTTTGCCACGTACAGATCGCGCACGGGGAAATACAGGCTCACGAGCACCAGGGCAACGACAATGCCGATGAATAGCCCTCGCTGAGGACCGTGGGTAAAGTCGTAAATTGCCTTGACCGCTGCGTTGTCGTTGGCGTAGTGCATAAAGTCCGAGCCGGAAAGACGACTTGAGGGACGGCGCGGCTTGTCGGATGTCTGGGTCGAAGGGCGCGACTCATGCTTGGAACGCGATGGGCGCACCGGACAATCCGAGGAACTATTTGGCTGAGCATTGGGATGCGAAGTCGCCGGCGAGCTATACCTGGAGCGATCAGCGCCAGCATAACCAGACCCGCCAAGCTGCACCGAATGCGCACGGCGAGGTGACGGTTCGCGCGAACCGGCGGAATAGTACCTGTTGTCGTAAATCTGATCCATGTGCGCCTTGTGCGGTTGAGGTTTGTTTGCGCTAAGTCCTTTAGTTATAGCACGAGCGCCCGCACCGCCTTCGCCAGCCTTTGCTCGACATAAAAAAGGCGCTGAGCCGTATGGCCCAGCGCCCATAGTTCTTTGCGGCATCCAGCCAAGGCGGGGAGGAACCGAGTCAGCCTCCCCCTCGCCAAATTCGCCCGTTTAGCGAATGTTGTAGAACGCGGCCTTACCAGCGTAGCGCGCGCTGCCCTCGAGCTCGTCCTCGATACGGATGAGCTGGTTATACTTGGCGATGCGGTCGCTGCGGCACGGGGCGCCCGACTTGATCTGGCCGGCGTTGACGCCCACGACCAGGTCGGCAATGGTGGAGTCCTCGGTCTCGCCGGAGCGGTGGCTCACGATGCAGGCGTAGCCGGCCTCCTTGGCGGTCTCGATGGCCTCGAGCGACTCGGTGAGCGTGCCGATCTGGTTGACCTTGACCAGGATCGCGTTGGCGGCGCCCAGCTCGATGCCCTTCTTGAGGCGCTCGGTGTTGGTGACGAACAGGTCGTCGCCCACCAGCTGCACCTTGTTGCCAATGCGGCGGGTAAGCTCGACCCAGCCGTCCCAGTCCTCCTCGGCCATGCCGTCCTCGATGGAGATGATGGGATAGGTGTCGACGAGCTTCTCCCAGTAATCGACCATCTGGGCGCTCGTGTACTCAACGCCCTCGCCCTTGAGCTCGTACATGCCGGTCTCGGCGTTGTAGAACTCGGTCGATGCCGGGTCCATGGCGTACATGAAGTCGACGCCGGGCTTAAAGCCGGCCTTCTCCACGGCCTTGGTGATGTACTCGAACGGCTCGGCATTGGTCTTGAGGTTGGGCGCGAAGCCGCCCTCGTCGCCCACGCCGCCGCCCAGGCCGGCCTCGTGCAGCACGCCCTTAAGGGTGTGGTAGACCTCGGCGCACCAGCGCAGGCCCTCGGCAAAGCTCGGAGCACCCACGGGCATGATCATGAACTCCTGGAAGTCCACGTTGTTGTCGGCATGCACGCCGCCGTTGAGGATGTTCATCATGGGCGTGGGCAGCAGGTGGGCGTTGACGCCGCCCAGGTACTGGTACAGCGACAAGCCCGCCGACTCGGCCGCGGCGCGGGCGACGGCCAGCGACACGCCCAGGATGGCGTTGGCACCGAGTTTGGTCTTGTTGGGGGTACCGTCCGCGGCGATCAGCGCGGCATCGACGGCGCGCTGATCGAAGGCATCGAGGCCCACAACGGCATCGGCGCACTCGTTGTTGACATGCTCGACGGCCTGAGAGACGCCCTTGCCCAGGTAGCGGCCTTTGTCGCCATCGCGCAGCTCGCAGGCCTCAAAGGCGCCGGTCGAAGCGCCCGAAGGCACCATCGCGCGACCGAAGCTGCCGTCCTCGAGTACGACCTCGACCTCGACGGTAGGGTTGCCGCGGCTGTCGAGCACCTCGCGACCGTAGACATCCAAAATATCGCTCATGTTGTCTCCCTCTCACTTGGAAACGGGTTGAATGATTGGCGACACGGCATTGCGCCAATGTGGCGCTTTGGTTTGCAAGTTAGCCTTGTCGCACTTTTTGCATTATGCCCTAAGTTAGCCGAGGGATACAATTGTTTTTCGAAAAATTTAGCGGGAACGATAGGGCATGTCAGCCCGTCGTTCCCGCAGTCTTACTCCTCAGCCTTGGCGGCATCCCAGAGGTCGTTGAGGCCGTGGGTCGAAAGCTCAGCCAGATCCACATGGGCGTTGGCCGCCATCTGCTCCATCGCGGCCCAACGACGGCGGAACTTTGCCGTGCTGGCGCGCAGAGCGCTCTCGGCGTCGATTCCCTCCTTGCGCGCAACGTTGACCAGGGAAAAGAGCAGGTCGCCAAACTCCATCTCGCGCTCGGGCGAGCCGGGAGCCTCGGCCTCAAACTCGGCACGCTCCTCGGCGACCTCGTCCCACACGTCCTGGACCGTCTCCCACTCAAAGCCCACGGCCGCTGCCTTGCGCGACACCTTCTGGGCCTGCATCAATGCCGGCAGATGCGTGGGCACGCCGTCGAGCAGGCCCTCGGGCGCAGCCTCGCCTGCTACCACGGCCTTGTCCTTGGCAGCCTTCTCGGCAAGCTTAACCTCGTCCCAGATCTTGAGCACCTCGTCGGAGTTATCGGCATCCACATCGCCAAACACGTGCGGATGACGGCGGATGAGCTTGGCGTCGATATCGCGTGCCACATCGGCCAGCGTAAACTCACCGGCGTCCGCCGCAATCTGCGCATGCAGCACTACCTGCATGAGCACGTCGCCGAGCTCCTCGCGCAGATGCGCCGCGTCGTCCGCCTCGATGCAATCGAGCGCCTCGTAGGCTTCCTCGATCATGTTCTTGCCGATGCTCTGATGCGTCTGTTCGCGATCCCACGGGCAGCCATCGGGCTGACGCAGACGCCAGATGGTCTGCACCAGATGCTGCAGCTCGGCCGACGCGTCGACCAGCGTGGACAGATTGCGCGAGCCCTCGGCATTTTGCTGAGCCGTGTGCTGCGCCATGGTTAGTCCTCCTCCATGATCACGTGACGGAACGCGCCGCCCTCGTAGATGCCGTAGCTGTGCGTGCCGTCCTTGGGAATGCTCACGCTGCCGGGGTTGAAGAGCCACAGGCCCGGGTGCGCGGCGCTTTCCTCGTTAACCTTGATGTGTGTGTGGCCGTAGACGAGCGCGGACCCCTCGGGCAGCGCGGGCGCGTGGTCGACACTGTTGTGCATGCCGGCGCCAAAGACGTGGCCATGCGTCAGGAACAGCTCGCGGCCGGTCTCGTCGAACAGCGTGGCGTAGTCGGCCATGACGGGGAAGTCGAGCACCATCTGGTCGACCTCGGCATCGCAGTTGCCGCGCACCGCGATGATGCGGTCGGCCAAGGCGTTGAGCAGCGGAATCACGCGCTTGGGGGCGTAATCGCGCGGCAGGTCGTTGCGCGGGCCGTGGTAGAGCAGGTCGCCCAGCAGCACGATGCGGTCGGGATTCTCGCGCTCGATGGCGGCGACGAGGCGCTTGGCCCAGTATGCCGAGCCGTGGATATCGGAGGCGATGAGGTATTTCATGGTGGTCCTTTCGGGTGGGGTTGATATGACTGGGCGCGGAATGTCGCCGGCCGCGCTATTCAAATCGCAGCGCCGCGCTCTGGGCCGCCTGCATCACGCGTTGGAGCGGCACGTTGTGCTCGCGAGCGAGGCGGGAGCAGTCCTCGTACTCGGGCGCCGCACGCTCACTGCCGTCGGGCAGGGTGGCTACTTTGACGGCCACCTCGCCCCAAGGCGTCGCCACCTGCTCAAAACGACGCGGCAGACAGACGCGTTCCATCACCTGGCGGCGGATGCCGTTGGTCGTGGTTTCCAAAAAGATGATCATCTGTAGGCGGTCAATGTCCTCGCGGGCGCAGATTACCTGCAGCTGCCAGCCGGGACGACCTTTTTTGCAGTAGAGAGGCAGCCAGTGCACTTCGCGGGCGCCCGCCTCGCGCAAGCGGTCGGCGGCATAGGCGAGTACCTCGGGCGACGCATCGTCGATGTCGCACTCCAGCTTGACGATGGTTTCGGGCGCATCGGTCTCGCGGGACAGCGGAGATGTACTTCCACGTTGCATACGGTCCGGATCCTTTCCGCACGGGCTCGTTTTATTCATCCAAACGCTAGCACATCGGACGTGGCACAGGCGTGACTTTCGTCCGTCGCCGCCCTCGCCCCTATCCAAACATGTACGTCAGCCTCCAAACATGTCATTTTTTGACGGTTTTGGAGGCTGATGTACATGTTTTGGAGCGGGGCCGATGCCGCGCGACAAACCTCATGCGCCGCGCAGCCTTTCCACTCGATTTCGACTCGCAGCGTGCCCGGCGCGTTAGACGCCGCGCCGTTACAATGGAGCGGATTCGCCAACTGCAAAGGAGTCGCCATGTCCGCATGCCCGCTGGTCGATTGCCATACCCACACCTCTTTTTCGGACGGGCACGCCTCGTTTGAGGAGAACATCCGCGCTGCTGCGGCCGCTGGCTGCCAGGTCATGGTCTCGACCGACCACCTCACTCTGCCTGCCAGCATGGACGCCAACTGCGAGGTGCAGGTTGTCGAGGGCGACCTGCCGGCACATCGCTTGGTATTTGAGGAAGCCCGCAAGCTCGCCGCGCAGATCGCGCCGAAGCTCGAGCTGATCTATGGATTTGAATGCGATTGGTACGAAGGCTGCGAGCCCTTGGTTGAGCGCTGGTCCGAAGGCGCCATGGTGCGCCTGGGCAGCGTGCATTGGATCGGCGACCCCGGCGATATCATGGCCGGCGCCGCGGGCACGCCGGGAACGGAAGACGTCGCTCGCCCCGATACGCCCGATTCGCTCTGTGGCTGGATCGACGACGACACCAACCTGCATGTTTGGGAGAACCTGGGCGTGCGCGGCGTGTGGAAGCGCTACGTTGACGACTGGTGCCACGCCTGCGAAAGCTCGCTCAACTTTGACGTGATGGCTCATCCCGACCTGGTCATGCGTTTTTCGAAAGAGGGCCTCGCGCCCGACTTTGACCCCACGCCGCTTTGGGAGCAGATGGCTGAATGCGCCCACGACACGGGCCGCCGCGTTGAGGTCTCGACCGCCGCACCGCGCAAGGGCCTCGACGACTACTACCCCACGACCGGCCTTTTGCGTTGTTTCGCCCACGCCGAGGTACCGATCACCTTTGGCTCGGACGCGCACCGCGCCTGCGACATCTGCTGGAACATCCGCGAGGCTCAGGCCCACGCCTACGACTGCGGCTATCGAACCTTCGATATCCCCCACGCCACCGGCGAATGGGAGTCCACGCTCCTCGCCTAAGACTAGTCATTGGGGACGTTCTTAAACGACTAGTGGCGGCGGGCGTTGAGTTCGCCGGCTAGTTCGTCGAGGGTGATGCCGTAGCGCTCGAGGGTTACGAGCAGGTGGTAGATCAGGTCGCCGGCCTCGTAGCGAATGTGGTCGTGGTCGTTGTCCTTGCAAGCCATGATGACCTCGCTCGCCTCCTCGGCAAGCTTCTTGAGCAGCTCGTCCTCAACGTCGGTCAGCAGGCGAGCGGTATAACTCTCCTGCGGCGATGCATCGCGACGATCGTGAATCACCTCGGCCAGTCCCGTCAGCGTCTCGCCGATGTTTCCCGGCTGCACGTTAGCTGTTCTGACTCCCATGGTTATTTCCTCTCGTTACTGCAGCGTAAAGTAATTACCGGTCTCATCGAACCGAGGCTTTGCGCCCTTTTTCTCAAAGAACTCGACGATGACGGCATGGGCCTCATCGAGCCTTTCCTTCTCGGCCTCGAGCCAAAGCGACTGCGCCCCGCAGGCATCGGTCAGGTGCACGCGGCACGGCACGCCCGCGCGGAGGAGCTCGGCGTTGCAGTCAGCGACTTCGAACGGCGTCACGACCTTCATCGTGTTTCCCCCTTTATGTGCTTAAAGAAGCAGGTACGGTTGCCGGTATGGCAGGCCGGACCCGGCGAGTCGACCTTGACCAGCAGCGTATCGCTATCGCAGTCGGCCCAGAGCTCCTTGACCGCCTGCATGTTGCCGCTCGTCGCGCCCTTGTTCCAGAGCTCCTGGCGGCTGCGACTCCAAAACCACGTGGTCCCGGTCTTGAGCGTCAGCCCCACCGACTCCTCGTTCATCCAAGCAACCATAAGCACCTCACCGGTGTCATACTGCTGAACCACACAAGGAATCAGCCCGCGGGCGTCGTATTTAAGCTCGGTAGCATTTACCACCTCAGTCATCATTCCTCCCAAGTAACAAACGAAACCCCACAGGTCGGCGAGGGTTGTCCAGGTGCCGCAGGTTGCCGCGAAAGAGGAGCGACGCGTACTTTGGTACGCGAGCGACGGTTTGAGCGGCAAGATGCGGTGCCTGGGCAAGCCGCAGCGCAGCCCGCAGCACTAGAAGTCCAACCTCACGGGAATGCCCTGCGACGCCATGTATTCCTTCACTTCGCGAATGCTGAAGGTTCCAAAGTGAAAGACGGTGGCCGCCAGTACGGCGTCGGCCTCGCCCTCGATCACGCCTTCGGCAAAATGCTCGAGCGTGCCCACGCCGCCGCTCGCGATGACGGGAATCGGCACCGCGCGCGCCACGGCACGGGTGAGCGCCAGGTCAAAGCCGGCCTTGGTGCCGTCGCGGTCCATGCTGGTGAGCAGGATTTCGCCGGCACCGCGACGAGTCGCCTCCTCGGCCCACGCCACCGCATCGATGCCCGTAGCGTTGCGACCGCCCGCCGTGAAGACCTCCCACTTGTCGGCACCCGGCTCGCCGGGCAGCCCCACACGCTTGGCATCAATCGCCACGACCACGGCCTGGCTGCCAAACGCCGCGGCAGCTTGGCTGATCAACGACGGATCGCGCACGGCTGCAGAGTTGAGCGACACCTTGTCGGCGCCGGCGGCCACCATGGTACGCATGCCCGCCAGGTCGCGAAAGCCGCCGCCCACGGTATAGGGAATGGCGAGCTCCTCGGCCGCATGCGCCGCCATCTCGATGGTCGTCGCACGGTTATCGCTCGTCGCGGTGATGTCCAAGAACACGACCTCGTCCGCACCCTCGCGGTCGTAGGCACGGGCCAGCTCCACCGGGTCACCCGCATCGCGCAGGCTCACAAAGTTGACGCCCTTGACCACGCGACCGTCCTTGACGTCCAGGCAGGGAATCACGCGTTTGGTAAGCATGGGCTACTCCTCCCCTCGGGCGGCGGCCAGCGCCTGGGCCAACGTAAAGTTGCCCTCGTAGAGTGCGCGACCGGTAATGGCGCCCTCGATGGTGTCCTCACCCACCGCGGCGAGCGCGCGGATGTCGTCGAGCGTCGAGATACCGCCCGACGCCACAACGGGAAAACCCGCGACCTCAGCCACATGGCGATACGCCGCCACGTCGATGCCCGTCTGCATGCCGTCGCGCGCGATGTCGGTGTAGACCAAGTGCTTAAAGCCCAGCTCGGTGAGCTGTGCCACGGCGTCGTCGAGCGCCACGCCCGCGCCGTCGCGCCAGCCGTTCACCTTCACCTGGCCGTCGCGTGCGGCGATGTCTGCCACCAGCAGCTCGCCAACTGTCTCTTATACCCATCTGAC
>UQTR01000025.1 GCA_900544065.1 uncultured Collinsella sp.
CCGAAAAGGCCGCCGCTGCAGCTGCTGCAGGGGAGGGCGCTGCGGGCGCCGGCGATGCTGCGGGCGCTGCTGCGGGCGCTGCTGCCGCTCAGCCCGCTGCGGCAACCGGCTCCGATGCTCAGCACGATGAGGCTGCTGCGAAGGCCGCGCTCAAGGCTGCCGAGATGGAGGCAAAGCTCGCCGCCATGGATCCCGAGAAAGCGGCCAAGGTTCGCGCGGCGCTTGCCGCCAAGGCCGCCCGCGACAAGCAGAAAAAGGAGGCGTAAGGTCCATGGCTCATCGCTCCGTAATTCCGTTTGGCCCGCAGCACCCGGTGCTGCCCGAGCCGCTTCATCTGGACCTGGTGATCGAGGGCGACCGCGTCATCGAGGCAATTCCGCAGATCGGCTTTGTGCACCGCGGACTCGAGAAGCTCACCGAAAAGCGCGACATGCATCAGTTTGGCTACATTGCCGAGCGCATCTGCGGCATCTGCGCCGTGGGCCACAGCTACGGCTATGCCAGCGCCTGCGAGCGCATGCTCGATATCGAGGTGCCCGGCCGCGTGCAGTATATCCGCACCATTTTGCACGAGCTTTCGCGCATCCACTCGCATCTGCTGTGGCTGGGCCTGCTCGCCGACGCCTTTGGTTTTGAGGCGCTGTTCTATCGGTCGTGGACCCTGCGCGAGCAGATACTCAAGATTTTTGAGAGCACTTGCGGCGGGCGCGTGATTCTGTCGATTAACGAGATCGGCGGCCTTAAGCACGACATCGAGGACTCCGAGCTGGCGGGCATTGTCCAGGCGCTCGATGCCATGCGCCCCGACTACGAGGCCCTGGTGCATACGTTTTTGGACGACAATAGCTGCGGCGAGCGCCTGCATGGCGTGGGCGTGATCAGCAAGAAGGACGCGCTGGAGCTTTCGATGGTCGGCCCGTTTGGGCGCGCCTCGGGCGTGGACTACGACGTGCGCATGTTCGGCGACGGTGCCTATGCGGACCTGGCTGCGTTTGAGCCCATCGTTGCCACCGATGGCGATTGCTATGCCCGCTGCCAGGTGCGTTGTGCCGAGGTCACGCAGGCCATGGACATCATTAAGGAGCTTGTGGGCAAGATTCCGCACGACGGTATCGGCGGGCGCACCAAGCTCACACCGGTCGACGGCGCGCGCGGCGAGGTTGTGATTGAGCAGCCGCGCGGCGAGGCGTACTACTATGTGCGCGGCAACGGCACCAAGAACCTGGACCGTTTTCGCGTGCGCACGCCGACGTCGCAAAACCTGGCGGGTCTGACGCATGCGCTGCAGGGCGTGCTCATTGCCAACGTGCCCATGATTATCCTGACCATCGACCCCTGCATTAGCTGCACGGAAAGGTAGGCGCGGCATGAGTTTGCTGACATTTGCCAAGACGGCCTTGGGCTCTATGGTCAAGCAGCCGGTCACGGTGTGCTATCCGCAGGAGAAGCTCGCGGCACCAGAGCGCCTGCGCGGGCATATCGTCAACGACATGGACGTGTGCATTTGCTGCGGCATGTGTGCGCGCCGCTGCCCGGCGGGCGCGCTTGCGGTCGATCGCAAGGGCGGAACGTGGTCGATTGATCCGTACGCTTGCGTGGTGTGCGGCGAGTGTATCGAAAGCTGCCCCAAGCACTGCCTGACTATGGACACCGCCCGTACCCCGGTTGCGGCGGACAAGACTCCCACGGTAGAAACTAAGCCGGAATAACGCGTAGACGGGCCGGCGGGGCAAAATTGCCCCGCCGGCCCCGCGCTTGAACGCGCGGTTGGGCCGCCGCTAACAAAACTATGCCGGATTACGGGGCTGGATTGCGAATCCCCAACCATATCGAAAACCACGATAATAAAACCGCAGGTAGATTGCTTGCTGTTTTTCAAAAATAGGGGGTATGGATGAGGGCTCCGACTTTAGCCCCGTAATCCGGCATAGTTTTGAAATGGCACCATATCCGTAACAGCCCTTGATCTCCCGTGGACAGAGGGAAACGGATTATTTTGTCCTTGCGAGGGCCGCCGCGTGACCCGTCTGCCACGAAATGGGCCCATCTACTACGTTTAAGCCGCTACCCTCAACCATGGCAAGTAATGTGAAATAAAAATCGCAGGTAGAACGCCTGCGATTTTGCATGAAAAGCGGGTATGGTCGGGGGTATCGAGTCAAACGTAGTAGATGGGCCGGTTTCGTGGCGGGCGCCGTCTGCCGATCTCCGCGGGCGGAAGGAAAAGAATCATTTTGGTCCCGCGAGGCTTGCGGAGGCACTCGTGCAGGGGCGTCGCGAACAAAACTATGTCGGTTTACTACGAAGAATTTGACATTCCCGACCATGACTGCATTTTTCTAAATATTGCAAGCGTTCTACCTGCGGTTTTGCAAGCGCGCAATTTGCCGTGGTCGAAGGTGGTCGATTCATCGTAGTAAACCGGCATAGTTTTGAAATGGCATTAAATCGATGGCAGCCATTTTGCTATGCTGGGGCGGTCGGCCGTTGGGTAATTACCCTCGCAGGTAGGCGATGGCGATTTGGGTGCGGTTGCGCAGGCCCATTTTGGCCAGGATCGAGCTGATGTGGTTGCGCACCGTGCCTTCTCCCATATAAGCCGTGGCGGCAATCTCCTTGTTATCGAGGCCGCGGGCGATGAGCTCGGCGACTTCGAACTCGCGGTCGGTCAGACCGGCAAAGGCCGCGGGCCGGCGAGTCGCACCGGCCTCAGCGTTCGCCCCGTCAAAGTCGACATCCTCGATCGCCTTGCCCTCGAGCACGCGTTTGCCATCCATGACCTGCGCCAACGCCGGTGGAATGGCGGCGACATCGGTCTTGATCAGGTAACCGCGGGCGCCCAGCTTGAGCGCCGATACAATGTACTCGTCATCCGAGAATGTCGTCAGAAACACCACGCGTGCCGCGGGGTCGTGCTCAAGGATTTCGCGCGCCGCCGAAAGGCCGTCGCGCCCCGGCATCTGAATGTCGAGCAGCGCGATATCGGGCGCGTGCTCGGCGTAGAGTGCCACCGCGTCGTTGCCGTTGGCGCCGGTGCCCACCACTTCGATCTGCGGCTGGACGCCCAGGATAATCTTGAGCGAATCGACTACCAAGCGGTCGTCGTCGACAACAATGAGCCTCATCGGGCCTCATCTCCTTGCTGTTTGGGAACGGTGGCAAACACGCGCCAGCCGGGGGCGCCGGCGCGCAGGCCGGCGGTGAAGGTTCCGCCAAGCGCCTCGACGCGCTCACGCATGGAGACGAGCCCCATGCCTTCTGCGACGTTGCTGCTGCTCGCCGGGGTCGCGTCCGCGCCATCATCGGTAACGATGAGCTGGTAAAACGACGGATGCTCCATGCACCGCACGGTTATGGTTTTGGCATGGGCGTGGCGCATGGCGTTGGAAAGCGCCTCGCGCAGCACCGCCGCAAAGCAGTTGGCGACGTTGGCGGGCGCATGCTCGGCCAAAACCTCAAGCTCAATCTGCGGACCGCTGTCCGAGCGTGCGCCTTCAACGATGCGTTCGAGCTGCACGGAGAGGTTGGTCGCATTGTCGTTGAGCGCGTGGACGCTGGCGCGCACGAGCTGGAGCGCCTCGTCAACGGTGTATTTGACGTCGGCGAAATCGGCGGCAACGCCGGGCTCGTTGGCATGGACCACGCGCAGGGCTTCGGCCTGCAGTGAGGCGCGCGTGAGCTGGTGCCCGACGTTATCGTGGATCTCGCGCGCGATACGGGCTCGCTCGGCGAGTGTCGCGAGCTCGACTTCGTAGTCCTGGCGATCGGCAAGATCGCGGTTGCGCGCTTCGAGCGCGAGGGCTCGTTCCTGCAGCTCGTCACGGGTACGGCGCATGTGCTGCTGCTCGCGCTCCAACTGGGCGGTACGTAGCGATAGCAAGGTGGCGGCAACCGAAAGGATGGCGGTCAGCAGGAGCGTTCGGGCGGTAAGCACGTCGGTGCGAAGGTCCGCGACGAGCGCAAAGGCAAAGGCGGAGCCAATGCCCAGCGCGACCCAGGCGTGCTCACGGCGCACGCGCCGCGCGATGTCATAGAGGGCGAGAGGCGCAAACGGCACAAACGGCGGCACGAAGACGGCCGCGATGATGTAGGCGTAGCTCACGGCCTCGCTCGCACGGCGGGCGCGGTTTCCCTGTGCGACCTCGGCCAGCGAGGTGGCGATAACGCCAAGGCAAAACGCCGCGACCAGGCGAGCATCCACAGCAAGGCCCGTGGCGGCTGCGATGCAGCACGCCAGCACGATCGATTTGTCGAATAGCCTGTTCATACGGGTATTGTACGCGATGCCGCGCACGGGGGAGGCGCCACTCAGAGCAACCGTGACATTCCTCCCACGCGGCGGGGCGGTCGCGTCAGCAGGCCACGCGACCAAGCTCCGCACTCGTGACAAAGCTCACTGGTGCGCGCCGTCAGCTCCTGCGATGATGCAATCGTACCGGGCCGCAAGCAACAGAAGGGCCGCCTCATGACAGACATCGTCCACGTCGAAAACCTCGTCAAGCGCTACGACGACCTTATTGCGCTCGACCACTTTAACCTGAGTATCGCTCCCGGCGAGATCTTTGGCCTGCTGGGCCCCAACGGCTCGGGCAAGACCACGTCCATCAACTGCATCCTGCAGCTGCTCGCCTACGACAAGGGCACCATCGAGCTGTTCGGCGAGCGCATGACGCCCGCCCGCTACGACCTCAAGCGCCGCATCGGTGTGGTGCCGCAGCAGGTGGCGGTGTTCGACGAGCTCACCGTGCGCGAGAACATCGACTATTTCTGCAGTCTCTACGTCAACGACCGCAAGCGCCGCCGCGCGCTGGTGGACGAGGCGATCGACTTTGTCGGCCTGGGCGACTTTACCAAGTTCCGCCCCGGCAAGCTCTCGGGCGGCCTGGCGCGTCGTCTCAACATTGCCTGCGGCATCGCGCACAAGCCCGAGCTCATCTTTTTTGACGAACCCACGGTGGCGGTCGACCCGCAAAGCCGCAACGCCATCCTGGAGGGCATCTGCCGCCTGCGCGACGAGGGCGCCACGGTGGTGTATACCAGCCATTACATGGAGGAAGTCGAGCAGATCTGCAGCCGCATCATGATCATGGACGGTGGGCGCGTGCTGGCGCAGGGCACTAACGACGAGCTCAAGCGCATGATTCAGATGGGCGAGAAGATTGTAATCGAGGTCGGCGAGGTTCCGAGTGCGGCGCTCGGTGCCGTCGCAAGCCTGCCGCACGTTCTGGACCTTTCGGCAACGGCGGGACAGCTCACGTTTTCGTGCGAAGCGAGCCCGCACAACCTGACGGACATTCTCGATGCGCTGCGCTCGCATGACGTGCCGCTCGGCCGCATCTATTCCGAACCGCCGACCCTCAACGACGTGTTCCTCGAGATCACCGGCCGCGAGCTGCGCGACTAGGGGGCGGCCATGTTCAACACCATCATTATCACGGTCAAGACGCTGCTGCGCCGGCCGAGCACATGGGTCTGGGGCGCGGTCTTTCCCATCGCGCTTTCCACGATGTTCATGTTTATGTTTGCGAACCTCAGCTCCGACGGCAAGGTCGATCCGGTGCCGGTGGCCGTCGTGGCGGACGAGGCCTGGGATGCCTCGACCTTTAAGGATGTGGCAGCTTCGCTTGCCAAGGCAGGCGACGATCAGCTGCTCGATGTGAGCGAGTACGAAGACTTGGCTGCCGCGCGCAAAGCGCTCAAGGCCGGCGAGGTCGCGGGCATCTATACGGTTGATGCCGCGGGCACGCCCAGGCTCACGCTGCTATCGAGTTACGACAGCTCGCGCGCCTCGTCGGTGCTTACCGACCGCAGCATCCTTGAAACGGTGGCAAGCTCGTATACGCAAAATGCCGAGCTCATGGCTCAGATTGCTCAAGATGACCCGGCGGCGCTCGCCGACCCGGAGGCGGTTGCGCGCGCTCTGTCTCTCGAGGGCGGAACCCGCCGCGTGAGCCTGACTCGTGCCACGCCCGATGGCACGGTCATCTACTATTACGCGCTTTTTGGCCTGGTCGCGATGATGTCTGCCGAGTTTGCCGCCTTGAGCGTCGTCGATTTGCAGCCTAATCTGTCGGGCCTTGGCGCGCGCCGCTGCGTGGGCGGTCTTTCCAAGACGGCGTCGCTGGCCGGCATTTTTGTCGGCTCGTGGCTGGTTTCCTTTGCATCGATGGCGGTTGCGATCGGCTACGTGCGCCTGGTCGTGGGCGTCGACTTTGGCGGGCGCGAGGGGTTGTGCCTGCTGGGCGGGGCTGCATCCGCGCTTGCCGCCACGGGCCTGGGGCTTTTTGTGGGCACGCTTCCCGTTAAGGGCGGCAAGGCGTCCAAGTCGGGCATCCTCACGGGCTTTGCCACCACGTGCGCTTTGTTCGCCGGCCTCTACGGCGAGCCGGCGATGGCGCTTGCCGACGACGTCGCTCGCGCCTGCCCGGCCGAGTGCTGGCTCAATCCCGTCAAGCTCATCTGCGACATGTTTAACCGCCTGTATTTCTTTGAGGACCTGGGCCCCTTTGCCGTTCGCGCCGGCGTGCTGGTCCTTATGGCGTTGCTGTTCGTTGCCGCCGCCACGCTGATCTTTGGAAGGAGCCGCTATGAGCACCTTTAAGACTGCGCTTCGCATGGCGCTGGCGCACCCGTTCTACCTGCTCATCTATACGGTGTTCATCTCGCTCATGGGCGTATTCATCGCGGCCTCGGTGAGCTGGAACTCGTCGCAGCTCACCCAGTACAAGCCCTACGACACCAACGTGATCGTGGTTGACCGCGACAATAGCGACCTTTCGCGGGCGCTTACCAAGCACCTGGGTTCGCGTTTTGAGCTGGTCACGGGCATCGGCGACGATACGTACGATCTTGCGGACGCGCTTTCCAAGAGCAACAGCGCCAAGGGTAGCGCCGACTGCGTGTTCTTTATCCCGGAGGGGTTTGAGGACGACCTCGTTGCAGCCGCTCGCACGGGGGAGTCTCTGCCCAAGCTCGATGTGACCTACGGTGCCGGCACCATGGCGGCGGCGCTTTCGTCTGCCGAGGCCTCGCGCTGGATCTCGCTCGCGGGTGCTGCGGCCGCGCTTGAGCCCGCTGCCCCCAACGGCGATGTTGCCAAGGCGGCCGAGCACGCGGCTGCAAAGCGCGCGGAGGTTCAGGTCGAGCAGGTCAAGGTCGACTCGACTGCCGCCGCCACGCTCGAGTCGTACTTCAACTTTGGCGCGTACGCAATCATCTCGTCGGTCATCGTGTCGGTGGGACTGGTGTTCTCGGGTATGAACGAGCCCGAGCGCGTGCGCCGCATGGAGGCCGGCCCAATCTCCGAGCGCCAGCGTTCGCTCGCCGTGTTCGCGGCCGCCGCCGTGCTTACCGTCTGCATCTGGTTTGTGTCGAGCATGATGGGCGTCGTGGGCTTTGCCGGCGCGGTTGCCGAGGTCGGCGCGGGTCGTGTGTGTCTGGCGCTGACGGCGACGTTTGCCCTGGCGTGCATGCCTCTGGCCGTTGGCTTTGCGCTTTCGAGCCTGGGTGCGCGCGAGGAGCTGCTCAACGGCGTGGGCAACTTACTCGGCATGCTCATGACGTTTTTGGGCGGCGCCTGGATGCCGCTGTCGCTCATGGGCTCTGCCGTGCAGGCCGTGGCGCATTTTGTGCCGACGTTTTGGGTGAACGACGCGATCAGCAAGGCGCTCGCCGCGGACCTGACGTCCACCGTGCTGGGCGACATCGCCTGCGATCTGGGCGTCACGGTGCTCTTTGCCGCGGCCATCGCCGCCGTAGGCCTAGCCCTCGCCCACAACAAATCCCACGCCTAGTCATCGGGGACGTTCTTAAACGACTGGTCGCTGGGGACAGTCTTTGCCGATTTGCCGATTCGCCGGCAGGGCTGGCAGGGACTGTCCCCAATGAGTAGGTTGGAAAAAAGCCGCGCCTGCCGCTTAAAAATAGTTCGCCGGGGTTTACTATTACCCTAGAAAAGTAGCAACAGGCTAACAATGGGGGATAGCATGGCGACAAAGCAAGCCTATGTCCAGGTCAAAGGGCTCAAGAAACACTATGGCGACGGTGATGCACGCCTGACGGTACTCGACGGCATCGACACGTCCATCAACCGCGGCGAGATCTGCGTCATGCTGGGGCCCTCGGGCTCGGGCAAATCGACGTTCCTCAATCTCATCGGCGGCCTGGAGGATGCCGACGGCGGCTCCATCATGGTGGACGGCTGCGACCTCACTGCGCTCAAGCCTGCCGATCTGGGCGAGTACCGCCGCCGCGAGCTGGGCTTCGTCTTCCAGTTCTACAACCTGGTGCCCGATCTCACCATCAAGGAAAACATCGAGGTCACGGCGCACCTGTCCAAAAACCCGCTCAACATTGACGACCTGCTGCGCTCGCTGGGCCTCTACGAACACCGCAACAAGTTCCCGCGCCAGGTCTCGGGCGGCCAGCAGCAGCGCTGCGCCATCGGCCGTGCACTCGTCAAAAATCCGGGCCTGCTGCTGTGCGACGAGCCCACCGGCGCGCTCGACTACAAGACATCCAAGGAAATCTTGCGGCTCATGGAGGATGTCAACCGCACCTACGGCTGCACCATCATCATTGTCACCCACAATGCGGCCATCGCGCGCATGGCCAATCGCGTGCTGCGCCTGCGCGACGGGCGCATCGTCGAGGACGAGCTCAACGAGTTGCCCGTCGCGGCCGCCGAGCTCGATTGGTAGGCGGCGCCATGACACCTCTCGCAAAACGTCTCCCGCGCGAGCTGCGCCGCAATATCGGCAAGTACCTGGGCATCTTTTTGCTCATGTGCGGAAGCATTGCCCTCACGTCGGGCTTTTTGCTCGCGGCGCATTCCATCGGCTGCCTCATCGACGACATGCGCGACGAGTACACGATTGAGGACGGCCGCGTGACCACCTCCTTCGAGGCCACCAAAGACCAGCTCAAGGCAGCCGAGGACGCAGCCGGCGACGTCGGCGGCGTCACGCTCTACAAGAATTTCTCCATCGACGCCATCATCAAAAAGACCGCCGGCGACGACGGCACCAAGCGCACACTACGCACCTATGCGCACCGTACCAAGGTCGATATCGCGTCCTACTGTGAGGGCAGGCAGCCCAAGGCGGACGACGAGGTGGCCATCGACCGCGTCTTTGCCACCAACAACGGCCTCGCCGTGGGCGATAGGGTCGAGCTCGAGGGCCGCACCTACACCATCTGCGGCATCATGACCCAGCCCGATAGCCAGACGCTGTTCCTCAACAATTCGGACTTTACGGTGAACACCATCACCTATGGTGTGGCCGAGGTCACCGACGCCGGCTTTGCCGCGCTCGAGGATGCCGACGGCGCACCTGCCTACACTTACTCCTTTACCTTTACCGATCACGACCTCCCCACCGCGGATCGCATCGATGCGGAGCAGGATATGGTCGAGGCGCTGACCGATGCCGATGCGCGCGTGGACGATCTGATCGATGCCGATTCCAATCAGGGCATTGGCTATGCGCGCGACGACGTAGACGGCGACTCCATGATGTGGATGACGCTGCTCGACATCATCATTGTGATCATGGCATTTGTCTTTGTGGTGCTCACCGACGCCACCATCGAGGAGGAGAGCGCCATCATCGGCACGCTGCTCGCCAGCGGCTATCGTCGACGCGAGATTGTGCTGCACTACCTGGCGCTTCCCGCCATCGTGGGCGTGGTCGCGGCGCTTTTGGGCACCGCGCTCGGCGTCGCGTTCTTTACCGAGCCCATGCGCAGCCTCTATTACGGTTCGTACAGCCTGCCGCCCTTCCAGGTGTACTGGAGCTGGGAGATCTTTGTGAAGTGCGCCGTGGTCCCCGCCGCTGCGCTCATCCTCATCACGCTGGTGGGCCTGCTTCGCAAAATGGGCAAGACGCCGTTGCAGTTCCTTCGTCACGAGGCGAGCGGCAAATCGGGCACCAAGCGCGGCTTGCAGCTGCCGGAGCGCATGGGCTTTGTCTCGCGCTTCCGCCTTCGTATCTTCCTGCGCAACCTAGGCAACTTCGCCACGCTCTTCGTGGGCATTGCGTTTGCCTCGCTGCTGCTGCTCTTTGGCCTGGCGATCCTGCCCACGATGACGCACTATGCGGACAACCTCGAGACGAGCCTGGTCGCTGAGCACCAGTACACGCTCAAGGCGCCGCTGGAGCTCGAGGGCACCGCCGAGGAGCGCGAGCAGTGGTCGGCACTCGAGCGCTTGCAGTCGGTTGACGGCGCGCTGCTCTCCGCCGCCCAGGATGCCGATGACGAGCTTGACGACGCGGCTGATGCGGCGCAGGCGGCAGCCGATGCCGCGACCGCATCTCCGTCTGCCGAGAGCCTGGCCGCAGCACAGGATGTGCTCACCAAGGTCCAGGACAAGAAGGATGCGCTTTATGCGCGCCTTGACGATCTTGCCGATGCCCTTGGCTGCGACCGCGACGAGGCTATCGACCTGATCGACAAGGCCTCTAAAATCGACGCTGACAACGACGATATCCACCCGGTCAATACGACCGACAACGGCGCGGGCGCAATCGCGCAGGCCGAGAAATATGCCGTTTACCAGCTGCAATACGACCGCGGCGATGGTAATGGCGAGGAGACGATTTCCGTTTACGGCATTTCATCCGATTCGCGCTATTGGAAAGACCTCAACGTCGGCGATGGGCGCGTCGTCTTTGGCGGCGGTCTGCTCGATAAGTTTGGCTGGAGAGAGGGTCAGAAGGTCACGCTCAGCGACAAGTACGAGGGTGAGCATTATTCCCTTGAGTACGCGGGCAAGGACTGTGCCTGGGGCTCCAAGTCGGATATGAATGTCTATATGAGCATCGACGACTTTAACGAGCTGTTCGGCAACGACGCCGCCTACTTTAACGGCTATGTGAGCAACGAGAAGCTCGACCTCGACGCACGCTACTTTGCCGGCGACACCACGCCCGACGACATGCGCGCTGTGGGCGACCAGTTCATCGGCATGATGAGCAAAATGATCGGCATGATGATCGGGCTCGCGGTGTTTATCTTCCTGCTGTTTATGTACCTGCTGACCAAGGCTGTGATCGACCACAGCGCCCGTTCGATCAGCTACATGAAAGTCTTTGGCTATCGCGATAGCGAGATCTCGCATCTGTACATCCGCTCGATCACGCTGTGCGTGGCGGTGTCACTCGTGCTGAGCCTGCCCGTGATCATTGGCTCGCTCACGGCCGTCTTCCGCTCTATGCTGCTCGCCTATAACGGCAATATCGAGATTTACGTGCCGACCTGGTCCATGGCGGCGTGCGCGGGCATCGGCTTTGCAACGTACCTGGTCGTGGCGCTGCTGCACATGCGTTCCATCAGGCGCGTCAGCCTGGCCGAAGCCCTCAAGGTGCAAGAGTAGCCATTGGGGACACTCTTTGCCGATTCGCCGACTCGCCGGCCGGGCCGGCAAGGACTGTCCCCAACTGCCGGCAGAAAGGGAACGTCCCTAGCTGCCAGGTGGCGAGGTACTCATTTAAGTCTGTCCCCAATGAGTGCCTAACGACTCGGCGTTGCGCTTGACTTCGACCCTACTTCAACGGGTACCATCCTTTATGTCTGTAACGCCATATAGACCGAGGGGATAGATCTATGACCGCAACTGCACCCGCAGCACCCGCTAAGGTGTACTTCACCAACCTGCGCACGCATGCTCGCGAGAGCCAGCTCGACAAGCTCAAGCGCCTCATCCGTCACGCCGGTATCGAGCAGATCGACTTTGAGAACAAGTTCGTCGCCATTAAGATTCACTTTGGCGAGCTGGGCAATCTGAGCTTTTTGCGCCCCAACTACGCCCGCGCCGTCGCAGACGTCGTGAAGGAGCTGGGCGGCAAGCCCTTCCTCACCGATTGCAACACGCTCTATGTCGGCAACCGCAAAAACGCGCTCGAGCACATCGACACCGCCTACCAGAACGGCTTTACCCCGTATGCCACGGGTTGCCAGATCATCATCGCCGACGGTCTCAAGGGCACCGACGAGGCGCTCGTCCCGGTCGAGGGCGGCGAGTACGTGCGCGAGGCAAAAATCGGCCAGGCACTCATGGACGCCGATATCGTGATCAGCCTTACCCACTTTAAGGGCCATGAGCAGGCCGGCTTTGGCGGTACCATGAAGAACCTGGGCATGGGAGGCGGCAGCCGTGCCGGCAAGATGGAGCAGCATGCCGCCGGCAAGCCGAACGTCGCGACCGAGCACTGCGTTGGCTGCCGTGCCTGCGAAAAGATCTGCGCGCATAACGCTATCTCGTTCGACGGCACCCGCGAGCGCGAACTTGCCAGCGGCGCTACTCGCACGGTTCACGTGGCCGCCATCGACCACGATCGCTGCGTGGGCTGCGGACGCTGCATTGCGGCATGCAACCAGGACTGCATCAAGCCCGGCTATGACGCCGCGGCCGACGTGCTCAACTGCAAGATCGCCGAGTACACCAAGGCCGTCGTCGACGGTCGCCCGAGCTTCCACATTTCGCTCGCCATGGACATCAGCCCCAACTGCGACTGCCATCCCGAAAACGACACGCCTATCGTCAACGATATCGGCATGTTCGCGAGCTTCGACCCGGTCGCCATCGACCAGGCCTGCGCCGATGCCGTCATGGCATCCGAGCCGCTGCCCAACACCGAGCTCACCGATAGCGCGGCCAAGATGGAGCATAACCACGAGCATCTGGAGGGCGAACAGGCCAAGGACCCCTTCTGCATCACGCATCCCGACACCGACTGGCGCACCTGCATCGCGCACGCCGAGAAGATCGGCCTGGGCACGAGCAAGTACGAGCTCATCGAGGTCAAATAGCACCTAGTTATTGGACATATCAAGCGCTTTTGTAGCGTTAGTTGAGCAAAAGCCGCCCGCGAGCACAACGCTCGCGGGCGGCTTTTCGGAAGTGCTAGGGGTCAGATAGACCAGTAAACCGTACTATTCGCCTAAAAATTCCTATCGAGGAAGTTGTCGACTGTGTTCCAGTAGAGCTCGGGATCAACTTGCGCACTCTTGGCATGGGTGGCGCCATGGATGGTGAGCTTCTGCTTGACCTTGCTGGCGCACGCGTCGTAGTTTTGGTCGAGCATACTGTACGGCACAAAGGTGTCCTGGTCGCCGTGGATAAACAGCATGGGAACCGTCGCGTGTTTGAGTTGCTCCACGCTGCTCGCCTTATGAAAGTCGTAGCCTGCGCGCACGTTGCACACCAAGTTTGCCACATCGAGCAAGGGAAAGCTGGGCAGGCCGAACACGTCCTTGAGCTGCAGAGAAAACTCGTCCCAAACACTCGTATAGCCGCAGTCCTCGATAATGCATTTTACGTTTGCGGGCAGAGATTCCCCCGCGACGTTCATGGCGGTTGCCGCACCCATCGACTCGCCAAAGACCAGGATGCGCGCCTCGGGGTCAGCCTGAACGATTCGCTCGATCCATGCGACGATGTCGAGGCGCTCGGGCCAGCCCATGCCGATATAGTCGCCGCCGGAGCGTTCGTGGGCGCGGGCGGCGGGTGCGAGTACGTTCATGCCGCGGTCGTGGAATCGCTTGACGTATCGGGCCATACCGATGGGCTCGTTGGTATATCCATGCAGGCAGACGGCGTAGTCGTGCGTGCTCTCCGAAGCAGCAAAATACCAAGCGGCAAGCTCGGTTCCGTCATCTGCGGTGAGGCTGCTGCTCTCGCGATTCTCTTTAAAC
Source organism: uncultured Collinsella sp. (assembly GCA_900544065.1). Classification (GTDB taxonomy): domain Bacteria; phylum Actinomycetota; class Coriobacteriia; order Coriobacteriales; family Coriobacteriaceae; genus Collinsella. Next base: position 13,696 of record UQTR01000025.1, read on the forward strand.
CACGCCCGCGCCTCGGTTTCCTCGGCATCCGGCTGCTCACCTTTTTTGTCGTTCTTGCTATCCTGCATCATCTTCATGGTGTACGGCGCTTGGGGGTTCAGGGCAAAGTCAAACAAAAAGTTGCCGGCAAACCCCAGCAGCGCAACGACAACCACCAGTGCAACGATGCCGGCTATCTTGAGCTTTCGATGGGAACGTGCGTTTTGAGCCATGCGGTATTCTCCTATAAGATGTTAATACATCAACATTTAATGCAAGCGCATTATGGACGTTCACCGTTGATGCGTCAACAAACAAAGAATGGGTAAACAAAGGGTCACGTATGGTGCAAATTTCGCACGCACCCAGACGCTTTGATATAGTGTTGAGAACTCTTTACGTTGGAGGATGTAACCGGCATGTCCGATTCGAGCGACAGTTCTAAGCCGCGACCCAAGACCGCGGCCGTTCCACACTACACGGTGGGCGAGGAGATCATGAACTCCGTCACCCATGGTGTCGGCTGCCTGCTGGGTATCGCGGGCCTGGTGCTCCTGATCGTATTCGCTGCCCTGCGCGGCGGAGGCCCAGACCACATGGCCGCGGCGATTGTCTATGGCGTCAGCATTATTCTCGAATATCTGGCTTCCACGCTCTATCACGCGATTCAGCCCGCGGGTGCCAAGCGCGTATTCCGCATCATCGACCATAGCTGCATCTACCTGCTCATTGCCGGCAGCTATACGCCGTTTTGCCTCATCACGCTCGCAAACGACGGCGGCCCCGCGCTGTTCTTTGCCGTGTGGGCCATCGCCATCATCGGCATCGCACTCGAGTGCTTTATGCGCGAGCGTCAACCGCACTGGGTAAGCGGCTTGGTCTACCTGCTGATGGGCTGGCTTGTCGTCTTTAAGCTGCCCGAACTTGTGGCGCTGCTCAACCCCGTGGCACTTGCCCTGCTCGCCGTCGGTGGCGTGTGCTATACCGTGGGCGTGCCGTTCTATATCGCCAAAAACGTGCGCTATCTGCACAGTGTTTTCCACTTGTGGGTGCTCGCCGGCAGCATCTTCCAGTTCATGGCGGTGATCCTCTTCGTAATCTAGCGACCGCGCCCACGGCCCCGCTCGCACGGGCGACCGGCGCAATTGCCGTATCCGCCATCAACGTTTTACCCTAACGTCCCGAATCTTGGAGGTTCGAGAAACTCCCGATGGACATAACCATCTCCCTTATTACCACCCTCGTTTTGACCCTCATCAACGGCTACTTCTCCATGTCCGAGATGGCTCTCACCACGGCTAAGCGCGCCGTGCTGGAGCACGATGCAGAGGAGGGCGATAAGCGCGCCGAGCGCGCCGTCCAGCTCGCCGCCGATTCCGACCAGCTGCTCGCCACTATCCAGGTCGCCATCACGCTCGTGGGCTTCGCCTCGTCCGCCGTCGCCTCGACGAGCCTGTCCGACCCGCTCGCCACGTGGCTCATGAGCTTTGGCATCGCGCCGCTCTCCGCTATCGCGCGCGGCCTGGCGCCGGTCATCATCACCGTCGCCGTCGCCTTCGTGTCCATCGTGATCGGCGAGCTCGTGCCCAAGCGCATCGGCCTGGCCAACGCCGAGGGCGTGTCCAAGCAGGTCGTGGGGCCGCTTTCCGTGTTCCAAAAGATCGCCCGCCCGCTCGTGTGGCTGACCGGTGCCTGCTCCGATGGCCTGGCCCGCATCCTGCGCATCAAGAGCGCCGATGATCGCCAGAACGTCTCGGAGGAAGAGATCAAGTACATGGTCTCGGAGCAGGACGACCTGCTCGACGAGGAAAAGCGCATGATCCACGAGATCTTCGACCTGGGCGACACCGTGGCTCGCGAGGTCATGGTGCCGCGCGTGGACACCACCATGTGCGAGGACGACGAGACGGTCGCCGACGTGCTGTCCACCATGCGCCAGACCGGCTTCAGCCGCATCCCCGTCTATCACGAGGACCCCGACAACGTCGCGGGCATCGCGCACATCAAGGACCTGATCCAGCCCGCGCTCGACGGCAAGGGCGACCAGCCCATCGCCGGCTATTTGCGCGACGCCGCCTTTGTGCCCGACACCAAGGACATCCTGCCGCTGCTGTCCGAGATGCAGACCTCGCACGACCAGATCGTGGTCGTCGTGGACGAGTACGGCGGCACGGCCGGCATCATCACCATCGAGGACATCGTCGAGGAGATCGTGGGCGAGATCGAGGACGAGTTCGACCCCGACAACAAGTACCTCACGCGCCTTTCGCGCCGCGAGTGGCTCGTCGATGGGCGTTTTTCGTGCGATGACGCGATTGAGCTTGGTTGGCCGCTCGAGGAAAGCGATGATTATGAGACCATCGCCGGCTGGATTTTGGAGCTTTGCGACTCGGTGCCCGACATCGGAGAGGTGTTTGAGGTCGCAGGGTACAAGTTCAAGGTACAGTCGATGCGTGGCCAGCGCATCTCGCTCATTCGCGTGATCGCTCCGGCCGAAACCGATAAGAAGGATTCCGAGCTTTCGGCAGACAAGCCGGCGGCGTCGGGTGCGGGCTCTGTGGATCCGCACGATGGCGACGAGTAGGGCAAGGACGAGTAGGGGAGAGTTATGGCAGGCCTGTTCAACATCCTTAAGGTCACCGTCAGCGAGGACAAGATTTGCGCGCACGTGCTGGTGAACCCCGGCATGCCGCTCATGACCTCGGAGGACATCGAGGCCACGGCGCGCGTGTACTACCTGGTGCCGGCGATTGCCAAGCACCTGTGCCTGGGCGATTCTGGCCGCGAGTTCCAGGACTGCATGGGTCAGACCGAGCTCTGCCACCTGCTGGAGCACGTGACAGTCGAGCTCATGAACGAGACCGGTCTTGCCGGTAGCATCTCGTGCGGCCGCACGCGCGTAAGCGAGCACGACGAGCGCGTCTTTGAGGTTGAGCTTTCGTGCCCCGATGACGCGCTGGCCATTGGTGCGCTGTCGTCGGCCACCTTTATGATGGACTGGGCGTACCTGCACGCCGACCAGCCTGCCCCCGACGTGGAAGGCACGGTCGCGGGTCTGCGCAACCTGGTGTTGGGCATGCGCGCCGAGGCCGAGGGCAAGGATCCTCACGAGGCCGTCGCCGCTGCGAACGGCGAAGATGCTGCCGAGGACGAGGGCGCTGACGAGGGCGATGTGCCGGTCGACACTGAGCCCGTTGCCGAGGCGCCTGCTGAGCCCGAGTCTGCGGAGCCCCAAGGCGTTCCGAGCTTTGACGACGAGCCGCAGATGCCAATCGATACCGAGGGTGCGGTCGCCGAGAACCACGAGGCCCCCGCGGCCGTCTTTGGCGGTGCGGCAACGGCCCCGTCCGGCTCGGCGCACGAGGGCAACCTGCCGCTCGTCGATGGCGCCGGCGAGAACCCGGCCGCCACGGTCGCCATGCCGGCTATGCCGCAGGAGTAGGCTCACTCGCTTATCACTATCATGTACCTGCGCTTTTACCGTACGCAGATGAGCGCGACGGCAAGTGTTGCGCTGCGGGTATAATGGACAGCATTCAAACGGTGGGCATCGAGGTGCCCGCAGGAGAGGAATGATCATGGGAAAGACTTTCAGCTTTGTCTCCGGTGCGCTCTTTGGTGCTGCCGCCGGCGCTATCATCGGCGTTGCTCTGGCCCCGCGCTCGGGTGCCGAGACCCGCGCCATGGCCGCCGATATCGCCAACGACGCCTGGGACAACATGCGTGACACCTACGAGCACAGTGCCGAGGAAGCTCGTGCCGCGGTCAACGACTTTGGTCCGATGGTCGACGCCAAGACCGATGACCTGCGCGCCAAGGTCGACCTGGCCCGCGAGCGCATGGACCAGCTTCGCGAGCAGCTCAACGACGCCATCTCGGGCGGCAACGTGACGCCCGCTGCCGACGTCGTGGTCGAGAACGTCACCGAGGCCGGCACCGAGGCCACGGAGTCCTCGACCGAGGCATAATGCGCGCAGGGGATTTTGTCGGCGTCAAGGTTTATCGTAAGCCTGCCGAAGACAAGCGCACCAAAAAGGACGGCACGCCGCGCAGCCCTAAAAAGCTCGGCAAGATTCACTTTCCCGTCTTTACCCCGGGCGGCACGCGCGTGGTGGGCTTTATGGTCCGCCAGTCCGATATTGCGGGTATGATCGAGCGCCCCGACCGATTTGTGGCGCTCGATGCCATCGGCGTCTACGAGGGTGCTGTCGCGGTCGACGACGTCAAGGGCACCTACGATGCCGCCGCGGCCAAGCGCCTCGATATCAACCTGGACGATTGCATCATCTGGGTTGGCATGGACGTGCGCACGGAATCGGGCGATGTCGTGGGCTACTGCTCGGACGTTGAGTTCAAGCCGCGCTCGGGCATTGTGCAGACGTTCTATGTGACCGCCAGCGCCGCATCGAGCATGTTGGTGGGCGACACGCAGGTGCCGCCGACGATGCTGCGCGGCTACGAGAACGGCGCGATGATTGTCTCGGACGAGGTCAAGTCGCTCGGGTATTCGGGCGGCGCGGCCGCTAAGGCTGCCGAGGCCAGTGTCGTGGTGGGCGATAAGGTCAAGAAGGGCGCCAAGGTGCTCGATGACAAGGGGTCGGTCGCCGTGGACAAGGGCAGCCGCGCACTGGGCAAGCAGCTCGGCAAGACGCGCGGTATGTTCAAGGCCTTTAAGGACGAATATCAAAAGGCGAGCGGGGGCTCGTCAAAAGCTAGCAAATAGCGACGTACCAAATGATGGGAGGCGAGCCGGAGACATGTTGCTCCGGCTCGCTGTGTTTATGGGGGAGGGCATATGCGCCAAAACGGATCTAACTTAAACGGGCACTCGGGTGCGCGTCCGACGGCGCGCCGCGACCTGGGGCAGCTGCCCAGCGGTCAGCGTCGACGTCGCCGTAAGCCCGGCGCGATGTACCTCAACCATAGCCGTGGGTTTAGCGATCGCAGCGCGCGCATCGGCAACGGGCGCTCGCCGCGTCGACCGTCCCGCCTGCCCTATGCGCTCATCGCCGTGGGTTGCGCGCTCGTACTGTTTATCGCTGCCGTCGTGGGCTACGTCAACCGCAGCGTGGACGTGGAGCTCAACGGGCAAAAGACCGCGGTGCGCGTGGGCTCTACGTTGCAGAATCTTATCGACGATCAAAGCCTGACCGAAACGTATGACGCCGGCGACCTGCTGGCCGTCGACGACAGCGTGCTCAAGCGCCATGGCGGCGAAAAGCTGTCGGTGAAGGTCGACGGCAAGCGCGTGAAGCAGGGCAAATGGGATAGTCGCGAGCTTGCAGGTGGCGAGAAGGTGACGGTCAAGGATGGCCGCAACGTGTACGAAAAGCACGAGGTCCAGGCCACGACTATCGAGCCAAAGCTTAAGGTCGAGGGCACGGGTGCCATTGAGTATGTCAAAACCTGGGGCGTTCAGGGCCGCTCCGAGGTATGGGTCGGCGAGCAGTCGGGCAAGACGCAGGACCGCGGCGAGGTCGTGCCCGCCACCGACTGCGTGGTCGAGTGCGCAAGCGTAGCGCCCAAGGGCAACGAAAAGTACGTGGCCCTGACATTTGACGAGGGTCCGAGCGGCGCGACCAAGCGGATTTTGCAGGTGCTCAAGGAAAAGGGCGCCACGGCGACGTTCTTCCTTTCGGGCGATGCGGCCGAGGCCTCGCCCGCTACTGCCAAAGCGATTGTCGATGCCGGGTGCGAGGTCGGCTCCAACAGCTACAGCGATGATTCGCTCAAGGGCGAGGATCGTGAGACGGTGCGCAAGCAGATCACAAAGGGCACCGAAGCAATTAAGTCGGCGACCGGCGTCGAGACGATGTTGCTGCGTGCCCCCTACGCCGCGTTTGACGAGCAAAACTGGATTGACTCGATGGACCTGGTGTCCGCCGTGGTTTCGTGGAATATCGATTCGGGCGACTGGCTGCTCAACGGCGCCGACGAGCAAGTATCGACCGTGCTCGACTCGATGACGCCGGGCAATATTGTGCTGCTCACCGATAGCGATGAGTGCGCCGAGCAGACGCTCGAGGCGCTGCCGCAGATTATCGATGGCCTTGTCGCCGACGGCTACAAGATCGTGACGCTCAGCGACCTGGTCAAGACGGACACGGCGTTGAGCAAAAAGCTCACCTCGCTCACCAAGGTCTCCATGCCCAAAAACGCCGTGTTCCCCCAACTCCCCGAGGACGACGACGCCACAGAGTAGCCATCGGGGACGTCCTAAACGACCGGTCGTTTAGGGACGGTCTCAGCCGCTTCGTCCCACCGTGCTCATCCGGCTCTATGTCACGGATGCGTCAGCGTTTGGTATGCCTGCAATGTGCAGCGCATAAATTCGGTGCCGCAGCGCGATGCTGATGCTATAGTTACTGCGGTTAATGAGGGTCAAGAGAAAGGTTACAGGTGAAATCGAAACCTCGACCATACAGTCGATGACCCCATGCAGGTGCTTTCTGCGCGTGCACGGGGTGTGAGCGCCGAGCGGCGTGCCGCCCGCGCATGCGTATACATATCTAAAAGTCCACGGATTGCGTGCCGGCATGGTCGCGCGGTCCGTAGGAATAATGATGGGGAGCACCATTGAATTATCTGAGCGAGATGCTCAAATTGCCGGTCTTGGACGTCGACGGCGAAAAGCTCGGCGTGGTTAACGATTTTGGCATTGCAACCGGCGAAGTTTTTCCACACGTGACGTCGCTCGCGTTCCGTGGTCCCGGCAAGACGCCGTTTATGATCAGCTGGCGCAAATGGGTCGACCGTATCGACGAGACGGGTGTACACCTTAAGACGTCGGCCACCGAAATCCGTTTTTCGTACTTGCAGCCGACCGAACTCTTGCTTGCCCGCGACGTGCTTAACAAGCAGATTGTCGACACGCAGGGCATGAAGGTCGTGCGCGTAAACGACATCAAGTTCTCTATGTCGGGCGAAAATCAGCTGCGCCTGCTGGGCGCCGAGGTCGGTGCCCGCGGTCTGCTGCGCGCGATCAGCCCCGCGCTCGAGCATGTCGTCGAGGGCTTTATGAAGCACCTGGGCAAGCCGCTCAGTGAGGACATTATCGCCTGGTCTTACATGGACTTGCTCGATCGCTCGACTAAGAACATCCAGCTCTCGGTGTCGCACAAGACGCTTGGCGAGCTGCATCCTGCCGACATCGCTGACATCATCGAGCAGCTCGACCCGCGCCTGCGCGCGCAGGTGTTCGCGCAGCTCGATACCGCCCAAGCCGCCGAGGCCATTTCGGAGTTCGATGACGACGAGCTCATGACCGAGATGCTCGAGGGCCTGTCCGATACCGACGCATCGTCGATGCTGGCCATGATGGACCCGGACGACGCTGCCGACCTGATCGACGAGCTCGATTATGAGAAGGCCGAGAAGCTCCTGCGCCTGATGGGCGTCAAGGAGGAGAAGGCGATTCGCAATCTGCTGGGCTACGAGGACAACACCGCCGGCCGCATCATGACCTCGGAGTTTGTCTCGCTGCCCGCCACGGCGACGGTCGGCGATGCCATCGAGGCGATTCGCAAGCTCGACGAGGACTTTGAGAGCGTCTACTACGTCTATACCGAGGATCCGAGCGGCATGCTGACGGGCGTGCTTTCGCTGCGCACGCTGATCGTGGCCGACCGCGACGCCACGCTGGGCCAGCTCGCCTATCGCGATCTGGTCTACGTGTCGCCCGACGAGGACCAGGAAGACGTAACGGACGAGATGACCAAGTACGACCTGGTTGCCATCCCTGTCTGCGACGAGAACCGTCATATCCTGGGTATCGTGACCTTCGACGACGCCATGGACGTTATCGCCGAGGAGCATCAGGAGGACCTGCAGATCGCCGGTGTCGGCTCGGGCGATAGCGCGTCGGACGACTCGACGAACGTGCTCAGCTGGTTCGTGCATCGTCAGTACTGGGTCGTCGTGTGGGGCATCGCCTCGTGCATTATGGCGACGGTGCTGGGGACGGCGCTGGGCTCCGCGCATCTGGTGGTGTTCCCCATGTGCGCCATGCCGCTCGTGCTGCTGGCTGCCTCGCGCATGGTGTCGTTCGTCAAGAACTACTTCCTCGAGTACGACGGTCACGACGACGAGCCCAAGCCGTACCTGGGATTCTTCTTCCAGAGCACGGGCATGGGCCTGATCCTGTCACTCGTGACCTACCTGTGCGCGCAGCTGGTGCGCACCGCCGCGTTCCCCGATGCCACTATGTTTGAAGAGCAGCTCTTTACCGGCTGCTTTAATATCGCTGCCGTCATTTGCCTGGTTGGCAACATGAGTGCCGTGATTTACCTGATGGTGCTGTTCTGGCGCGATGAGCACGACCTCAATACGTCGGGTACTGCCATGAACGTCATCGCCGTCATGATTTCGTGTGTGGCGTACTGCATCGCCGCGGTGCTGCTCACCATGTCGGTCATGGGGTAGGTGGTCGCGTGCAAAATACGAAGCAAAAGCCGAGCACCAAGCAAAAGCTGACCATCGCGGCCATCTTTGGCGCCATGGGCCCCGGTCTGTTGGCGGCGCTTTCGGGTAATGACGCCGGCGGCATCGCCACGTATTCCAGCGCGGGCGCCAACTATGGCTATAAGATGCTCTGGATGCTTCCCGTCATGACCGTGCTGCTTATCGTGACGCAGGAGACCGCGGCGCGCTGCGGATGCGTCACGGGTAAGGGCCTGGCGTCGCTCATTCGCGAGCGCTTTGGCGTGCGTAAGAGCGTGCTGGCCATGGCGGCGCTGTTGATCGCCAACACGGCGGTGACCATCTCGGAGTTCGCGGGTATCGCGAGTGGCCTTGCTCTGTTTGGCGTTCCGGCGAGTATCTCGGTGCCGCTCGTGGCGCTGCTGGTGTGGATGCTTACCATGTCGGGCAGTTTCCAGCGCATCGAGAAGATTTTGCTGCTGGTGAGCTGTGTGTTCGTGACCTACATCGTCGCCGCGTTTATGGCTGGTCCCAACTGGGGCGAGGTCGCGGTCGACTTGGTCGTGCCCAACATTCAAAACGATCCCAACTACGTGTCGCTCGTGGTCGCAACGATCGGTACCACCATCGCACCGTGGATGATTTTCCTGGCGCAGAACAACGTGGTCGATAAGAACGCGGGCGAGGATGACATCGTGCTGCAGCGCATCGATACCGTAAGCGGCTCGATTGCCGCCGACATTATCGCCGGCTTCATTATCATCACGACCGGCACGGTGCTGTTCCCGGCGGGCATTCAGATCAGCGATGCTGCCGACGCCGCTCGCGCGCTGGAGCCTATCGCGGGCCAGTGGTCCACGGTGCTGTTTGCCTCGGGTCTGGTCGCAGCGAGCTTTTTGGCCGCCTGCGTGCTGCCGGGTGTTACGTCGAGCGCCATCTGCGAGGCATTTGGCTGGGAGCGCGGCGCCGACCGCAGCTGGGACGAGGCCCCGGTCTACCGCGGCATCATTACGGCAATCATCGGTATCTCGGCCGTGCTGGTGCTTATGCCCGGTGTCGATCTGTTCCAGATTATGATGACCTCGCAGGTCATCAACGGCGTGTTGCTGCCCGTAGTCTTGGTATTCCAGGTGGTTATCGCGGCTGATCGCCACATTATGGGCGCCAACCGCAACGGCCGCGTATGGAACGTGCTCACTTGGGCGACTATCGGCGTGATTACGGTGCTGACGGTCGTCATGTTTGTGCTGCAAGCGATGGGCTACAGCGCGTAGCGCCTACTTTTGCTTCCGAACAGGCCGCAGCGATGGGCTGCGGCCTGTTTTTCGTTCAAGACTTTAGTCTGCTGGCCGCGCAGCGGCCAGCTTTAAACCACCCGCTACGCGGGTGGAGACAAACGGCTTTACAAAGCCACCCCTCCGACCGATATTGACGATT
>UQTR01000026.1 GCA_900544065.1 uncultured Collinsella sp.
CTCTATTACGCTGAGGGTCCCCAGATCGTCAAGACGTTCAAGGACTTGGGCTTTAAGGTCTTCCTCGACCTTAAGTTCCATGACATTCCGCATCAGGTGCGCGGCGCTGCCCGCTCGGCCTCGCTTGCCGGTGCCGACCTGCTTTCGGTCCACGGCCTGGGCTCGGGCGCTATGCTCGCTGCCTGCCGTGAGGGTGCCGAGGAGGCGCGCGAGGACCGCGCCAAGCTAGTCGCCATCACCGTGCTCACGAGCATGAATCAGGATGCCTTGAGCGAGATCGGCGTCGAGTCGCCCGTGGCCGAGGAGGCCGCCCGCCTGGCAAAGCTCGCTCAGGCCAACGGCATCGACGGTATCGTGTGCTCGCCGATGGAGGCTCACGACATGCGTGAGCTGCTGGGTCCTGATGCCCTGATCGTGACTCCGGGTGTGCGTCCGGTGGGTGCCGCCCTTGGTGACCAGTCCCGCGTGGCGACGCCTTCCCAGGCTATCGAGCGTGGCGCAAGCCACATTGTGGTGGGCCGTCCCATCACCGGTACCGACGATCCGGTTGCCGCCTTTGACGCCATCGTCGCCGAGCTGGTCGAAAACGTCGCGTAAAAGATTCCCCTAAGTCACCACTTTTGGGCTTCATTAGCACAAAATAGCCCCTGTGCCTGCGTAAACTTTCCCATCCTTTGTGTGGAATCGCAGGTCAGGGGCTTAACTTTGGGCGCAGTATATTGCACTTTTTGCGGGTATCGTCTAACCTATGGAGCCGCGATTAGGCATTTTGTACGTTCTACGTGCTAAAATGCCAATTATTGAATCAGATATAACCCAACTATTTGGAGGTACGAATGGCACTCCCTCAGCTTACCGACGAGCAGCGCAAGCAGGCTCTTGAGAAGGCTGCTGCCGCACGTCACGCCCGCGCTGAGCTTCGCGAGCAGATCAAGAAGGGCGAGAAGTCCCTCGAGTCCGTGCTCAACTCCGATGACCCCATCGCTTCCCGCATGAAGGTTTCCACCCTCATCGAGTCTCTCCCCGGTTATGGCAAGGCCAAGGCCGCCAAGATCATGGAGGAGCTCGGTATCTCCGCTACTCGTCGCGTCCAGGGCCTCGGCGTCCGTCAGCGCGAGCAGCTCCTCGAGCAGCTGACCAAATAAGTGAGCGCTCAGGATTCCAAGCTCTTTGTGATTTCTGGACCGTCAGGCGCAGGTAAGGGTACTCTCGTCACTCGTGTGCGCGAGCGTCGCTCGAACCTGGGTCTGACGGTTTCGGCTACCACGCGAGCACCACGCAAAGGTGAGGTCGACGGCGTCAACTACTTTTTTCTGACGCGCGAGGAGTTCGACCGCCGCGTGGCAAACGGTGAGTTTGTTGAGTGGGCCGAGGTCCACGGTAACTGCTACGGCACGTTGGTGAGCGAGGTCACATCCAAGCTCGCCTCGGGCTCGTCTCTGATTTTGGAGATCGATGTCCAGGGCGCCCTGCAGGTGAAGGAGCGTTTCCCCGAGGCCGTGCTGATCTTTATCAAGCCGCCTTCGCTTGAGGTGCTCCGCGAGCGTCTAGTCGGTCGCGGTACCGAGACGCCCGAGACGATTGAGCTGCGTATGGCAAACGCCGCCGATGAGCTTGCCCTTGCCGACCGCTACGACGACGTCGTGGTGAATGACGATCTCGACCGCGCGACCGATGAGCTCGTTCGCGTTCTCGATATGCATGAAAGGATCTGAGGTCCGTGTCCGTTGTAAAGCCTTGCATTGACGATCTTCTGGAGAAGACCGATCACAACCGCTTCCTGCTCGCTTCGCTTGCCTCCAAGCGCGCCTGCGACATCAATAGCATGCTGCGTGGCCAGCACAACCGCGTTCTTGCCGTCCAGGATGTCGATGACATCACCATCGGGCTTTCCGGTGCCGATACCATCTCGATGGCTATGGACGAGATTGTCGATGGCGACATCTCTTATGACGAGGCCCGTTACGAGAAGGCGCTCGGCCACAAGGTTGCTGAAGCCTAAATGGCGGCTCGCGTCTGCCTAGTCCACTATCACGAGGTTGGGCTGAAGGGCAAGAACCGCGCACATTTTGAGCATATCCTCATGGATAACATTAAGGCGGCCTTGGCCGCCTTTTCCGTGAACGCCGTGTCTCGAATTTCCGGTTATATCCTCGTGACCTTTAACGAGCATCAGGCCGACGAGGCGGCGCGTGTCATCCGCACCGTCCCCGGCGTTGCCCGTGTGTCTTTGGCGTATCACACCAACCGCGACCCGCAGGAGTACTGCGCCGCCGCCGTGAAGGCGCTGCGCGAGTTTGGTTCCTTCGATTCGTTTAAGGTGCACGCCAAGCGCTCCAATACTGACTATGAGCTCACCTCGATCGATATCAATCGTCAGGTGGGCGAGGTGCTGTGTGAGGCCTTTCCCGATAAAAAGGTTCAAATGCACGACCCCGATGCGATGGTGCACGTACTGGTGGTCCAGGGTAGCGTTTATGTGTACGCGCGCTCCGAGCGCGGCGTGGGCGGTCTGCCGGTGGGTTCTGCCGGCAAGGTCGTGACGCTGCTGTCGTCGGGTATCGATTCTCCGGTGGCGACTTGGATGCTCGCGCGTCGCGGCGCGGTCTGCGTGCCGGTGCATTTCTCCGGTCGTCCGCAGACGCCCGATACGAGCGAGTATTTGGTGCAGGACATCATCCGTGCGCTTGAGCCGGGTGTCCAGATCGGCCGCCTGTACGTGGTGCCGTTTGGCGACTGCCAGCGTGAGATTTCGGTCACCTGTCCCAGCAACCTGCGCGTGATCATGTATCGCCGCATTATGTATTCGGTTGCCGAGCGCATTGCACACATCGAGGGTGCCAGGGCCATCGTTACGGGCGAATCGCTTGGGCAGGTTGCCTCCCAAACGCTTGAGAACATCATGGCCGTCAACGAAGCCGTGAAGATTCCCGTGTTCCGTCCTCTCATCGGTTCGGACAAGCAGGAGATCATCGCACGCGCCGAGGAGATCGGTACGTTCGATATCTCGACTGAGGCCGCTCCCGACTGCTGCACGCTGTTTATGCCGCGCCGTCCCGAGACGCACGCTAAACTCGATGCCGTGCATGAGGCCTGGGAGTTGTTCGATCATGAGGAGATGATTGAGCGCCTGCTCAAGCAGACCGAGTACATCGACTTCGAGAGCAACACATATAAGGCCCCTAAGACCTTAAAACGCAAACATTCGGAGCTTGCTCCGCGTGAGATTTACCAAGATCACGAGTAAATTTGTGCATAGACCGACGATGCGCCTGTATCGTCGGTCTTTTGCTATCTGGGCATTTTGCGACTAAGTGTTCATTTGTCGACGTGTGCCTGAATAAATGGACAGATTTGTGCAAGGTTTTGGTCAGCTTTTGGTTTGACCGCGAAAACTGGTGTGGACGTGCGGAAGCTGCGGCGTTCGTTTCCTGACACGATGGTGTTGGGAGGTTTTGCTATGGCGCAGCGCGAACAACACGAACGAGTCAAAAAGATGGACCGCTGGGCGGGCAAACTGCTCGGTCATAAGGCAGTGGTGATGGCGATACTGGTCGTCATTGCGATGGCGAGTGGACTGGCAATGGCGAACTTTGGCGGCGGTGCCGGCGGTGTGTCGTTTGAGCGCACTGATGGTTCGGGCACGTTAGTGGAGCCGGGATCCGGCGATGCTTCGAGTGGAAAGACATCTGAAGGCTCTTCGCCTAAGGCGTCTGCCGCGGCAGAGGTCTATGTCGATGTTGATGGCGCCGTGGTGTCACCCGGTGTATATCGCCTTAAAGACGGGGCGCGGGTGGCTCAGGCGATTGATGCCGCCGGCGGGCTGGCGCCCGAAGCAGACGTTACGGGGCTTAATCGTGCATCCAAGGTCACTGATGGACAAAAAATTCACGTTCCAACGGTAGGGGAGCAGCAGGTGTCCATTGCGGAAGCCGGTGTTGATGGTGGGACTTCCGCATCATCAGGCGTCGGTGGCGCAACAGGCCTAGTAAACATTAATACGGCAAGCTCGGCAGAGCTGCAGACGCTCTCGGGAATCGGTCCCTCAATGGCACAGTCGATTATCGATGAGCGGACAAAGAACGGTGCTTTTGCTTCGGTTGACGATCTGATGCGCGTGTCGGGAATCGGCGAGAAGAAGCTTGCCAAAATCAAAGATTGCATCTGCGTATGAGTGCGACCGAGCGAGAGCACGTGATGCCTCCGCGGCCCCTGATTCCGTGGACGATGGCCCTGTGTGCCGGCATGTGCGTGAGCTGCGCCTTGGTGCTCAGCATAGCCGCTGATGCGCTGCTGAGGGAGCGGGCGACGGCGGTCGGGCCGCTATGGGCCATTCCCGTTGCGGCAGCGGTTTTCGTTGTGCTGGCTCACTCTTGTGCGAGGCTTGCCCCTTTGAAGCGGTGGCTGTATGCCGCGTCCGTCGGTCTCATAGCAGGTGCGTTCGTTTCGGCGTGGTGGGCCGTGGGTGCGCTCAACGCCTCGAAGACGCTCGACGGTCGAGCGGCAAGCAGTCTCGAGTTTGTCGTGCAGGGTGACCCATCCATAAATGACGACGTGTATTCCTATACCTGCGAGGCACGCTCGGACGGTAAGAACTTGGCAACGGTTCGCCTATCGTGTGACCGTGAGTTTAAGGTCGGGGCGCACGTGCGTGTTATCGGTCGCGTGTCACGTTTTGAGAACGATGCGTATGGACGATCGCGCGTGCTTCGAGGCGAGGTGCGCAAGGTTAAAGCCGTTCGGATTGTGTCGGTCGATGAGGGTTCTCCGAGGCCGCTGCTTCGGCTGCGAAATGGGCTGCTTGCGTCCATCGCGCCTGCGACCGACCCGGCGCGTGCGCTCATAGCCGGTGTCGTCTGCGGTCGTTCGGCCGAGCTGCGCGCCCAGCCGGCGGGCGACTGGTTTTCGGTGACGGGAACGGCGCATCTTATCGCAGTCTCGGGCAGCCATTTGGCTATCGTGGGGTTTGTAATCGAGGGTGTATTGCAAAAGACTCGGTGCTCACGTGGTCTTCAGCGGGCGATATTGGCGATAACGCTTGTGGGCTACGCTGCCTTTACGGGCGCGTCTCCCTCGGCCGTGCGCGCGTGCTGCATGGTGTTCGTGACGCTTGTCGTAAACGGCGCGGGGCGTCGTCGGCACGGCCTTTCGGCACTCTTCGTAACCATGTCCATCTTTGTGCTACTGCGGCCGACGGTGCTGTTCGAGATGGGCTTTCAGCTTTCATGCGCCAGCGTCTTAGCCATTCTGTGCTTTTGTCCCTATGCGACCTACGCGTTGGGTGAGCTAGGTGTGCCATCGGGCGTTGCCAGCGTGCTTTCCGTCACGCTGTGCTCGCAACTGGCGACACTTCCCATTACCATTCCTGCCTTCGGTACATTCTCGCTCATTGCTCCGTTGGCAAATGCGGTCATCGGTCCGGTGGTGAGCGTTCTGCTCGCTGTGTCGATCGCGCTGGCTCCCTTTTCGCTCGTGGGACCGTTGCGGACTTGGGCGCTCGTTGTGCCCATGATTGCCGCCCGTTGCGCGCTGTTCTTCGAGCAGCTGTTTGCCGCCGTGCCGGGTGCATACGTGAGCGTGCCGCCCGATAGCATGTGGATTTACCTAGTGCCGTGTTTTCTGGCGGTTCTGCTGGTCTGGTGGCCGCGTCCCCGTGCACGTCCTATGGCGGTGGGGCTTGCATTCCTGATGCTCTTGGCTGCGATTCCGTACGTCTATTGGGATCGATTCGCTCCGCCTTCGGTGACGGTGCTCGATGTGGGCCAGGCCGATGCGATTCTTATCCGCCAAGGCGGCGCAGTAGCTCTCGTCGACTGCGGGCTCGACGAGCGTGTGGTTGCGGCGTTGGTTCGCAATAACGTGCACCATATCGATGCCGTCTTTGTGACGCATTGGGATGAGGACCACTGGGGTGGTTTGCCTGCCGTGCTCGAACAGTTTTCGGTCGGAACGATTGCCGTGGCGGCGGATGCGCTGGAGGATGCTCCTGCCGAGGTACTGAACCGACCTGGCGTGGAGTATCGGCAGGTGCGCCGTGGGGATACGATCGACATCGGCTCATTTTGCGCCCGCGTGATGTGGCCATTCGAGTCCGTGGATGGCGAGGGAAATGAGGACTCGCTTGTCCTGCTGCTCTCTTATGTTCAGGAAGGCAAGGGCCTGCGAATACTTCTCACCGGTGATGCCGAGCTCGACCAAGAGCGGGAATTCGTGCAGGAGGTGGGGGACATCGATGTCCTTAAACTTGGGCATCACGGCTCCAAGGTTTCAGTCGATGGCGAGTTGCTGGACGTCCTGAAGCCCGAGCTTTCCCTCGCAAGCGCCGGTGAGGGGAATCGATACGGCCATCCGTCCGATGCCTGCATCGATGCCGTTAAAGAAGCGGGTGGTGTGTTCTCGTGTACCATCGAACACGGCGACATTACCGTCACACCGACTGCGAATGGCTTTGCGATGCGATGCCAGCGACCGTGACGACGTCGTTGGCGTGTGGTGGGCCCCTGGGCTAAAATGGCACGGAACGAATACGAAGGCCTGCGGGAGGGGAGCGCAATGTCCGAAACCGGTTTGCTGCCGGCATATCTGATCGTCGGTACCGACGGAGTTAAGCGCGACCACGCCGTCTCGCGTATGAAAGCGCGTCTGGAAAAATCGGGTATGGTCGAGTTCAACCTCGACGAGCGAGACATGACCAAGGACCCCGATATCGAGTCCATTATCGGATCGCTCAACACCTTTCCGATGGGCAGCGAGTTTCGTCTGGTAATCCTCGATGGCTGCTCAAAGCTCGCCAAGGCGGTCTCGGAGCCGCTCGTTGGGTATCTGGCGAGTCCCAGCCCAACAACGGTCTGCCTCATCATCGCCGACTCACTTGCCAAGAATACGCGCCTGTATAAGGCAATCGCCAAGATCGACAAGAAGGCTATCGTCGATTGCTCGGGTACCAAGCGCTGGGAACTGCCGCGCCGTGTTCAGCAGATGGCGACGCAGCGCGGTAAGTCGATTTCGACGGCGGCCGCCGAGGAGCTCGTCTCGCGTTCGGGCGAAAACACGCGCATGCTCGATAACGACTTGGCTAAGCTTGCCCAGATGGTCGAGTCGCCCCAGATTGAACTTGCCGATGTTGAGCGCTGGATTGTACGTACGGCCGAGATCCAACCCTGGGACTTCCTCAACGCCGTCTCGGCTCGCGATATGCGGCGTTCGCTCGAGCTCTTTAAGCTCCTGCCCTCCAAGAGCTACGTGTGGACTTACACATTGCTGTGCGGTCGCATTCGCGAGCTTATCGTCGCCAAGGCGCTCGACGCGCGTGGGCAGGGTCGCGAGCTGGCCGCAACGCTCAAGCTCCAGTCCTGGCAGGTCAAGAATCACCTTACCTGGGCGCGTCGTTTTTCGATGACCGAGCTCGTCGCAGCGCTCGAGGGTGCCGTTGATGTGGAGCTCGCGCTCAAGGGTTCGGCCGATTCTCAGACGGCGCTTTTGCTCTGGATTACGAACATCTTGAGAAAATCGTGATGATACCTGCCTATTTGACAAATTCGTTCTATCCCTTTGAGAGGGAGCGTGCTATAGTAGGCGCTTGCATGACCTCACCGTGTCTCAGAGGTGTCATACATTTTTTGCAAGGAACTCGAAAGGAACTCCAGAAGTGGCAAACATCAAGTCTCAGAAGAAGCGTATCCGCACCAATGAGGCAGCTCGCATGCGTAACAAGGCTGTCAAGTCCGAGCTCAAGACGCTGACCAAGCACGTCCAGTCCGCCGTCGCCGAGGGCGACGCCGAGAAGGCCCAGGCTGCCCTCAAGACCGTCACCAAGCGTCTCGACATGGCTGCCGCCAAGCATGTTATCCACAAGAACCAGGCTTCCAACCGCAAGTCCGGTCTTGCCAAGCTCGTGAACAGCATCAACGCCTAAGTTGTAAATTTCACACCACACAGATTACGCGCATAAATGGAGCCTGTTTTATGGAGCAGGCTCCATTTTTTGTACCGCTCGGGTAAGATAGTCCGCATGAATACTTCAATTGACATTTCCCACATCCGCAACTTCTCGATCGTTGCGCACATCGACCATGGCAAGTCCACGATCAGTGACCGCATCCTCGAGCTCACCCATACCGTCGACGAACGCGACATGGAGTCGCAGCTGCTCGACACCATGGATATCGAGCGCGAGCGCGGCATTACGATCAAGTCCAATGCCGTCCGCGTTTCCTATGACGCCGACGATGGTGAGACGTATCAGTTCAATCTGATCGATACGCCGGGCCACGTTGACTTTACCTATGAGGTCTCGCGCTCGTTGGCAGCCTGTGAGGGCGCGGTACTCGTTGTCGACGCCACGCAGGGCGTCGAGGCGCAGACCGTCTCCAACGCGACGCTCGCCATGAACGCCAATCTGGACATTGTGCCGGCCATCAACAAGATCGACCTGCCCTCGGCCCATCCCGATGAGGTTAAGACCGAGATCGAGGATGACCTGGCGATCCCTGCCGATGATGCTGTGTGCGTCTCGGGCAAGACCGGCGAGGGCATTCACGATCTGCTGGAGTCCATTGTCTTTTTGATTTCGCCGCCTAAGGGCGATGCAAACGCTCCGCTCAAAGCGCTCATTTTGGATTCGTACTTTGACGAGTATCGCGGTGTGGTGGCTACGGTGCGCGTCTTCGATGGTTCCATCAAAAAGGGCGATACCCTGCTTATGATGCAAGCCAAGGGCGACTTTTTGGTCGACGGCGTGGGCGTCAAGCGTCCTGCCGAGACCCCGGTCGACGCGCTGACGGTCGGCGAGGTCGGATATGTGGTCACGGGCTTGAAGGATCCCGAGGCCGTTCGCGTGGGCGATACCCTTACGTGGGCGTCGAACCCCTGCCCCGAGCCGCTTCCCGGTTATCGCGAGGCCAAGCCCATGGTCTATACGGGCCTGTTCCCGATCGACAACAAGGACTACGAGAACCTGCGTGACGCGCTCGATAAACTGCACGTCAACGACCCGTCGTTGGTGTGGGAGCCCGAGACCTCGGTGGCGCTCGGCTTCGGCTTCCGCGTGGGCTTCCTGGGTCTGCTGCACATGGAAGTCGTCAAGGAACGCCTGGAGCGCGAGTTCAACCTGGACCTCATTGCCACGAGTCCCTCGGTTGATTATCACGTCTACAAGACCGACGGCGAAATGATCGATGTCCGCAGTCCGCAGGACCTTCCCGAGGCCACACGCATCGATCGTATCGAGGAACCCTACCTCAAGGCAAAGATCATCTGCCCGCCTGAGTACACGGGTGCCGTCATGCAGCTCGCCATCGAGCACCGCGGCGTCACAACCGACATGATCCACCTGACGAGCAAATCGGTCGAGATGCGCTTCGATATGCCGCTCGCCGAGCTCATCTTGGACTTCTTCGATCAGCTCAAGAGCCGCACCAAGGGTTACGCCTCGCTCGACTACGAGTTCAACGAGTACCGTCCCTCCGAGCTCGTGAAGCTCGATATTTTGCTTTCGGGCGACGAGGTGGACGCGCTTTCGTTTATCGTCCATAAGGACAAGGCATATGGCCTGGCCCGTGGCCTGTGCGATAAGCTCAAGGAGATCATCCCGCGTCAGCTGTTCGAGGTGCCTATCCAGGGTGCTATCGGCAACAAGATCATTGCCCGCTCCACCGTCAAGGCGCGTCGCAAGGACGTTCTTGCTAAGTGCTACGGCGGCGATATCTCGCGTAAGCGCAAGCTGCTCGAGAAGCAGAAAGAGGGCAAGAAGCGCATGAAAGCCATCGGATCGGTCGAGGTTCCGCAGGAGGCCTTTATGGCGATCCTCAAGGTGGACGAGTAGGTCCATGGCGCTTTCTGATTACAGTAAGCGGCTGCTGGGTGCTTATGCCGAGCAGCCGTTCCTTATGGCTCCCATGGCGGGCGTGACCGACCCTGCCTACCGCATCATGTGCCGCCGCCGCGGTGCCAACCTTGCCTACAGCGAGATGGTGAGCGTGGCGGGCCTTGCCCATGCCAGCAACAAGACCTGGCGCCTGGTGCTACCGGCCGACGAGGAGCAGCAGATTTGCGTGCAGCTCTTTGGCTCCAAGCCCGAGCAGTTTGCGAGCGCCGTTGCCGCCGTCGAGGAGCGCGTTGGCGATCGCCTGTCATTGATTGATATCAACATGGCCTGTCCGGCTCGCAAGGTCGTTACCAAGGGCGAGGGCTCGGCGCTTATGCGCACGCCCGACCTGGCCGAAAGAATCGTCGAGGCAGCGGTGGGCGCGGCGCATGTTCCCGTGACCGTGAAGATCCGCAAGGGTTTTTATGCCGAGGATTGCAACGCCGCAACGTTTGCCCAGATGCTCGAAGGGGTGGGCGCCTCCGCAGTTGCCGTGCACGGTCGTTGTGCCACGCAGCTCTATACGGGCCAGGCCGATTGGTCGGTCGTCGATGAGGTTGCCGACGCTGTCGAGATTCCCGTGATTGGTTCGGGCGATGTGTTCTCGGCCGAGGACGCTGCTGAGCATCTGCACGGCTCGGGTGCCAGCGCGGTGTTTATCGCGCGCGGCATCTACGGCAATCCGTGGGTGTTCGGCGATGCCCGAGCCCTTGCACTCGATGGCATGCCGGTTCCTTCTCGCTCCTCGGTCGAGCGGCTGGAGGCTCTGCGCGAGCACCTGACGTTGACGCATGAGCTTCTGCCGCTCATGTCGCGTGCTCGCACGTACGCAAGCTGGTACTTAAAGGGCATGCCCCATGCCGCCGCCTGGCGCGCTCAGGTGGTGCGTTGCTCTACGTACGAGGAGTTTATGGCGCTGGTCGATGATATCGAGCGCGACGTGGTGGTCTGCGAGGCCGCGCTTGCCGCCGGCGAGTCGGTGCCTGCTCATCCGCTGGAGGCCTAACGGTGGCCGTTACCGCGCTGTACGTGCACGTGCCGTTTTGCGCCCAAAAGTGCCGGTACTGCGACTTTGACTCGCGCAGCTTTGCTCCGTGCGACCTGGATGCTGCGCTCGATGCCTATTTTGAGCAGCTGTATGCGCGGCTCGATGCCTTTGGCAACGCTGGGGCACTCGGGCAGGTCCGCACAGTCTACGTAGGCGGCGGCACGCCGTCGCTGGCAGGGGAGCGCCTGGTGGAACTTGCCCGGCGTATCTCCATGTGGTGCAAGCCCGTTGAATTTACTTGCGAAGCCAATCCTGAGTCGCTGACCGCCGAGCTCGCCACCGCGCTTGCCGAGGCGGGTGTCACGCGCATCTCTCTGGGCGTGCAAACCCTCGACAATACCGAGCTGGCTGCTATTGGCCGCATTCACGATGCTAATCGGGCACTTGCGGCTATCGCGACGGTGAAGGACGCTGGCCTCGATGTGTCGTGCGACCTGATGTGCGGCCTTCCCGGGCAGACGGCCGCAAGCTGGCGGAGCACGCTCGATGGCGTGTTGGCGGCGGCACCGCATCATTTATCGGTGTACCCGCTCACGCTCGAGGAGGGCACACCACTCTATCGCATGGCGTGTCGTGACGAGTCTCTCGAGCCCGACGAGGATTTTCAGGCTTCGTGCATGGACGCGGCGCGTGAGCGCCTGGGTGCGGTCGGCTATCATCCGTATGAGGTGGCAAGCTACGCGCTCGACGGCCATGAGTGCGCCCATAACATTGCCTACTGGACCGGACGGGGCTACCTGGGCCTGGGTCGTTCTGCCGCGGGCATGCTCGACGACGAGGATTTCGACCGTCTTGCAGGTTTGTTCCCCGGCGTGTCTTCTCGAGGCGATGCGTACCGCGTGCGTCTGGTGCAACGTGACGATGACGCGACGGCGTTCGAGGCCGAATATCTGTCGCAGCGCGAGGCTGTCGCCGAAGACTTGATGCTCGCTTGTCGCATGACGCGCGGTGTTGCGTCCGACCTGTTGGCTCGCGCGGCTCGTGTCATCCCGGCCGATGAGCTGGCAGCTGCCTGTGATCGCGCGCTCGAATTGGATCTTGCCACTTGGGTGCCCGAGACGCTCGGGGTCCATGAGGGACCCTTCACTTCGGCAGATGTCGTCGCGGGCCATGTTCGAGCTCGTCTGGCGCCGACCCACCTGGGCTGGCTCGATGGAAATGTTCTGTTCGAGCTGTTTTGGGATCTAGCTTAGGCCGCTCGGGTAGAATTACCGGAATATATACGCTGCTGTGAGCAGGAGGTTGCCGCGCATGGCGACGATGAACGAAAAAGATTACTACGAGATTCTGGGTGTCTCCAAGGACGCCACCTCGCGTGATATTCAAAAGGCCTTCCAGCAAAAGGCCCGTAAGCTCCATCCGGACGTCAATAAAGAGCCGGATGCCGAGGAAAAGTTTAAAGAGGTTTCCGAGGCCTACGCCGTGCTTTCGGATGAGCAAAAACGTGCGCGCTACGACGCCATGCGTTCTGGCAATCCCTTTGCCGGTGCTCCTACGGCTTCGCCCTATGGTGGCGGCTACGCCGGCAGCACGGGCTATGGCAATCCCTTTGAGGGCGGCTTTCCCTTTGGTGGCGCCTGGGCCCAGCAGCGTCGCGGCCAGGCTGCCTACAATCCCGAGAACGGCGCCAACGTGGTCGTCGATATCAAACTCGACGCCAAGGAGTCCAAGGGCGGTGCCCGCAAGACCGTCCGCTACACGCGCTTCGATACCTGTGGTCACTGCGGCGGCTCGGGCTCTGTTTCGTCCGAGCATGCACATACCTGCCCGAGCTGCGGTGGCCGCGGCCACATCGACGTCGACCTGTCCTTCCTGTTTGGTGCGGGCACGTTCCAGTCGGTCTGCCCCGAGTGCGGCGGTTCCGGTAAGGTCGTGGCCGACCCCTGCCCCGATTGTGGTGGCAGCGGGCGAACCCGTGTGACCTCCGAGCAGACGATTGAGTTTCCTGCCGGCACGCACGATGGCGACGAGGTCCGCATTAGCGGCATGGGCCATGCTGGCACTAACGGTGCCGCGGGCGGCGACCTGGTCGGCCGCGCCCATGTTGAGGCCGAGCGCTTGGAAGGTAAGGCCCGTACTGGCTTTTACCTGATGGGCATTGTGGCGCCGTTTTTGGTGCTGTCGGCCATCTCGGGCGTGTTCTCGGCCTTTGCCGTGATGTGCTTTATTCCATTTACCATGGGCCTGTTCATGGTGCTTTCGGACGGTGTGCTTCATCGCAGCTTGCTGTGGTGGAAGCGCGGTGCGATGCAGTTTGCCAACGGTTTTGCCAACGGCTTCATGTTCGCGCTCGTGTCGGTTTGGTTCGCGAGCTGCTCGCAACGGGCCATGCTTTCGCCGTATCAAATGTAATAACATCAAACCCTTTGTTTGCGGTCGGCCCAGCTTGGGTATAGGACGCACTGTGACAATAATGAAAGTCGGAAGGATTCGGTCGTGTCGGAAAATAGGGATTACTACGAGGTGCTTGGCGTCGACAGGGATGCCGACGCGCGGACGATTAAGCGTGCGTTTTTAAAGAAGGCCCGTACCGTACATCCGGATGTTTCGGACGATCCCGAGGCCGAGGCCAAGTTCAAGGAGCTCAACGAGGCCTATTCCGTTCTTTCCGATGAGCAGAAGCGTGCTAACTACGACCGTTACGGCACTGCCGACGGTCCTGGTGGTTCGGGCTATGTCGACATCAACGATATCTTTGGTGGCATGGGCATGGACGACCTGTTCTCGTCGTTCTTTGGCGGTGGCGCCGGTGGTGGCGCCCGCAGCCGTCGTGAGCGTCGTCGCGGACGTGACATGGCCATCTCGCTTTCGGTGACGCTCGAGGAGGCGGCACTCGGCTGCAAAAAGACGATCAGCTATGATCGCCTTGCTCCTTGCGAGGACTGCAACGGTACCGGTAGGGCCGAGGGTGCACAGGAAAAGCAGTGCAGTCGCTGCCACGGTACGGGCTACGTCACGACGGTTCAGCGATCGTTTTTGGGCCAGGTTCAGTCTTCCTCGCCTTGCCCCGACTGCCATGGCGAGGGCACGGTTATCGACCATCCCTGCGAGACCTGCGACGGTCAGGGCCGCACGCCTTCGCACGAAAAGATCGACATCGATATTCCCGCCGGCGTTTCGACCGGTCGCCAGCTGCGTCTGAGCGGCTTTGGCGAGGCCGGCCTTCGCGGCGAGCCCTCGGGCGACCTGATTGTCAACGTGCGCGTCGCCGACCATGAGCGCTTTAAGCGCAACGGTGACGACCTGTACCTGGTGAGCGATATCTCGATTGCGCAGGCTGCGCTCGGCTGCGAGATCGAGGTCGAGGGCATTATGCCCGACGAGGTCGTTAAGGTGACGGTTCCCGCCGGCGCCCAGTACGGCGACACCGTGAGCGTCAATAATTACGGCATGCCGCGCATTGGCGGTGGCGGTTCGCGTGGCCGCCTGATCGTGCAACTGCGCGTGGTCGTTCCCACCAATCTTTCCAATAAGCAACGCGAGCTGCTCCGTGCTTTTGCCGATGAGATGGGCGATGACGTCGCTTCCGGTAAGAAGTCGGTGACCGACCGTATCAAGAGTGCCCTCGACGATATCCTCGATTAAGGAGCCCGCGTGCTCGCACCCCATATTTCCGTCGTCAACCTCGGCTGCCGTGTCAACCGGGTTGAGTCTGACCGTATCACTGCCGATCTTATGCGCCTGGGCTTTGCTATGGTGGAGCCCCAGGATGCCGATCTGATCGTCATTAACACCTGTGCCGTTACGGGCGAGGCCGAGGCCAAGACCCGTAAGGCCGTCCGTCATGCGCTGGCCCATCCAAACGAGCCCTATGTAGTCGTGACCGGATGCGTGGTCAATTTACATCCCGAGGAGCTGTTGGAGCTTTCGGATCGCGTGATTGCCGAGCCGTCTAAGATCGATGTCGCCGAACGTGTCTGCGATGTGCTGGGCGTTGAGTCCGATAGCGTTCCCGCCTGCAGCGATGGTGACGTGGTTGATGCGCTCGGTCGTTCGCGGCTGGGCGTGAAGATCCAGGATGGCTGCAACCACCGCTGCACCTATTGCATCGTGTGGAAGGCCCGCGGTCCCGAGCGTTCCGTGCCCGTCGAGTCCGTTCTCGAACAGGTGCGTGAAGCCCAGGAGGCCGGCGTGCCCGAGGTGGTGCTGACCGGTGTGAACCTGGGTGCCTACGATGGCAAGAGCGCGACCGACGAGCATGTCGAAATCGATGAGCTGCTCGAGGCCATCATGGAGCGCACGACTATTGCGCATGTGCGCATTTCCTCGGTCGAACCCATGGATATCTCTGAGCGCCTGCTTAAGGTTATGGCGCGCTATCCGCAGCGTATCGCCCCGTTTTTGCACCTGCCCGTGCAGTCCGGCTGTACGGCGACCCTGCATCGCATGGGTCGTCCCTATAGTGCCGAGGCCTTTGAGGACACGGTGCGCATGATTCGCGCCAACTTGCCCCAGGCGTCTCTTTCGTGCGATGTCATCGTCGGTTTTCCTGGTGAGACGGACGAGGAGTTCGAGGAGTCGCTGGCGCTGTGCCGCCGCGTGGGGTTCTCGCGTATGCACGTGTTCCGCTACAGCAAGCGTCCCGGTACCCTTGCTGCCGACATGCCCGACCAGGTGCCGCCCGAGGTTATGGCCGAGCGCAGCCGCCGTATGCGAGACGCGGCGCAGGAGCTCGCTATTGCCGATGCTCGTCGTCGCGTGGGCACTGTCGAGCGTGCCGTGCTTGAGTACGGTGACAATTTAACGCTCGGTTCGTTCCATCATGCCCGTCTTGACGATACCTGTGGACTTACAGCCCCGTGCCTGCTCGATGTTGCTATCATCGGAGTCGATGATTCCGGCTTGGTCCATGCGCGCAGGGAGGTCCATGGAAGCCTCGAAGATTAGACTTACCGTTCCCGAGGGAGTTGATCCCTCGCGTGTTTTGGGCGCCGGCGACGGCGTCCTTCGTGCGCTCGAGAGCTTGGTTCGCGCTCACGTGGTCGCCCGTGGCGATAGCATCTCCGTGAGCGGCGACCCGGATGAGGTCGAGCTCGTGGCTCGCTTTTTCGAACATGCTTTTCGCGAGGCGGCCGCCGGGCGCACGCTGTCTGCTGACGATGTCTCTCGCTGCCTGGCCGTCTTGCGCGACGGTGAGCACGAGGCTACGTCGCTTCGCGATGACGTGCTGCTTTCGTATCGCGGCCGCGTCATTCGCCCCAAGACGCTCGGGCAAAAGCGCTATGTGGATGCCATCCGCTCGCATACCATCACGTTTGGCCTGGGTCCTGCCGGTACCGGTAAGACCTATCTGGCCATGGCGCTCGCCGTTGCCGCGCTCAAGCGCCATGAGGTGGGCCGTTTGATCTTGACGCGTCCGGTTGTCGAGGCGGGGGAGAACCTGGGCTTTTTGCCCGGCACCCTCGAGGAAAAGATCGATCCGTACATGCGCCCGCTCTACGATGCCCTTTTTGACATGATGGATCGTGAGCGCACCGATGAGCTTATGGAGCGCGGCGTGATCGAGATCGCCCCGCTTGCCTATATGCGCGGTCGTACGCTGAGCGATGCTTTCGTGGTGCTCGACGAGGCGCAAAATACCACGCCCGAGCAGATGAAGATGTTCCTGACACGCCTTGGATTCAACTCCAAGTTCGTGATTACCGGCGACCTCAGCCAGCGCGACCTGGTGGGTCGTCGTGGTGGCTTGGCGGATGTCGAGAAGATTTTGGGCCGTGTCGACGATGTGGCGTTTGCACACCTGGAGCGCGCCGATGTGGTGCGCCATGCCCTGGTGGGTCGTATCGTCGAGGCATACGATGCTTATGATGACGTGCGTGAGCAGCGCTCGCGCGACCGAAAGGAGTCCCGTTGAGTGTATTGATCAGCAACGATGCCGAGCTCGATACGCTGCTCGACGCGCAGGAAGTGGAGCACATCTGCGAGGTTGTGCTTGCCGCCGAGGGCGTTGAACGTGAAGTCGAGATTTCCCTTTCGTATGTCGACGAGGACGAGATGTACGAGCTCAACCACGAGTGGCGTGGCATCGACCGCACCACCGATGTGCTCTCGTTTGAATGCGACTCGGCCTTTGACGAGGATATTCCCGCTGACGAGACGCTCGAGCTCGGCGATATCATCTTGGCCCCGCAGGTCATTGCCCGTCAGGCCCCCGGCTTTGGCAATAGCCCTGCCGACGAGTGCCGCCTGATGCTCGTACACGGCATGCTGCATCTGCTGGGGTATGACCATATCGAGGACGAGGAGGCCGAGGTCATGGAGGCCCGCGAGGACGCTATCCTGCGCGATCTGGCGCTCGAGCGCGGCGAGGACCCCAAACTCGTTCACGTCGGCCCCATCACCAATCATGCCCACGACTAGGAGCCGTTTATGATTCCCGGATCGAACAAGGACCATCCGTCCTTTTTAAAGTCGTTCTCCTACGCCATGGAGGGCTTCGTCACCGCCGTCAAGACCGAGCGCAACATTAAGGTCATGCTCGTAGCGGGCGTGTGCACCGTCATTGCCGGCTGCATCGTGGGGCTCGACATTGCCGAGTGGGCAACGATTATCATCTGCTGCGGCCTGGTGATTCACGGCGAGCTGTGCAATACCGCCATGGAGGCCATTGTCGATCTGGCGACCCAGGAGCTCCATCCGCTGGCAAAACGCGCCAAGGACATCGCCGCCGCCTCGGTATACGTACTTTCAATCACTGCCGCGATTGTGGGCTTGCTGGTATTTGCCCACGCGCTCGGCTTTATTTAGAAAGGGATTCCCATGTCCGACATTATGCAGCCTATCGATGAAATTTTGGACGACGAGTCCCCGGATGCTAAGGCGACCGAGGCCTATGAGGAAGTCGAGGAGTTCGACCCGTTTGAGGGCATGAGCGACGAGGAACTCGACGCCCTGTGCGACGAGGACGACAGCCTCGCGGGCTTTGGCGACGTTGAGCCCGGTTTTCGCAGTGGCTTCGTGGCCTTGGTCGGCCGCCCCAACGCCGGTAAGTCAACGCTGCTCAACGCCTGCTATGGCAAAAAGGTCGCCATCACCTCGCCGGTGGCCCAGACGACTCGCCGCCGCATGCGCGCCGTCGTCAACCGCCCCGGCTACCAGCTGGTCTTTGTCGATACCCCGGGTATCCACAAGCCCAAGGACGGTCTAGGGTCCGAGCTCAATAAAAGTGCGCTGTTCGAGCTGAACGATGTCGATGTTGTCGCGTTTTTGATTGATGCCACCAAACCGATCGGCAGGGGAGACGCCTGGGTTGCCGAGCGTGTCAAGAATGCCCGTTCCAAGAAGGTCCTGGTGCTCACCAAGGCCGATGAAGCCGACCCCGCACAGGTCATGGAGCAGCTTAAGGCCGCCCACGAGCTTATGGAATATGACGACGAGATCGTGACGTCGTCGGTCAAGAACTTTAACGTCGATGCCTTCATCGAGACCGTTGCGCACTTTTTGCCCGAGGGTCCGCGTTGGTTCCCCGAGGACATGGGTACCGACGCTTCCGATGAGACGCTCGTTGCCGAGTTCGTGCGCGAGAAGGTTTTGCGTCGCACTCACGATGAGATCCCGCACTCTGTCGGCGTGATCTGCGATGCGCTCGAGCAGACCAAGAAGGTGTTGCGCGTGCACGCCACCATTTACGTCGAGCGCGAGGGCCAAAAGGGCATCATCATCGGCAAGGGCGGCGAGATGATCAAGCATATCGGTATCGACGCCCGTCGCGATCTTGAGCGCATCTTTGGCACGCAGGTCTTTTTGGAGCTGGACGTGAAGGTCAAGGCTGGCTGGCGTGACGACGAGGCCCAGATTCGCCGCTTTGGCTACAATGCCGAGGACTAAGGGCGCGCGGCGCGCATGGCAGGCTCCCGGACATATCGCACCAAGGTGCTCGTCCTCGACAAGACGAAGCTCAAAGAGACCGACCTGATCTTGACGATGCTTGACGAGCGGGGTCGGCAGGTTCGTGCCGTGGCAAAGGGCGCGCGCAAACCCGGCGGGCGCTTGGCGGCGCGCTGCGAGCTGTTCTGCACCGTCGATATGCTGCTCGCGCATGGTCGGTCGCTCGACGTGGTTTCTCAGGCTGAGCTCATGGAGGCGCCGCTCGGCGCCGCGCCCGATTACGAGACGACTTGCGCCGCAAGCGCGATTGCCGAGGTGGCGCGCGTGTGCTCATTCGAGGACGCCGAGGACCCGTTTACCTTTGCCATCACGCAGCGGGCGCTCACACTTGTCGGCAGCGGGCTCGACTCGGCACATATGGACCTGCTCGTGGCGGCCTTTGTCTTTAAATTGCTGTCGCACGTTGGCTACCGACCCGATTTTTCGGCATGCGTGCTGTGCGGAGACCCGATGCTGTCGTATTTTTCGCCCCAGGCGGGCGGCCTCATGTGCGGCTCATGCGCGTCGAGCGTTCCGGGCGCCGAGTTGGTGTCGACCGGTGAGGTCGCATGGCTGCGCGCCCTCATGTCCATGACCTTCGATGCGCTCATGGTCGAGCGAATCGACCCGCATACGGCGGCGTTCTTGCTCGGGCTTTCGCATGTGTGGGCGGCGACGCACACCGATCAGCGCCTCCGTGCGATGGAATTCATGTTGGGTCGGTGATGATGCGCAGGCGCGGGCTGCTTGTGGTAACATACCGACCTGTTGGTACCTCGACCTTGGATGCTCGCTCCACCGGCGGCTTCCCAGTCCGAGGCGAATCGAGTCGCCCGCGGGCGACGCAAAACGAAAGGTGAAACAATGACTGTTTCCAAAGAGCGCAAGGCGGAGCTGACTGCCCAGTTCGGTAACACCCCGGTCGATACCGGCAACCCCAAGGTTCAGGTCGCCATCCTGACCGAGCGCATCAAGGAGCTGACCGAGCACATGAAGTCCCACCAGAAGGACTTCCACACCCGTCGTGGTCTGCTCATGCTCGTCGGTCGTCGTCGTCGTCTTCTCTCCTACATTAAGAAGAACGACATCGTCGAGTATCGTGAGCTCATCAAGGCTCTGGGCATCCGCGACAACATCCAGTAAGGATTTGTACATGCTAAGAGCGTCCTGCGCAGCGGGGCGCTCTTTTTGTGTAAGGGCGCGAACAATCACGCTCTGAAGCGTGGCGGGGGCAGGGGGCCCGCGTCACATGAGAAGCCCGCAGGCAAGGGGCCTGTGGGGTAAAGGAGAACAATGACACTCGTATCCAAGACCTTTGAGCTGTACGGCAAGACCTACACCTTTGAGTCGGGCGAGCTTGCCAAGCAGGCCACCGGCGCTTGCCTGGTCAAGCAGGGTGACACCACGATGCTCGACACCGTGGTTGTCTCCAAGGAGCGCAAGAACTACGATTTCTTCCCGCTGACCGTCGACTTCAACGAGAAGATGTACGCCGCCGGCCGCATCCCGGGTGGCTACCTCAAGCGTGAGGGCCGTCCCAGCGAGAAGGCCACGCTCACCGCGCGCATGATCGACCGTCCGATTCGCCCGAGCTTCCCGGACGGCTTCCGTAACGAGGTGCACATCGTCGCTACCTCGCTCGTCGCCGACCAGGTCAACCCCTTCGACGTCATCAACGTTATGGGCGCCTCCCTGGCCATGACGCTCGGCGGCGTGCCCTTCGAGGGCCCGCTTGCCTGCGTGCGCATCGGCCGTAACGTGGAGACCGGCGAGTTTATCGTCAACCCCACCTATGAGGAGCGCGAGAACTCCGATCTGGACCTGGAGCTGGGCGGATCCGCCGACTTCATTTCGATGGTCGAGGCCGGCGCCGAGGAGATCTCCGAGGACGACATGCTCGCCGCCATGAAGTTTGGCCAGGAGGCCCTTGCCGCTTTCTGCCAGGCTCAGGACGAGTTCGTCGCCGAGTGGGAGCAGGTCAACGGCCCCATCGTCAAGAAGGAGTACCCGCTCGACCAGCCCGTCGAGGAGGTCCAGGAGCGCATCTTCGCCCACTACGACGAGATGGCTGCCGCCCTTCGCGACGCCGACAAGCTCTCCCGTATCGGTAAGGTCGAGGCTCTGAAGGAGTCCATCCGCGCCGAGTTCACCGAGGAGGAGCAGGCCGCTTGGGAGCGCGAGATCCCCGTGGCGCTCAAGAAGCTCGAGAAGAAGGCTATGCGCACCATGGTCGTCGAGACCGGCGAGCGCGTCGACGGCCGTGCCGCCGATGAGATTCGCCCCATCATGGTGAAGGATAACTACCTGCCGCTCGTTCACGGCTCCGGTCTGTTCCAGCGTGGCCAGACCCAGGTGCTTTCCGTCCTGTCGCTCGGCATGCTCAACGAGGGCCAGCGTCTGGATACCATCGAGCCCACCGAGGGCAAGCGCTACATGCACCACTACAACTTCCCGCCGTTCTGCACCGGCGAGACCGGCCGCATGGGCAGCCCCAAGCGCCGCGAGATCGGCCATGGCAATCTGGCCGAGCGCGCTCTGCTTCCGGTGCTCCCCGACGAGAACGAGTTCCCTTACGCCATCCGCGTCGTTTCCGAGGTCATGGAGTCCAACGGTTCCTCTTCGATGGCTTCGACTTGCGGTTCCACGCTCGCCCTTATGGACGGCGGCGTGCCCATTAAGCGCCCGGTCTCCGGTATCGCCATGGGCCTGATCCAGGAGGAGGGCAAGACCGTGGTCCTGTCCGACATCCAGGGTCTCGAGGACTTCCTGGGCGACATGGACTTTAAGGTCACCGGCACCACCGAGGGCATCACCGCCCTGCAGATGGACAACAAGGCCACCGGCCTCACCTTCGACATCCTGGCCCGCGCTCTGCAGCAGGCCAAGGAGGGTCGCGCCTTCATCCTGCAGAAGATGCTCGATGTGATCCCCGAGCCGCGCCACACCACGCGCAGCACCGCTCCGCGCATCGTTTCCATCCAGGTTCCGACCGACAAGATCCGCGACGTCATCGGTTCCGGCGGTAAGGTCATCCGCGGTATCCAGGACGAGACCGGCGCCTCGGTCGACATCCAGGAGGACGGCACCGTCTTTGTCGGCGGCACCGGCGAGTCCGTCGACCAGGCCGTCGAGCGTATCAAGCTCATCATCAAGGTTCCCGAGCCGGGCGAGGAGTACACCGGTCGTGTGGTCTCCATCCAGCCCTTCGGCGCCTTCGTCAACCTGCTGCCCGGTAAGGACGGCCTGCTGCACATCTCCCGCGTCGCCAAGGGCCGCGTGGAGAAGGTCGAGGACGTCCTCAACGTGGGCGACGAGGTCAAGGTCGTCGTCATCGAGGTCGACGATCGCGGCAAGATCTCGCTCGATCGTCTTGATAAGCCCGAGGCCCCGGCTCGTGCCGAGGGTGCCTCCGAGGGCGACGGCGAGCACTTCCAGCGCCGTGAGCGTCCGCGTCGCGAGCGCTCCGAGCGTAGCGACCGTCCGCGC
>UQTR01000027.1 GCA_900544065.1 uncultured Collinsella sp.
GCCTTGAAGCGAAGCGGCATTGACCTTCTGGTCATGCCGCTGAAGCTGAAAGGCAGATTGCCGCTCTGGCGGGTTTGCAGCGTCGAGCCGTTACGCGGTTTGGTAAAACCGCGTAACTAATACTCAAGCTTCCACATGTAGCGGCGCGTCATGTAGTCCTTATGGGTGACGGCAGAGAGTGCGCGCATGTAGACGTTGTTGAGGATCGGGGCAAAGATCAGGTGGTTGAAGTACTCGCTCACGCTGTCCTTGATGTCGTTGAGGCCGAGCTCCTTGGCGTCGAGCTGATAGACGCGCTCGCCACCGTACTGGTTGACGAAGCGGATGCCGCGCTCGTCGTTGCAGCGGCTGCGTCCGACGCTGATGAGCTGGAACAGCGAGGTGCGCTTGTCCAGGATCTCGAAGGGGCCGTGGAAGAAGTCGCAGGTGTTGATGGTGCAGGAATCGATCTGCAGCATCTCCTGCACGTTGCAGATGCTAAAGACGTAGGCGGCACCAAAGAGCGGGCCCTGGGCCATGACGTTGATGCAGGGCTTGTCGGCGTTCTGCTCGGCCCACTTGGCAGCGAGCGGACGGGTGTACTCGACGGCCTTGCGATAGATGGGGTCGACCAAGTCGAACGCGGCCATAGCGGTCTCGTACTCGGCATAGCCCTCGATCTGCTGCGTAAGCTCCATGGCGATCATGGTCACGACGGCGGAGTTGGTGCGGCCCATGCAGGACTCGTCGACGGCCAGGCTGTCGTACTGGATCTTGTAGTCGCAGACCTCGGTGAGGGCGGACTCGTCAACATAGATGGCGATGGTGCTGGCGCCGTGGTCCTTGGCGACCTGGGCGGCGACGATGGTCTCCTTGGTGCCGCGCATGGACACGACGACGGCCAGGGTGTTCTCGTTGACGTAGGCAGGGGTTGCGTGCACGAACTCGTTGCTGGTGTAGCTGGAGCTCACGACCTGCGTGGCCTCGTGCTCCATAAAGTACTGGGCAGGATAGTTGCCGCCGTTGGATCCGCCGGCGCCAATCCACACGACGCGCTTGATGCCGCCCTTGTCTGCCTTGTCAGCCAAAACCTGGGAGACGACGTCCTTAACCTGTTCCTGAGTAGTCATCGTGCATCAGCCTTTCTTCTCGTTTGATGCTCTCGATAGCATACAAGTTACATACATGTTTTGGTTATGTCGACTAGTTGTATGCTATATTTATCTTAGAAATTTTGCTGATGCGGTTTTCGATAGCTAGCTACCAGCGGTTTTGTTGTTGTATTGAATACATGCTTGATTAGATACGCATACAAGTTAGATACAGGTTGATCGCATGAACGCTTCGTCTAAAAAGAAACTGGCCCAATACGAGCGCTTGGCGGGTACGCTTCGCGACCGCATCGCCGCCGGCATCTACGCACGCGGAGACAAGCTGCCGTCCGAGATGGAGCTCATGGACGAATCGGGGCTGTCGCGCAGCACCGTGCGCCACGCCCTTAAGGTGCTCGTTGATGAGGGCCTGGTGCGCACCGAGCGCGGGCGTGGCGCCTTTGTGGCCGACACGCCCGCGCTCCACGAGAACAACCTGGTGTTTTCGAGCTATACCAAGCAGGTCGAAGGCCAGGGCATGAAGCCCACCACGCGCACCGTGGATTCGGGCTTTGCCAAGGCGGCCGGCAGCATAGCTAAGTTCTTTGACGCCGCCGTGGGCAGCAAGCTCGTCAAACTTGTCCGCCTGCGCTACCTGGACGACGCGCCGCTGTGCCTGGAGACCACCTACCTGCCGCCAAGCTTCGAGGCACTCATCGATCGCGATATCAACGGTTCGCTCTACGCCACGCTGCGACAGGAGTTCCATCGCGCGCCGGCACAGGGGCATAAGACCTTTGAGGTGTGCTACGCCTCGCAAAACGAGGCGTTTTTGCTCAACGTTGAGCGCGGGCAGGCGCTGATCCTGATCACCGACTACGTCTACGACACCGACGGCCGCCCGCTCCACGTCTCCAAGCGCATCCAGCGCACCGACCGCGCCAAATACACCGAGCCCATCGGCTAGCGCACCAAACGAGGCAAACCGTACCTAATGAACGTTTTA
This sequence comes from uncultured Collinsella sp., assembly GCA_900544065.1. Taxonomy (GTDB): domain Bacteria; phylum Actinomycetota; class Coriobacteriia; order Coriobacteriales; family Coriobacteriaceae; genus Collinsella. The sequence continues at coordinate 2,077 of UQTR01000027.1, forward strand.
CCTGCGGTTTTATTAAATCTCAAGCCAGCATGGCACAAATGCCAACATCGCCTGGCAATACGCGCCGTCCAAGCTCAACTGTTCCTGCTCAGAATATCCAGTACCGCAAATCTAAGTGAGTAGACTTTTCGTGACCTGTCGAGCACACCAAAAACTGTCACCTCTGTGACCTGCGGTTTTACTAAGGCAGATACGCCTTGTGCTCGACCTGCGCCAAAAAGTCTACTCACTTAGTTCGAATCGAAGCCAAACGGACCCAAATCGAAGCCAAATTAAGCCCATCCGCATCAAAAGACGCGTGAATCCGTACTTCTCGCGGTGGATTGACGCTACAAAGCGGCCAAAATAAACCTGTCCCTAAATGGTAGGTTTGGGAAGGTCGGGGAACCAGGTTGGTTTGGGTTGGTTGGGTGTGCGCTCGGCCAGGACCAGCTCCATCCAGCACATGTCGTACCAGCGGCCGAACTTTTGGGCGCAGCGGTCGAAGGCGCCCACCAGGCGATACCCCATATGGGCATGGAAATCCTGACTGTTGTGCGTCAGACACTCGTCGTCCTTATCGTGCGGCACGGCAATGAGCGCGCACATGTTGGTGATGCCCATCGCGACCAGGCATTGCTTGAGCGCGTCATGCAGCTTGCGACCCAGCCCGCCATGGCGCACATCGCGTGCCAGGTAGATCGACGTCTCGACCGACCAGTCGTATGCCTCGCGGCTGTTAAGCGGACTCACGTAGGCATAGCCTACCGGACGCCCGTCCAACTCCATCACCAGATACGGATAGCGCTTGAGCGTACGCTCAATACGCCCGGCGAACTCCTCAACGCTCGGCACCGCGTATTCGCAGGTTATCGCCGTCTGGCGCACATACGGCTCATAGATGGCAAGCAGCGCTGGCGCATCATCGGGCGTCGCCAGGCGAATCGTCGGCTCGGACATCTCGGCCACACAACCCCTCTCCCTCAAAAGCAAAGGCCGCCCTGCGCCAAACCCAGGCGCAGGGCGGCCCCTCGTCATTACGTCAAGCTACAGGACAGCCGCCAACGCGTCGATGTCCTCCTGCGTCGTGGCCCAGCTGGTGCAAAAGCGCACCACCGTATGGGTCTCGTCGTACTTTTCCCAGTACTCGATCGAAGCATGCTCACGAATGCGGGCCATATCCTCGTTGGGCAGAATCACAAACTGCTGGTTTGTGGGCGCCTCCAAAAAGAACTGGTAGCCGCGCTCGTGCAGCACTCGACGAAGCGCCTGAGCCGTCTCGATCGCCTGGCGACCAATCTCAAAATACAGGCCGTCGGTAAAGAGCGCCTCAAACTGCACGCCCGTCAGGCGACCCTTGGCCAACAGCGCGCCGTGCTGCTTAATGCGCGGAATGGGATGCGCCGGAGCGTGCATGCCGCAAAACACCACGGCCTCGCCGCAAAGCGCGCCGCACTTGGTGCCGCCGATGTAGAACACGTCGCACAGCTGCGCCAGCTCGGGCAGGGTAATGTCGCACTCATCGGCCGCCAGCGCATAGGCCAGGCGGGCGCCATCCACAAACAGCGGAATCTCGCGCTTCTGGCACACCGCGTGAATCGCCGCGAGCTCGGCCTTGGAGTACAGCGTGCCGTACTCGGTCGATAGGCTCACGTACACGGCACCCGGGAACACCGTGTGCTCGTAGCTCTCGTTTTCGTAGAACACCTGGATATAGTTCTCGAGGTCCTCGGCGTGCATCTTGCCCTCGTAGCCGGGGATGGTGAGCACCTTGTGGCCGCCAAACTCGATGGCGCCCGCCTCGTGACAGGCGACGTGGCCGGTCTCGGCGGCAACAACGCCCTCGTAGGGCGCAAGCAGCATGTCAATCACCGTCGCGTTGGCCTGCGTGCCGCCCACCAGAAAAAACACGTCGGCATCGGGGGCCTGACAGGCCTCGCGGATAAGCTGCTTGGCACGCTCGGTGTGCGCATCGGTACCGTAGCCGGGCTGCGGCTCCATATTGGTGTCGACGAGCGCCTGCAGCACTGCCGGATGTGCGCCGTGGGAATAATCGTTGTTAAACGCGAGCATGGCAATCCTCTCTTACCAGGTATCGGCCAGATGATTCAAACGGAGCTATTGTACGCCGTTGGGATAGGCAATGCGCGCGGCAAGGCACTCAAGCGCCAGCACCAGGGCAAAGCCGCAGCTCACATCGCTCAAAAAATGCGCTCCGATCACGATGCGGCCAAAGGCGACGAACGCTGCAACAACAACCGCCGCCCAAAAGATTACACGGCGACGCGAAGGTTTTTCCGTAAAGGCTGCCGCGGGAAGCCCGGCGAGCATAAGGCCGATCGCCGCGTGCGCCGTGTGTCCGCTCGCAAACGACTTGAACCCGTCCTTGATCACGCCGGCGGCGATATAGCTCCACTTGTCGGGGTTGCCAATCACCCACCACGGCTGAAAATTGAGCCCCGGCGTGACCTCGATCACGCGCATGCGCGGGCGCGACCACAGCGGTTTGACGATCACGTTGAGGATGATGGCTTGGGCAACCCACACGGCAAGCACCATCAGCGCCCAGCGCGTGAGCTCGTCGGGCTCGGTCGCGCGCGTGAGGCGATAGACGATAAGGTTGGCAGCGATGACCAGCACAAACGTCAGCACCAACTGAGCCGCGATGAGTTTGCCGCCAACCCTCAGGGACGAAACGATCTCGTAGCCGGTCAGACCCACGTTGACGAGGATGCCGAGCACGGCGAGCCATTTGCTCCCCCTGGAGTCGGGACGCACCGCGCGCACGAGCATAACACCCGCGACGCTCGCCGTCAGCTCAAACGGCAACTCGCCGGCGGCCTCGATAAAGCGGCCGTACATGCTGCCGATGTTGAACAGCGCACTCGAGATTTGATAATCAAAGAAGCTGCCCACGCCCAGACAAAGGCACAGAACAACTGCGATAATGGCGACATCTTTCTTATAGATGTATCCGAACATGCTTTCCTTTCGATGGGGCGAAGGGCAGTCAACCTGCAATGTGGGTGAGACGAAGATGGCTTTGTCCCGTAAATACCCTTACAGGTTGAGCATAAGTAAGCGAAAACGTTCCATTTGTGGCAAGGTGGCCCGAAGGAGGAGGGAAGCGTACTTGCGTACGCGACCGACGAGTGAGGGTCAGATTGCCCAAATGGGGCGTTTGCAGCGTCGACCCGTTAGTCGTCGTCGCTCGCACCCAATTGCTGCAGCAGCATGAGTGCCGCGGCCACCGGGCCGGTGCCGTCGTTGGCGTCGAGGCCGCGGCCCAGGCCGCTGCCCGCGCCAGCGCCCGCCTTGTAGGGCACCGACAGCTTGCGGCTCTTGGGGAAGTTCACCGCGCCATAGCGGGTCTTAAGCTCAAAGGCGACCTTCTTGGGCACGTCGACGCCCAAAAACGTGATGCGGCCGCCACTGAGCGTGACGCTCTCGAGCCTCAGGCGCTCGCCACGGATACGGATGCGCGCGCGATTGAACAGGTTGAGCCCCGCCAACGGCAGCTCACCGTGCGCAGCCTCGGTCTCCTCCTGCACCTCGTCGATACTCTCCAGGTCCTCAGCCGCCGCGAGCTTTCGGTACACGAGCACGCGCTGATCCACGGCCGGCATGTACTCCTCGGACAGGAAGTAGTCGGCCGGAAGGTTAATGCCCACGCTCGCGGCCTCCACGCCGGCATCGTCGTCCCCGCGCGCCTCGGCCACGGCCTGTCCCAGCATCTGCGTAAACAGGTCAAAGCCCACGCTCGACAGATTGCCGTGCTGCTCGGCGCCCATGAGCGAGCCGGCGCCGCGAATCTCCAGGTCGCGCATGGCGATGCGCATGCCACTGCCCAGGTCCTGGAACTCGGAAAGCGCAGTGAGACGCGCCGTGGCCTCCTCGGTAAGCGGCAGCTCGCCCGGGAACATAAAGTACGCGTAGGCTTGCGTGGCCGAACGGCCCACACGGCCCTTGAGCTGGTAAAGCTGCGCCAGGCCCAAGCGCTGCGAATCCTCGATAATAAGCGTGTTGGCGGTCGCGTTATCGATGCCACTCTCCACGATGGTCGTGGCGATAAGCACGTCGATCTTCTTGGTCGCGAACTCGATCATCACGTCCTCGACCTCGCGCGGGCTCATCTTGCCGTGTGCCACGCCCACGCGCGCCTCGGGCGCGGCCTCGTGCACGCGCGCCACGGCATCGTCGATGGTCTTGACGCGGTTGGACACGTAATACACCTGACCGCCGCGGCCCACCTCCAGGCGAATCGCCGCACTCACCACGTCGGGGTCGTACTCCCCCACGTGCACGATCACGGGACGACGCCCGGTCGGCGGCGTGGTGATCAGGCTCATGTCGCGCACGCCACTCGTGGCCATCTGCATGGTTCGCGGAATAGGCGTTGCCGAGAGTGTGAGCACGTCGATTTGCTCGCGCAGGTTTTTGAGCTGCTCCTTGTGCTGCACACCAAAGCGCTGCTCCTCGTCGATGATCACCATGCCCAGGTTCTTGGGGTTCACATCGGCAGAAAGCAAGCGGTGCGTTCCGATCAGCACATCAATCGTGCCCTCGGCAAACGCCTTGAGCGCGCGCTTTTGCTGCGCCGGGGTGCGGAAGCGGCTGAGCACCTCGACCTCCAGGCCAAACGGGGCAAAGCGCTCAAAGAATGTCTCGTAGTGCTGTTGGGCCAGAATGGTCGTGGGGCAGAGCACCATGACCTGGCGGCCGGAGTCCACGCACTTAAAGGCTGCGCGCAGGGCGACCTCGGTCTTGCCGAAACCCACGTCGCCGCACAGCAGGCGGTCCATGGGCTTGGGCGCCTCCATGTCTGCCTTGATGTCGGCGATAGCCTCCAGCTGGTCGCGTGTCTCGTCGTAGGGGAAGCTCTCCTCCATCTCGATCTGCTCGGGCGTATCGGGCGGACAGGCGATACCGGTAATCGACGAGCGGCGCGTATAGAGGTCGACCAGGTCAAACGCCAGCTTTTTGGCATTCTTGCGCGCCTTGTTGGTGGCCCGCGTCCAGTCGGCGGTGTTGAGCCTGGTCAAGCGCGGTTTATCGCCGTCGGGACCAACGTAGCGCGTAATGCGGTCAACCTGCTCCAGCGGCACGTAGAGCTTGTCGCCATCGGCATATTCCAGCAAAAAGTAGTCGCGTTCCTTGCCGCCCACTTCCTGACGCGCGATCTCGCTAAAGAGCGCGATGCCGTGGGTAGCGTGCACCACGTAGTCGCCCGGTTTAAATGGGAAGGTGATCTGCGTAATGTCAACCTTGCGGCGGCTGCGCGCGCGGTTGGCATCCATGCGGGCGTTGAGGTCGGCAATCGAGAATACGGCCAGGTTGGCATCGGGCACCACCACGCCCTGCGGCAAGGCAGCATCGACAAAGGTCACGCGTCCGCGCGAGATGGTGGGCACGGCGGCACCGGCGGCAGCCTGGGCGGCACCCGCCTCGAGCGAGCGGGCGTTGAGCGCATCGGCCTTACGCTCGCGAATGGAAGCATGGGCCTCCTGGCGTGCGGCACGGTCGGCGGAATCCGCCGCTGCCACGCGCACGCGGTCGCCGATAGCGCCGGCATTTTCGGGCGCGGCGGTCAGCGATTCCTCAAAGGTAATGCCCTCGTCGCCAAAGGTGAGCTCCATCGACTCGCGCGCACCGCGGTCGGGGATGGCAAACACGCAGGCATAGCGCTTGCCCACGACCTCCTGGATGCGCGTCATAAAGCGATTGTCCGAGCCCGCAATGGCCGGCTGCTCAATCTTGAGCTCTGCCGTCACCGCACCGCCGGCACGAATCAGGCTCACATAGTTCAGGCGCTGCTGAGCACCAAAATCGAGCTGCTGGGCACGCACATACAGGCCGTCCAGACGGTCGACCCCCGCCTCGCCGGCACGTGCCTCGATATCCTCGTAGGCGCGCAGGCAATCGTCGAACAGCGAGCGCGGCTCGGACAGCACTACGAGCGCCTTGCCGCTCACATGCGAAAGCGGGCTCACGGTCTGGCCGTACATCACCGGCAAAAAGCGGTCGAGCTCAGGCGTGACGATGCGCGCATCCACCATCTCGAGCAGCGCCGCCAACTTGCTGTCGTCCTGGCTGGCGCGGTAGAGCGCCACATGCATGTTGTGAACGGCCTCGTCGGTAAGCGCCAGCTCGCGACAGGGGAAGATCTCGATGCTGTCCTCGTTGCCGATGGTCTGGCCCGTTGAACTCACCATGCGGCGGATGCGGTCGATCTCGTCGCCGAAAAACTCAATGCGCACGGGCGCCTTTTCCTGTGCAGGAAACACCTCGACGGTGTCGCCGTGTACGCGGAACAGACCGGGCGCGTCGGCGGCGCCGGCATTGGTGTAGCCCATGCCCACCAGGCGCTGCGGCACCTCGTCAAAAGGAATCTCCTCGCCCACCGCAAAGGTTGTCGACTCCCAGTAGCGGCTCTCGACCGGCGGCACGCAGCGCAGCAGCGCGCGGGCCGAGGCAACCATAATGCAGTTGTCGCCGCGCACGATGCGTCCCAGGGCCTCGCAGCGCTGCGCCACCACGGCATCGTCGGGCGCCTGCTCGCGCCACGGATAGTCCTTGCGCTCGGGGAAGCGGCACACGTGCGCCAGCCCCACATAGGCGGCAAGGCTGCGGGCGGCACGATCGGCCGCGTCCTCGCCGCTCACAATGTAGACCGTGGGGCGCGGACGGCGCGCAAACTGGGCGGCGGCCATAAGCGTGCGACCCGACTGAGACACGGCCAGCGTCACGTCCTCGCCAGAATCGAGCCCGGCCTCGACGGTCTGCAGCGCCTCGGCAGTGTAGAGCTGCGCGGCTATACGGTGAATGAGCATGCTGTTCCTCCGGCATCGCAACGCCAAAAGCCCGCCGGGGCAAGCTCGGCGGGTCGTTCGTCAAATTCGTTGCCTGTCATGGTAGCGCATGGAGAGAACTCCGGCTCAGGCGTACGCCCAGCCCCGCAACAAAAACGCCAGATAGAACCGGGCTCATCGGCTTCGCCAAAATCTCCCCGTCACTTCGAACGCCGCAACCACGGAAGGTGCCCCAAGAAACGGCTATTCCTCAAAAAAGCTCGCAACGTTCAAGCGGCTCGTCCACTCGCCTATGGTGTTGGCAAAGCCGACGCGTGTGTACACGCCCGCGAAACGACCGCGATACAGGTACAGGCCTTCCATATTAGAAGCGGGCGCAAAACCAAGATCATCCACAAGTCCTTTGGGTGCCTCTCCTCGATGCGGCCCATTGACAAGCGTTCCGCGCAAGCAGGGAGTCTGATACTGCTGAGCATACTCCTGTACAATCGCCCCAGCGGCCGCAGCGCGAGCAAGCACCTGGGACCATTCCCGTTCCGTGGCATCCAAGCCGGCAACAACGCCAACCGCGTTGTAGCCGCCGCACGGCTTGACAATCCATCGATCCTTTTCGGCAAATCTCGACAACTGGGCGCTTTCGTCCAAAATCTCGGTATAGGGCACATGCTCCCGTACAAACGATTGCTCCTCCGGGCTCAACAAGGACTGACCGGCCCGAGACCACAGAAATGCAAATACGGTCTTAGTCGCACACGGCCACGTTCTAAAACCACCAACGATGCACGCGAGCCCTTCTTGAGCCGCCTCGATTAAGGCCGAGCGTCCGTCGCACGGCTTATCCCACAGCTCGCCGGTCACCGCGCGCCGCCAAACGCAATCAATAGGACCGGCGGCATCGCACAGCCGTCTAGCACCGCTCTCGTCTTCGCCAATCCGCAGGTCGCGCACATCCGCAAAGCGTGCGACTACGCCCCGCCGCCTCATAAGGTCGACAAAATGAGCCGCATCTTCCAAGTCGATGCTTTCCGAATAGTCGACGATTGCCACCGAAGCGGGATATATCTTTGATTGCGGCGCATAGAGCCCCTCGTCAACGCGGGCCCCGTCGTCCGATCGTGCACTATCCTCGGTGCGGCGAGGATGGGCCAGCTCCCACTCTGCATAGGTCTCAAACAATGCATCTATCCAGCTACCGCACAAATCGTACTGCCGAAAGCCGGGATGGTCTGATGCAAACTCCTCAAAGGAAGGCGTCATTCGCACTGCCTGACAGACCGCATCGGTCACTACCATTCCGGCACTGCCGTCGGTATTGAGCTCGCAAAACGTATACGAACCGGTGCCCTCGTCAAGAAAGATATCAACACGCGCAAGGGGAATTTGGCAATCATAGCCGGCATCCATAGCGCACAGGTCAGCAAAAGCCGGATCCATGCGAAACCACGCGCGCACGGAGGCATCGGAACAAAACGCCCGCGTCACCTTGTCCATAATGCCGTACATGCGCTCGGCGGCCTCCTTAAGAAGCGCCGTCATATCCTTGTCGAATATCTTTGGCGTCAGAGCCCAGGGCGCAGGATCACCATGGTAGAGCGCATGGGTTTGAGACAAGTATTCGTCGCCTTTGCGACGACCAGGTAGGTCACCTTCGCGCGTGCGTACGATGCGTTCAAAATAATCTTCGAGCTCTCGCGTCTTCAATGTTGCCACGTTACCCTCCATTGCTTGATTTTTTGCTCATGCTACGCCAGCACGCACGACTTCGGCGCGCTTGAATAGGCTTCTAAATTAGCAACACATTTTTGCATGAGGCGGCAGGAGGCGACAAATACTCCAGCTCAAGCGCATGCCCAGCCCCGCAACAAAAACGCCAGACGGACGAGTCGCCTGGCGTTATCAGAGTGAGCTATACGCCGAGTCTAATCGTAGACGCCCATTTTAAGCAGTGTGAAGGTCGGGGCGCCGTCACCCTGTGCGACGCGGACCGTGCAAGTTTCGGTACGGCCCCTGGATGCATCCGCTTGAATTGCGGCGATGAACTGGTCCTTTGGCAGGCCGTAGGTGCTCTCGGGGATGTCGGAAGGAAGTAACGCACCGCCAGCACTGTAAACCTCATAGGTGAGCTCGTAGATGTTGTCGCCAAGGTCAGTCGCGCCCGTAACGATGGCACACGGTGGGTTGTAATTTCCCTGGCCATATTCCTGTTTCAGATACAAGTACCCACCATGCGCTTCGGCCGAATCAGGAATCGCCTGCCCCTCCGGCGTTCTGTCATAAGTCATATCGGCATCGGAAAGCGTCAGACCCGTCAAGCGGTTGAGTTCCCTATTGATCACATCAGTCGCCACACGCTGGCTATTACCGTTGTCATAGTCGCCTTTCTCGATTCGATACGGCGCGTTGTCAATAAAATGGCACCAGATAAACTTGACCAGCTTGTATTTCTCGTCATCAGAAAGTCCGTCAGTCGAATCGAAGCCGCCCGCCTGATACCAGTCCCGATCGAAGTGTTCCTCCGTAAAGTTCGATAGGAACAGGTTCGCCGCGGCATAGGTTGCCTGGTCATTGAGGTCGACTTTTACACTGCTGCCGGTCTGCTCAGGCTCATCCGCCTCATCCCCGTCGGCGGCAGGCTTCTCCTTGGCGCTTCCCTTGTCCTTGTGCTCGGCTGAACCCTCGTCGGACCCCAGTACCGTAATCTGCGATGAGTTGCCCTGCCCAAGCGGACCCAGCACGCCGGTCAGCGCCAGAGCGGCACCGCCGGCAACGAGCACGCCCGCCACGCACATGCCGACAATCACCGCGCGCTTATGCGATTTCTTCTGCACGGGAGGCATCCCTGCCGCCGGCATCGATGCGGGCTCAGCAGGCGCGGCCGCCGGAGAGGCAGCGCCCATGCGCGCCCCGCAGTTCGTGCAAAAATCGGTTCCGTCGGGCATCTCGGAGCCACACTTGGTGCAAAACATATTCGGGCATCCCCTCACAACAAACAGCATCGGTCGCCATCATATTGAGCCCTCGCGACCCAAATGTGTTGCGCAACATTGATCGCCGTCTTCGAGTGCCGGCAAAACGTGCCGGGCCCTATCCCGTCACACGCACGCTGGGGCAAAGGTCTGCCAGCGGGCACTCGTCGCACTTGGGCTTACGGGCATCGCAAATCTCGCGGCCAAAGGTGATCCACTGGTGATTGACCGACTCCCAATACTCGTGCGGCAAGATCTTGAGCAGATCTTGCTCGGTCTTGAGCGGCTCTTTGGCGTGCGTCTTGGGACTCAGCATCAGGCGGTGCGCGATGCGGTTGACGTGCGTATCCACCGCGATGCCTTCCACGATGCCGTACCCCACGTTGAGCACGATGTTCGCTGTTTTGCGCCCCACGCCCGGCAGCTTGACGAGCTCCTTCATGTCGGCCGGCACCTCGCCGCCGTAGTCGGCAACAATCATCCGCGCGGCCTCCACGGCATGCTTGGCCTTACTCTTATAAAAGCCGAGTGACTTAATGGTGTCCGCCACGTCGGTCACACTTGCCCCGGCCATGGCCTCGGGCGTGGGCCACTGGGCAAACAGTTGGGGCGTCACCTTGTTGACCTGCGCGTCGGTCGTCTGAGCCGAAAGCAGCACCGCGATGAGCAGCCTAAATGGATTCTCGTGGTCCAAGAAGCACTCGACCGGGCCATAGCGACGGTTAAGGCGCTCGCACACCTCGATGGCGCGTTCGCGTTTGGCGGCATTGGTCTCGCGTGGCATAACGACTCCTCGGCTCAGCGGCATAACAAACCTATGGGCACGATTGTCCCACGTATGGGGTCTTTACGCCTCCAAAAATGCGCCGGTCTGGCGGCTCCACAGGCTTGCGTATTCGCCGCCAGCCTCGACAAGCTGCGCATGCGTGCCGTCCTCGACAATCTCGCCGTCCGCCAGCACCACGATGCGGTCGAGCGCCGCCACAGTGGACAGGCGGTGCGCCACCACAATGGAGGTGCGGCCGCGCATCAGGTTCTCGAGCGCCTCCTGCACCAGCGCCTCGGACTCACTGTCCAGGGCAGAGGTCGCCTCGTCGAGCACCAGAATCGGCGCGTCGGTAAGGATGGCACGGGCGATGGCCACGCGCTGGCGTTGGCCGCCCGAAAGCTTAACGCCGCGCTCGCCCACCATGGTGTCAAAGCCATGGGGCAAGCGGTCGATAAACTCGGTCGCATTAGCCAAGCGAGCCGCCTCGCGGATCTGCTCGTCGGTGGCGTCGGGGCGGCCGTAGGCGATATTCTCGCGAATGGAGCGATGGAACAGCAGCGCCTCCTGCGGCACGTAGGCAACCTGGCGGCGCAGGCTCTGCTGCGTGCAGCGCGAGACATTCTGGCCGTCCACGAGCACGCGGCCGCCCTGCACGTCGTCCAGGCGCAGCAACAGCTTGGTGAGTGTCGTCTTGCCCGAGCCCGATTTGCCCACCAGGCCCACGCGCTGGCCCGCCGCCACATGGAGCGTCAGGTCGTCGAACACGTTCTCGCCCGCCGCGGCGTCACGGTATGCAAAGCTCAAGTGCTCAAAATCAATCGCGCCCTCGCGCACCTTGAGCTCGGGGGCGTTCTCGTCGTCTGCCACCAGACGCGGCTCGTCCAGCACGCGCGTCATCTCGGCCGCATCGCCGAGCGCGCGGTTGATGCGCTGCATCATGGAGCTCACATAGTTCAGACGCATGGTGAGGTTGTACGTATAGGTAAAGATCATGACGAGCGCGCCGGCAGAGATGCCAAACCACGCGTTGCCGCCCGCGACGAACACACTCACCACGGCCATGGTAATGACGATAAGGCCCGAGGTCGTAAAGTTGCGCTGCATCATGGCGTGCATCGAAACCGTCTCGGCATCGCGCGCGGCACGGTCGGCGGTATCGAATAGGTCGCGCTCAAAGTCCTCGCGCCCGCAGGTCTTGACGGCCAGGATGTTCGTGACCGCGTCGGACAGCACGCCCGACAGCTTGTTCTGCGCAGCGGACGTCGCGGCCGAAAGCGGCATGATGCGCTTGTACATAAGCCAGACAAACGCAATGTAGACGACCATGATGCCCACCAGGATCACGGTAAACGTCGGCACCACCGGGGCAAGTGCTACCACCGTGCAGACAACCGAGGTGATAGTGGGGATGAGCGAATACACCGTCACGTCCACCAGACCCGTGTAGCCGCTCATAAAACGGCTCGTCTGGCTCACAAGCGATCCGCCAAATCGGCTGGTGTGGAATGTCATGGATTGATTGGAGAGCGTGTCGAAGCACAAGCGCGCCAGGTGATAGTTGCCCGCAATCTCGAGCTTGTAGACGGTGTAGTCCTGCAGCTTGGAGAGGATCTGACCTACCAGGTTAACGAGCACGAGCGCCAGAATATAGGGGCTAAAGACCTCAAACACCTGGTCGCCCGCAACGGGGCCGGCCTGGACGCGGTCGACGATAAGGGCCATCACGTAGGTGTTGGCAAACGTGAGCAAAAAGATGTAGCCCGCCGACGAGAACACCGAGAGAAAGACGATCAACGGCTGTGTGCGCGTGACGTCCCAAAAACGCTGCAGCGTGCGGCGCACGGTGGAGCGTTTGAGCGGACTGGTGCTTCTCTGAGACATGGGCTTCCTTTCGCATCTGATAGGACGAAACGCCATTGTTGCACACTAAAGTGCACTTCAGGCACGTACGATGCGAAAAGCGCCCGCGCCCCGCGCTTGCGCCGACGCCCCGCCGTCCGTTGCGGCTAGCCCTCGTCTTCTTGGTCTGCGAGCAGGCCCGCGGACGTGAGCCCCAAGATCGCGTCGGCCTCCTCGGCATCCTCCAGCGCGTCGATGTCCTTGAGCTTGCGCTCCATAACGTTGGTGCGCGTGGTGATAATGCCCTCGACCGTCTTGCCCGCGGTCTCGATCTGCTGCTGCGCGCGACGCAGCGCCGCCTGATAGCGCGGCAGCTCAGCCTTGACGGCGGAAAGCACGCGCAGCACGTCATCGGTGCGTTTTTGCAGCCTAAACGTCTGATAGCTCATCTGCAGGCTGTTGAGGATGGCTGCCATGGTGCTGGGGCCGGCAACGTTGACGTGATAGTCGCGGCCCAGGGTCTCGATAAGCCCGGGGCGGCTGACGACCTCGGCGTACAGACCCTCAAACGGCACGAACAGAATGCCAAAGTTGGTCGTCGCGGGCACGCTCAGGTACTTCTCGCAAATGTCCTTGGCCTCGCGCTTCACCATCGCGTCGAGCGTCTTGCGCGCAGCAGCGACGGCCTCCGCGTCGCCCGACTCCTGGGCGTCGAGCAGATGCTCGTACGCATCGCCGGGAAACTTGGAGTCAATCGGCAGCAGCACGGGATCGCCCTCGTCTACCGGCAGCTTGACGGCAAACTCAACGCGCTCCGAGGCGCCAGGCTTGGTGGCCACGTTTTCCAGATACTGGTCGGACGTGAGGATGTCCGCCAGGATCGCGCCCAGCTGCACCTCGCCCAAAATGCCGCGCGCCTTCACATTGCCCAGCACGCGCTTAAGGTCACCCACGCCAGTGGCGATAGATTGCATATCGCCCAGGCCCTTGTACACGGCCTCGAGCTGGTCGCTCACCTGCTTAAACGATGCAGACAGACGGTCGTTGAGCGTACGGGAGAGTTTCTCGTCCACCGTCGCGCGCATCTGATCGAGCTGCACGTTGTTGTCCTTGCGGATGGCGCCCAGCTGGGCATCGACCGTCTCACGCACCTTGTCCAGGCGGTGCTCGATGCCCTCGCGGTTGGCGCCGAGCTGTTGGGCCGTCTCGCGGCGCAGGTCATCCATGCGGTCGCCAGCCTGCGAGAACTCACGCGCGATGGTCAGGTAGCGTTGCTGCTCCACGGCGGCGTCGGTCGTCTGCTGCTGCGCGATGGCGTTTGCCGTGCGGCGGGTTTCTGCCAGCGCGACGTTGAGGGCATCGAGCGTGCTGTTGGCCTGCTCGAGCGCAGCCAGCATCTCTGCCCCGCTATCGCCGCGCTCCCGCAGCTCGGCGCGAAGGCCCTTGAGCTGCAGGGCACAAGCCACAGCAACCCCCGCCGCCACCAAGGCGGTCACAGCAAGCACGATATCAATAGCAGACATAGACTCCGCCCAACAAACCCAATCGATTATCAATCAAAACCGCGATCAATCTTACCCCGCCACACGCATCGGGCGCCCGGCCCCTTCTTGGGAGCTTCTCTCTTCCGCATATTCCATAATGCGACGCGCCGTCTCCCTGCTCACCTTTGAGTCATCGCCGGCTAAGTATGCGTACACGTTTCCCTTATTCAGATTCAAATCGCGGCAGAGACCGTAGCGCGTTACGCCCGATTCCCCTAGCGCCCCCAATGTTCTTTTTCGCATCAGGGCGTTGATCCTTCTGTCCGCCACTGGCTTTTCCTTCACCGCTCTATACGCACGCCAAACGTTGGCATAACGGTTAGGGAGCTCACTTTTGGCGCATAGAGACGCCATGCCACCCGCTTGATCGTACAAGGACAAAACGCCTCGGTAATCCTCTTCCATCCACGAACCCTCGGATAAACCCAGAACGTATTCGGCTTTTCCTTGCGCCAAAGCGAGCAAAAACAGAGGCTCCGCCACGCGCGGCGCAACCGTCGTCGCCTGCTCAACCAGTTTTCTAAAACTCAGCGACTGCTGCCCGGACAGCTCTCGGCAATAGCCTTTCAAAAATCCCTCAAAGGTCAGATTCAACCGAGCACCTCCTTTTTGTATTGTCTGTATGCACAGACCATCTCTTGATAGCTTCGCTCCGAAGGCGACGACGCCAGCGCTTCTCCCTCGTCGAATATAAGCCGTTCGAGCAGATCCCAATCAAGTCGGTCGATAAACGCTCGGCTATGGAGGTCGACGATGTCGTTCGGACGGTAGGCATAGAGCTTCATTACCGCCAGGTCCTCCAAGGATGGCGTAAAGTACCTGATAAAACGCGCCCCAATATCTACGGGAATCAAACGATCTTCGTAATTGAATGGCATCTGATTACAATATGCCACCGCCATACCATTCACCTCGGGGTATCGAGCTATGATCTCGCGGAGGCACCTATCTGCCTCAAACACATCAATGTCATGTGTAACCGACCGATTCGTCACATCGTTTAGCATGAAGGCGCTTCCTCCCACCAATACAACGCTCGGCCTATCGTCTCGTGGGCCTATTTCCAGCTCCGCCTCTTCATCAATGCCCAAAAGAGTCTGCTCTAAATCCTGCTTATACATAGTAAATCCTATTATTATTCATCTTCAATAATACTATTCAGTCGCACGACAGGACCCACAGGATGCAAGAATTCTACTCGTGGCGATAATCCCTACACCCTAGAAGTCCTAATGTGACAAACGCTAACTCTCCCAGCCGGCACGGACGGTTGCTACGACATCGCCTAGGCGCTGGCCGAGAGCTGCCAAGTGCTGAAGCACCTCATTGGGCGAGGCGCCGTTGAGAATGCAGGTGAGCGCATACGAGACCAGGAAAATCGCCGCAAGTCCTAATGGAATGAGCACGATCATCGCTAACGTGCGCAGGCGCTGGCCCACGCGGCGGTGACGTGTGCGGCGCTTGTCGAACGCAAGCTCCTGCGCATATGAATCTTGTTGTACGGAATAGTTCTCTGGCGCCGATCCGCCCGCAGGCGAAACCGCGGGCGTGGCATTTTGCGCAGGGGGCTGGGCGGCTACCCCTTGCATTTGCATCTCCATAAGCCGTTGCTGCTGGCGCAACATGCGCTCGGCTTGTTGCTGCGGGGTCTCAAGAAACAGATCCATGTTGGCCTCCTCAATCGGAGCATTCGACGCTTGCGCCCAGCATCCCGCACCGCCAAGGCCACGGCAACGCAATCCGTAGCAATAGCTGCAAAGTTTCTTGCTGACAAAAGCTGTCGAAAACCTCAACAACTCCCCCACCAGCACTTTCTTTGAGCTTTTTTATCGAATGATCTTTTGCCCTTCCGCTAGCCCGCCAACTAACCAAAATCTAACCAAAAGCTTGACGAAAATTGTGAAGACCGGGACCCCACACAAAAAGTGCCGCCCCAAAGGGGCGGCACACAAACTTATTATCAGCTTTTCTGTAACGAGCATGCGACGACTCAACGCCGGAGCGCAGGGCGGGGAAACCTTTGCCTCGCGCGACCCTGCGAAGCCGTGAGCGCGAGGCAAAGGTTTCCCCGCCCTGCGCTCCGTGGTCGGTGAGGACAGACTACATGCCCGCGAGACCACGGGCGGCGGTGGCGCACATAAACGCCAGGACCAGGATTACGAGCGAGCCCGCGATATCGACCAGCACGCCCATTGCACGGCGCTCAAACAGCCAGCTCTCGAAGTGCGGGGCGACGTTGCGCCAGACACGCCACAACAAGATGCCCATGCCGATGACGCCGGGGATATTGAGCAGCAAAATCTCGGAGCACAAGAGGCCAATCAGGTTGCCGGCGGCAAAGCCCGCATCGCCCTCGCAGTACTTGCGATAAATCATGTACAGCATGTACGCTACAAACGGCTGCAGACACGCAGAGATAAACGTAACCACCATTGAGGGATCCTGAGAAAAGACATCGGTGAGCTTATCCACGCTCGTGGCATCTTTCGAAGCCAAGAACAAGCCAATGACCACCACGGGCACCACGCCCAAGATAACCTCGACCAGAGTAAACAACTTAGCAGTCAGATCCTCGCTAGCCGTATTGAGGTGAGGCGCCCACTCAGGATGAGCATGCGCACCGACCTTCTTCTCCTTATCGGCACGCGCGGCCTTACCGCTCTCATCAACCACGCGATGAGGATCGAGACGGGTCCCCGCCGCAGCCACCCGAGCCCGAGACTTCTTACCCATACAAAAACACCCCACAACAGGAAATAAACTAAAACGCCACTACCCAGTGTACCCCACCCATGAACGGTGCCGTCCCAACCAGTCCCCACAAAAAAACGTGCCGCCCCAAAAGGGGCGGCACACAAACTTTAATATCAGCTTTTCTGTAACGAGCACGCGACGACCCAAAGCGGGCCGGGAGGGCCGGACTACCTTCCCTCAACGCGACCCTGCGAAGCCGTGAGCGAGGAGGGAAGGTAGTCCGGCCCTCCCGGCCCAGCTCACGCTAGCGCTAAGCGCTAGTAGTTCACCACCTGCTCCTCAAAGTACGCCTTCGGGTGGTTACAAACCGGGCACGCCTCGGGCGCCTCGGCGCCCAGATGCAGGTGCCCGCAGTTCAGGCATTTCCACACCTTTACGCCCTCACGCTCAAACACCTCGCCCGACTCAATGCGCTCGACAAGCTTGTTGTAGCGCTCCTCGTGAGCCTGCTCGACAGCACCGACGCCACGGAACTTCTCGGCGATCTCGGTAAAGCCCTCCTCCTCGGCGGTCTTGGCGAACTCGTCGTACATCGTGGTCCACTCGTAGTTCTCGCCCGCAGCGGCATCACGCAAGTTGTCCAGGGTGTCGGGAACGGCGCCGTCATGCAGATACTTAAACCACAGCTTGGCGTGCTCGGACTCGTTGCCTGCGGTCTCGGCAAAGATATTCGAGATCTGAACGTAGCCATCCTTCTTGGCCTTAGATGCGTAGTAGCGATACTTGGTATGCGCCTGGGACTCACCGGCAAAAGCGGTCTCGAGGTTCTTCTTGGTTTGAGAGTTCTCAAAATCCATAGGTGTACTTCCCTTCAACATGCCGCCCGTAGGCTTCGAGCGGCCTTGTCTTTAGGATGCCCTCAAGCCGAGAATTTAAACCTTACAATCCTCTTCTTCAGATTCGGGTTGGTTACACGCTTAGCCATCGGTCACCCTCGGAGCGGCAAAAGCCCTCGCGCTCCAAGTCGGCCAAAATGTCTGCGACAAGATCGTGATCGACCGGCTCGCGACCTGCCGCCGCCTCCATTTCGTTGACGCCCGCCACGGCCTCGGCGAGTGTGATGCCCGCCGGCCGCCCATCGCGCGCAGCCAGCAGCATGCGCACAATATGGGCGCGCTTTTGACGGCGCGAGCCCTCAAACTTAGACTGACGGCTATAGCTCGCCGAACGCCTGGACGGATTGGGCAGCGTCTTCTTAAGATACGCGCCATAATCCAGCAGCGCGTAATACCATGCGCGCGGTGTGTCGGCATCGTCTTGAGGCGCGGCAAAGGGCGCAATCTCATCCACCGCCGCACCAGGGGCCGCCGGACAGGCGGCCTGAATCAGCGGCACCAGCTCGCGATCGGGAACGGCCGGCACGTCGGGAAAGAAATGATGCAGAAAGACCGTGCGCACGTTGGTCTCCAGATACACACCCGGCAGATCAAACGCAAACGACCGGATGCCCTGCGCCGTCGCCGGGCCGATGCCAGGCAGCGCGACCAGATCGCGCGTCTCACGTGGAAACTCCCCACCCCAGTCTTCCATAACGCACTGAGCAGCTCTGTGAAGCGCCAGGGCACGCCGATTGTAGCCCATCCCCTGCCAGGCATCCAAAACGTCGGAAGGAGCGGCCTGGGCGAGCGCCTGCACGGTCGGAAAGCGGTCGAGCCACGCGGGCATACGCGTCTCCACACGCGGCACCTGCGTTTGCTGCAGCATAACCTCGGAAAGCCAAATAATGTACGGGTCGCGCGTGCGGCGCCACGGAAGGTCGCGATAACGCAAGACCCCTTCCGAACGAATCATCGAACGAAAGGGGTCCTGAATCATGGCTATGCTCCTTATGCGGCGCTATTCCTCCCGGCAAGCGCACGTACAGGTGGCGTACTCGGGAAACGCATCGCGGTCGGCGAACTTGGAATCGACGGCCGGGAACTGGCGGTGAGCGACGATATCGCCCAGCGAAACGGAATCGAGGTAGTCGCGCATCAGCGCTTGAGCTCCGGCCCACAGGGGATGATAGCAGCACGTGCCCATGCGCGCACAGTCGCCATCGGGCGCGGTGCAATCATTCATAACCATAGGGCCCTGAACGGCCTCGACGACCTGACGAATGGTGACGTCGTCCGGGCTAACCTTAAGACGCATGCCGCCATGGACGCCACGCAGGCTCTCCACAATACCGGCCTGAACCAAACCATGCTGGATCGAACGAGCAAACGAATACGGGACATTGACCTCTTCGGCGGCGGTGCGAACAGAAAGCAGACGCTCCGGGTCCTCGGCAAGCATCGCGAGCATGCGAAGGGCGTAATCGGTCTTCCTCGATATGTCCATTTTTCCCCTTTCAAGGAATAGGAACAGCCCGAACGAGCTCCGGAGCCGAGCTTACGTCGAGACGTCAATGACCGTATGGACGCCCAAATAGCAAAACGGGTGCCCGCTGAATGCCGTTTTTGAAGCCTCTTGCATCAAAAACGGCCCACAGTGCAACTGAGTATAACCTAATCCCCTGCTTCGTTGAACTGGTGTTGCGCAACAAACGCCTTGTTTGAGTACATGCCTCAAACGGAGCTTGTCCGGGAATTGGAAGGATTTGGTTTGGCTCTGTTAGACCAGGATTGACATATATGTGTCCCCACGGTGCCATATCGTTGA
>UQTR01000028.1 GCA_900544065.1 uncultured Collinsella sp.
CGAGATGTCTTAGGGTCTCGTGGGCTCGGAGATGTGTATAAGAGACAGCCTCGACGCAGTGGACCCAGCGTGTCCAGATAGGTGGACTTGATCTTGGACTTCTCACGCCAGTCCAAGATCAGACGCACGATTTCGTGGTCACGGGCAAGGTCGCTCAACACCTTGGCGTTGGTCGAATAGTAGCCGCGCTTGGTCTTTTTGAGACCCTTGGTCGGAAGCCCCATAACGTCAAACAGCACGTGCGACAGTTGCATGGGACTGCCGATGTTAAACGTCTCATCACCTGCCAGGTCGCGAATGCTGCGCTCGACCTCGGCAATCTGGGTCGCCAGGCCCTCGGACAGGCTGCGCAGCCGATCGGGATCCACGAGCATGCCCGCGCGCTCCATCTTGGCAAGCACCGGCACAAGCGGCATCTCGATGCCATCGAACACGTTGGCGGCGTTCTCACGGGCCATGCGGTCGCGCAGCGGTGCGACCAGCGCCAGCGTCAAGGCCGCCGTGCGAGCGGCGGGCGCCGGAGCGTCCTCACCGGCACCCTCTGCACCGCGCGCCGCAGGCAGCGCCATCTGCAGATAGGTATCGGCAAGATATGCCTCATCGAACTCGGAGCGATCGGAATCCAGCAGATAGGCAGCGACCACGGTATCGAAGATACGCGTGGAATCGGCAGCGAGCGGATCCATGAGCTCGGGCTCAGAAGAATCAATGGGCGAAAGCTCGTGCAACAGCACCTTCATATCCGGGCTCGCCATGCGACCCTCCATAAACAGACGCGCGAGCACGCCAGCAATCACGCCGTGGACGAAGTTGAAGCCCTCAACCTCAGCCGCCGCGCAGCTGTCGTCCTCCTCGAGCGCGAACAGGCCCTTGGACGTCGCCAACCACAGCGTGCGCGTCAGTCCAAAGAGCGCGCCCTCTTCCTTGTCATCGTCCACCACGGCGGCGACCCACTCGCCGGCATCAATCGCGCGGGCAACCTCGGACGCCACGGCAGCAAGCGCCTCGGCATCGCCGGCAGCGGTGCGCTCAATCGTGGGCATCTCGAACGTGCTAGCAGCGGCAGCAGCGCCACCCTCGTCACCGATCAGTGCCAAGAAACGGTTCTGCATGGCGGTGATACCAAGCGTACCCAGCGCCGCGGAAACCTCATCGGCAGAAAACGCCGGGAAGGATGTTTCGTCAAAGTCAAGCTCAACAGGCGCATCGGTGCGAATGGTCGCGACCTTACGGCTCAGCAGCGCGTCGTCGATGTGTGCGCGCAGGTTTTCGCCCATCTTGCCCTTGACCTCGTCAGCATGCGCGATGACCTCGTCCAGGCTGCCGTACTGCGCGATGAGCGCGCTCGCCTTTTTGGGGCCGATGCCCGGTACACCGGGAATATTGTCCGACGTATCGCCCTTCAGACCGTAAAAATCGGGCACGAGCGCCGGCGTGATGCCGTGATACAGGTCGTCCACGCTCTCGGGCGTCATGATCGCCACGTCGGACAGGCCCTTACGAGTCGAGACCACGTTGACGTGCTCGGTCACAAGCTGATACATGTCGCGGTCGCCGGTCACCAGCAGCATGTCGCAGCCGGCCTCCTCACCCAAGCGCGCCATGGTTCCCAGGATATCGTCGCCTTCCCAGCCCTCAGACTGCAGAATCGGCACATTGAGCGCACCGAGCAGCTCCTTGATCATCGGAAACTGCGCGTGCAAATCGGGGTCCATGGGCGGGCGCTGCGCCTTATACTGCGGCAACATCTCCATGCGCACGCGCGGCTTGCCTTTATCAAACGCCACGACCACACCGTCGGGGTTAAAGGCGTCGATCATCTTGAGGAACATGTTCAGAAAACCAAAGATCGCGTTGGTGGGGCGACCGTCCGGCGCGTTCATGGTCGGCGGCACGGCGTGGAAGGCGCGATGCATGAGCGAGTTGCCGTCGATAACGGCAAAGGTGCGGCGCTTGTCAGACATATTGAATACCTCGCTTTGGGCTGGGCACAGTTTGCTCACACCAGTTTACACGCTCCCCGCCCCACGGCCACCGCACATCAGGCTT
The DNA here is from genome assembly GCA_900544065.1 of uncultured Collinsella sp. Classification (GTDB taxonomy): domain Bacteria; phylum Actinomycetota; class Coriobacteriia; order Coriobacteriales; family Coriobacteriaceae; genus Collinsella. The sequence goes on from UQTR01000028.1 coordinate 2,050, forward strand.
CCCTGCCGCCGCGGGCCCGCGCGTGATACGATGGCTCACGGTACATCAACCAGCACAATCGATCCGAAAGGAGCCTGCGTCATGGAGCGTCCCTGCGCATGGAAAAAGTACACGCCACAGCAGATCGAGGAGCTCGAGGAGCTTTGCCGCGGCTATAAGCAGTTTTTGAGCGAGAACAAGACCGAACGCTTATGCGTCAAAACCGGCATCAAGATGGCCGAGGAGGCGGGATATGTCGACCTGGAGACCGTGATCGCCGAAGGCCGCGAGCTCAAGGCAGGCGACAAGGTGTACGCCGCCAACCACGGCAAGGACCTGATGCTCGTCAACCTGGGCACCGCCCCGCTCGAGCAGGGCTTTAACATCCTGGGCGCCCATGTGGACTCGCCGCGCCTGGACCTTAAGCAGAATCCCGCCTTCGAGGCCGGCGACATGGCCTACCTCGACACGCACTACTACGGCGGCGTCAAGAGCTACCACTGGGTCGCTTCCCCGCTCGCACTCGTAGGCGTCATCTGCAAAAAGGACGGCACCACCGTCGACATCAACATCGGTGACAAGGCCGACGACCCGGTCTTTACCATCTCCGACCTGCTGATCCACCTCTCGAGCGAGCAGATGGCCAAGCCCGCCAAGGACGCCGTCGACGCCGAGATCCTCGACGTGATCGTGGGCGGCCGCCCCGTCAAGTTTGACGAGGACGACAAGGACGCTCCCAAGGAGCCCGTCAAGCAGATGTTCCTGGATATCCTCAAGGAGCAGTACGACGTCGAGGAGGAGGACTTCCTCTCCGCCGAGATCGAGGTCGTGCCCGCCGGCCCCGCCCGTGACATGGGCCTCGACCGCTCCATGATTCTGGGCTATGGCCACGACGACCGTGTCTGCGCCTATCCGTCCATGCTCGCCCAGATCAACGTCGCCAACGTGGAGCGCACGAGCATCACACTCATCGTCGACAAGGAGGAGATTGGTTCCGTAGGTGCCACCGGCATGACGAGCCGCTTCTTCGAGAACACCGTCGCCGAGATCATGACGCTCGCCGGCGAGGATAGCCCGCTGGCCCTGCGCCGCGCGCTCGCCCGCAGCCGCATGCTCTCCTCCGACGTGTCCGCCGGCTTCGACCCGGGCTACGCCGGCAAGTTCGAAACCAAGAACGCAGCCTTTATGGGTCGCGGCCTGTGCTTTAACAAGTACACGGGCAGCCGCGGCAAGGGCGGCTCTAACGACGCCGACGCCGAGTATGTGGCCCTCATCCGCGACATCATGGACGAGGCCGGCGTGGACTTCCAGACCTGCGAGCTCGGCCGCGTCAACGCAGGTGGCGGCGGCACCATCGCCTACATCATGGCTAAGTACGGCATGAACGTCATCGACTCTGGCGTTGCCGTCCTGTCCATGCACGCCCTGTGGGAGGTCGCCAACAAGGCCGATATCTACGAGGCCTATCGCGGCTACAAGGCCTTCATCGAGCGCGCGTAACCAACCCTTCATCAGTTGCGGTGAAATACGGACTAAACTGGCCCATAAACGGCCAAAACAGACCGTATTCCACCGCAACTTCCTTTTTTGGCAGAGGAGAGTCCATGCTGCAGGTCATCATTTCGCCCGCCAAGCAGATGCGCGCGGCCCAAGATGCTTTTGAAGTCCTGGGCATTCCACCCTTTGTGCGCGAGACAGCTCGCCTCCACCGCGCACTGCTAGATATCGAGCGGAATGAAGGCAGCGGCGGTCTGCAGGCGCTATGGAACGTGAGTGACAAACTGCTGGGGCCTTGCCTCAACACCCTGCATGAGTTCGGGCCCATCCTGAAAAACGGCGATCTCGACAACCCCACACTCGCCCGTCACCTCTCCCCCGCCGTCATGTCCTACCACGGCATCCAATACCAAAGCATGGCCCCCGAGGTCATGGATGCCGCACAGCTCGACTGGCTGCAAAACCATCTCTGGATCCTCTCGGGACTCTACGGATGCGTGCGCCCCTTTCATGCCGTTGAACCGTATCGGCTGGAGATGGGCGCGAAGCTTGCCGTCGACGGTGCCCGAGACCTCTACGCGTTTTGGGGCGACAAGCTCGCACGGGTCATCGCTCCGGCGGGCTCCAACGCTGCGATCGTCAACCTCGCCAGCGCGGAATACGCCAAAGCCGTTCTGCCCCGCCTCACCACCGATGCCGCGGTCGTCACATGTCTCTTTGGCGAAGGCATCCGCAACGGCAAGCCCATCCAGCGCTCGACCGCCAGCAAAAAGGCGCGCGGCTCCATGGTGCGCTGGATGGCAGAAAACAAGCTCGAGGATGTAAGCGAACTCACCGCGTTCGACGTTGGTTATCGTCACTTTCCCGAGCTTTCAAATGAAAACACTTTGGTCTTCCTAAACGAACAGGCCTTGTAGGACCACCGCTACTTTGAATGTGCTGCCTAGGCACGGCGTCTATTCCGCCAAGCCGTCGGCTTTGGCAATTTCATTTGTCGAGCCGTCCTGATAGGTAATCTTGACATGCTCCACCTCGGATACCTTGACGCCCGACGGGGGCTCCAGGCGCCATTCCGTCAGCGCGATATCCATCGTCGTGGGCACATCCCCTTGATCTTTGAGTTTAACCGTGAGTGTTTTGAGCGCCGCATCAAACGTCACGCGTTCGATTTCCTCGCCAGGAATAGACCCGCCGCTCAGCTGCAGTTGCATAAACTCATCGCGCGGATACCAATAGTCGCCCGGCGCGGCAACGGTATTGCCGCCCACGACCTTCACCGTCATGATCGGCAGGGCCTCGTCGGCCTCAAACTTCCAGGCAGCGCCGCCGCGACCGCCAAACGTCCAAATACAAAAGGCAATCACCAGCACGGCAAGCACCGCAAAGGCAATCGCGACAAGGCCATGGTGCGCGCGGCTCTCCTCGGCCGATACATCCCATTGCGTCTCACGATATAGATGCTTGTCTTCCATGTTCGCCTCCCCACAGGCACGCTCGTTGGCCCAATCGTACCCATTCAGGCTATACTTGAGCCCATGACATAAACGGGGAGCTTGCAGGACGGGACGGCAGGCTGAGATTGGGCGCGCCCGCCCTGACCCGCAAACCTGATATGGGTAATGCCAACGAAGGGAGCCGTGCCAATGAGCACACAGACCGAGCCCAAGCTCGTCACGCAAATCGACTTCGCCCGCGCCGGGCAAATCACACCGCAGATGAAAGAAGTCGCCGAGCGCGAGCATCGCGACCCCGAGTACATCCGCGAGCGCGTGGCAGACGGCCGCATCGCCATCCCCGCCAACATCGTGCACATCAAAAAGGGCATGCGCGCCTTTGGTGTCGGTGAGGGCCTGTCCACCAAGGTCAACGTCAACCTGGGCATCTCGGGCGACAAGGCCGACGCCGCCGAGGAATGGAAGAAGGTCAAGATCGCCGAGGACTTTGGCGCCGACGCCATCATGGACCTCTCCAACTCGGGCAAGACACGCCAGTTCCGCCAGCAGCTCATCGACGAGACGCCGCTCATGGTGGGCACCGTCCCCATGTACGACGCCATCGGCTACATGGAAAAGCCGCTGGTCAAGCTTACCAAGGATGACCTGCTCGAGGTCGTGCGCGCGCACGCCGAGGACGGCGTGGACTTTATGACCATCCACTGCGGCATCAATAAATCGGTCATCAAAACCTTCAAGGAGACCGGCCGCTTGATGAACATCGTCAGCCGCGGCGGCTCGCTGCTGTTTGGCTGGATGGAGGTCACCGGCAACGAGAATCCGTTCTACGAGTTCTACGACGAGGTGCTCGAGATCTGCCACGAGTACGACGTGACGATCTCGCTCGGCGATTCCTGCCGCCCGGGCTGCCTCTACGATTCCAACGACGCCACCGAGACCGCCGAGATGATCGAGCTGGGCAAGCTGTGCAAGCGCGCATGGGCCGCCGGCGTCCAGGTTATGGTCGAGGGCCCCGGCCACATGGCGCTCGACGAGATCGCCGCCAACATGAAGCTACAGAAGCGCCTGTGCCACAACGCCCCGTTCTATGTGCTGGGGCCGCTGGTGACCGATATCGGCGTGGGTTACGACCACATCACCGCCGCCATCGGTGGCGCCATCTCCGCCAGCTCCGGTGCCGACTTTTTGTGCTACGTGACGCCGGCCGAGCACCTGTGCCTGCCCAATGCCCAGGACGTACTCGATGGCCTCATGGCCACTAAGATTGCCGCGCACGCCGCCGACATCGCCAAAAAGGTGCCGCACGCCCGCGACATGGACGACAAGATGGGCCAGGCACGCCGCAAGCTCGACTGGGACGCCATGTGGAAGTGCGCGCTCGACCCGGTTACGGGCAAGAAGCGCTATGAGGAATCCCCCGCCGCCACCGAGGGCACCTGCACCATGTGCGGCAAGATGTGCGCCGTCCGCACCGTCAACAAGGTGTTCGAGGGCACGACGATCGATCTTGGCATGGAGGATTAGCTTTTTCGAGGTAATCGCCTGCAAGCCCGCTTCAACGCCCGACAATTGTTGACTTGTGAACATTTGCTTACATTTGCGTAAAGATTGCATCGCCCGCCCGGGTTCGGAATACAGCCGGCCCGGGCAATTTTATAATGCAGGTAGAAGACCCATTTGAATCCAACCGAACAAGGGAGCGAACATGGATCGCAGTCAGGTACCCGCCGTTCTATCCATCGCGGGATCCGATTCCAGCGGTGGCGCCGGCATTCAGGCAGACATTAAGACCATCACGGCGCACCGCCTGTATGCCGAGACAGCCATCACGGCCATCACCGCACAAAACACGCTCGGTGTCACCGCCGTGCAAAATATCTCCCCCGATATCGTCGCTGCGCAAATTGACGCCGTCTTTGACGATATTCGCCCCAACGCAGTCAAAATCGGCATGGTTTCTTCTGCAGAGATTATCGAGGTTATCGCCGACCGCCTGAGCACATGGAACGCAACCAACGTGGTCGTCGACCCCGTCATGGTAGCCACCTCGGGCGCTCGCCTCATTGCCGAGGATGCCGCTGAGGCGCTCACGCGTCGCCTGTTCCCGCTGGCGACCGTCATCACGCCCAACATTCCCGAGGCCATGGCGCTGCTCGACTACGAGGTCGATTCCGAGCGCACGCAGCAAAACGCTGCCATGCTCCTCACCCGCCGCTTTGGTTGCGCATCCCTCGTTAAGGGTGGGCATCTTGTCAACGAGGCCAACGATGTATTGGCCGAACCCGCGCCACTCGATGACGAGGGCAACCATCTGGGCGATCCGCTCACCACGTGGTTCCGCCACAAGCGCATCGAGACCGGCAACACGCATGGCACCGGCTGCACGCTTTCATCCGCCATCGCCTGCGCATTGGCGCAGGGCATGGATCTTGCCGACGCCGTCAACGCCGGCAAGGCCTACCTAACGGGCGCTCTCGCCGCCGGCTTTGACATGGGCAAAGGCTCCGGCCCTGTCAACCACATGTGGCAGTACTAAATAGCCAGTAACCTGCCAAAAAGAGACAGGCTACCTTGCACCAAAAACCGTCGCAACATTCGATGAAAATCGTGCAAACGCGAAAAATCATCGGATGTTGCGACGGTTTGATTTTAGATAGCGGTCGAGCAAAGGACCGGGGCGCCTATTCGTCGGCGAGCTGGATGCCGAGCAGGCCCGAGAGTGCCAACGCCTGCTCGGCATTAACCGTCAGGCCACGCAGCTCATGGTAGTCGCCCGAGACGACAGGAGCCGCGAACGTACAACACGATACATCCACGCCGGAAAGCGGCGTCTTGAACACATCGATTCGCGTCAGGTCGCAGCCGTCCAAGCGCAATTGCCCCAGCTTTGCCCCCTGGAGTGCGGCCTCGGTCAAACGCGTGTCACGCGCAGCCATGGGGCCAATGCTTCCCTCCGAAAGGTTCGCATAGCTCAAATCGCACGATGTAAACGACACGTTCGACAGACGCGCCCTGAGCAAGTTGAGCCCCGGCGCCGAGCAGTCAACGAAGTCGCAGCGGTTGAGCCAGCAACCTTCCATGTTGCAGCGGATAAAGCGGCAACCGCGAAACACCACGTCGCGAAACGTCGAGCCGCTCCAGTCAGCGCTATCGAACTCGCATGATCGGAACACGACGCCATCGAAGGTCGCGCCGTTCGCCACGTCGCAGGCAAGATCCAAATCCTCAAAAGCGGTATTGGAGACGAGCTCATCGCCCTCGGCAAAGAGGTCGATGAGCTCGTCCATGCCCATATGGCAGCCAATCCGTTCGTTTACCCGGGCAAAACCACCACAAAGGTGCCTGTCCCCTTTGCGGTGGCTTGGGGTCGCGCTACTCACCGAGCATCTCTTGGAGCTTGGCTGCCACGGCATGTCCCAAGCTCTCGTGGCTTTCGGGCATCATATGCAGATAGTCAATATCGCCCGGCTCGGCAAACTCGGCGGCATTCAAAAAGTCGCAGCCAAACTGCTCGGCCACGTGCGCATAGTACTCGCCAAAATGTTCAGATGCCTCGACGGAACGCTCGTCAAAATCGGTCATATATACATCGGCGATCTGCGGCTTGATCTTGATAGGAGCCATCAGCAGGATGCGCGGGCAAGGCGCGGCGTCGGTCCACGGAAACGCGCGGACGGCGCGAATCAGCGCCATGGCGCCACGGGCGATATCGGAAGCTGTCACGTTAAAGACCGTCTTACAGTCGTTGGTGCCCAGCATGATCACAATGGCGTCCAGCGGCTTATGAGCCTCGAGCAGCATCGGAAGCGCGCGAATGCCGTTGAGGTTAGTGTCCAGATGGCACATGTCGTCGCGTACCGTCGTGCGGCCGTTGAGGCCTTCTTCAATTACATGCCAGCCCTCGCCTAAGTCACGTTGGACCACGCCACACCAGCGCACATCCTGCGCATAGCGCACCGCGGTACCGTCGCGCATGCCCGCCGGATCGTAACCATAGGTGTTGCTGTCACCAAAGCACAGAACGTTTTTCATCGTAAGCTCCCCACTCAATAAAAAGCCGACAGGAGCAGCCTCTCCCGTCGGCTCGGTATATCGCATCACGAGCACCGTTTACAGGTACTTGCGCCAGTCGTCGTCATCCTCGTCATCCTCGGCAGCGGCCTGAGCCTGCTCGGCGGCACGGGCGGCTGCGGCGCGGGCGGCAACCTGAGCATAGGACTCCTCGTTTCGCTCGGGGAAGTTTGCCAGCACGTGCTCGAATTTGGCGAAGTCCTCGTCCCAGCGCGTAGAGGGCACGGCAAAGAAGACCTGCTTGACCTTGAAGTCGCCCGATGCGAGCTCCTTGCGGAAGAGCTCGGCCACGGCCTCTGCGTCAAAGCCGTTGTTCTCGCAGCCCCATGCGCCCAGCACGAGCTTCTCGCGACCCAACTCGTCGCAGATGGCGAGCACAAAGCGAATGCGGTCGCGCAGGGCATCCAGCAGAGCATCGTCGCTCACGCGATACTCCTGGCGGGCGCGCTTAACGTTGGGCGCGGCGGCCACGATCACGTCGGCGTATGCATGCACGTGGTTGCGGTCGAAGCGCACCGCAGGCACCACTAGGGCACGGTTACGATAGAGCTCGCAGTTGATGTTGCGGCGACGGTTCTCGCCGTACCACTTACGCTGCCTATCGAGAACGTTGTACAGATACGAATCGGCGCACAGCGTGGCCTCCTGGCCCAGATAACCCTGAATATATCCACCGCCCGGATTGGTAAACGAGGCAAAGGCGAGCACGGCCATGTCGCAGAACTGCGCATAGCCGCGACCGTTATCGAGGATTGCCTGCGTGGCGGAGGCATCAAGCACAGTGACCTCGGGCAGGACCGGAGCGGGCTCCTCAGCAGGCGCGGACTCAGCTTCGGCGATTTCCTCGGCAGGCTCCTCGACGGGCTCGGGCGCCGCCTCGGTCTCGGGCGCTGCCTCGACCTCGGCAGTCTCCGCGTTCTCGACGTCCTCGGCGACCTGCTCTTCGGGGGCCACAGCACTCTGAACCTTGGCCTTCATCGCCGCGACAAAACCGGCAGGCATACCATCGAACTCGCGCACGCCGGCAAGCGAACGCTCGATGTCCTTGGCACAGGCCTCGGACACAGCCGCCACATGGCGCTCGGCGGCCTTGGCACGCGCCTCGCGCTTGGGATTGGGCTGACCCGCTCGGTTGGACCTGCGGTTACGGTTCCTGTTGTCGACGTCTGCCATACGTGGCCACCTTTCCTGTCGCTGCCGCTATTGGCTTTTCCCACCCATGATACCCCGCCGCGCACAAAAAAGACGGCCACGAAGGGCCGCCTTTCGTATCGTTTTACCGTGTCCGACAGGAAGCGTCGCAATGCCGCGCTTTAATCGCGACGGCCGAGGATGTTCAGAATGCGCAGGAACACGTTGATGATGTCCACGAACAGGTTGGATGCCATAAGCACGGCGTTGGGCAGCGTGGGCGGCACCGTCGTTGCCACATAGGTGTCGTAGCCGATGAAGCCGGCGAACACCACAATCACGATCAGGTCGGTGATGGACTGCGAAACGCCTATGAACATCAGCACGATCTCGACCAGAATCGTGGCAAGCAGGATGCCAAAACCAATGCCATATACGCGCTGGAAAAACTTGGGGAACGTCACGCCCAAGGCGCCAAAGACGAAGGTGATGGCGGCCGTGGCGATAAAGGCAGTGTTGATGGTAGGCAGGTCATAGTTGGCAAGGCCAAACGACGCGGTCAGGCCAAAGGTGCTCACAAAGATCACGTAACCCATGAGCGACAGGCCCACGGACTGTTTGCTGGCAGCAGCCGACATCATGACGATGCCGACAATAGTCAAAATAAATGAGCCAAAGACCAGCGGCAAAGCGGCGCCGCTCATCATCATGCGCGCAAACGACATGGTGCTCGTAAAGTAAGCGCCGGCGCCCATGGCGCAAAAGCCCAAAAAGATCAGGGCAGACATGACAAGGTTGTACGCGCGCGGCGACATCTCCTTGGCACGGCTTGCGCCGGTTTCGATGGGGCCGTTCTGATAGCCCTGGATATCGTTCATACTTCGTCCTTTCAAAAAGTGCCGTGAAAGACGGCACAGCAGGTGACAAGATTCCTGTCATTGTACCCGAATGCCGTACGTCCTTACCTACGGCGCTCGCCCTCGAGCGTACGATCAAAGGCCCAGACCCACCAACGCATCACGTGTGCCTGCGAGCCGTCCGCCCGCTCGCGCGTCTGGTCCTCCAGATACAACTCGGTCGCGTGCCCGCCAAAACGCACCTTATAGGTCGCCGTACGAACACCGTGAACCGTTAAGCCAAAGCCCGTGGACGAGACAATCTCGTCAATCGTAAAGCAGCGACCGTCGACCCAGCAGACGGTAACCGGCACGACTTGTCCGCCCGCGAGGATGCGAGCCACGACGTCCACATACTGCTTGTGTACGCGCCGAGTTTTGCCGTCTGTCTGTCGATATTCCATGCCTCCTATTATCGAACGCATGTTTGCATGTTGTAAAGCGAACAGACTGTGGTTTTGAAGTGTCGTAGTAATCGCACGTGTCCGCATGGCGTGTTAGCAAAAAGAACACCCGCGGTCAACAGGGCTAATATTCAATTTTAGTGCTAAAAAATTCACTTCTCCCATCAGAACTCCGTAAAGAAACCCGCAGGAGGTGATACGATTTATCATGTTTTTGTAACGTGTCTGCAAACTTCGAGAAAGCCCATATATGGACGTAACGTTCTCAACCTTCCTCGGCCAACTTGTGTCGAACCCAGTCCTTGCCGTCACCGTAATCCTTGCGCTCGGCGCCATCTTCGTCAACGGATGGACCGATGCGCCCAACGCCATCGCGACCTGCGTCACCACGCGCTGCATGCCCGCCCGCGCCGCCATCCTCATGAGTGCCGCGTTCAACTTCTTGGGCGTACTCATCATGACGCACTTTAACGCGAGCGTCGCCAACACCATCTCGCATATCGTCGACTTTGGCGGAAACAGCACCATGGCGCTCGCCTGCCTGTGCGCTGCGCTCTTCTCCATCGTCGTCTACGGTGCCACGGCGTCGCGTTTTGGCATCCCCACCTCGCAGAGCCACAGCCTTATCGCCGGCCTCACCGGCGCTGCCATCGCCCTCGGCGGTGCTGGCAGTGTCAACGTCCACGAGTGGATGAAGGTCATCTACGGCCTGGCGCTCTCCATTGGCCTGGGCTTTGTCATGGGCTGGATCCTATGCAAACTCGTCTCGATTCTTTTCGCCGCCGCCAACAGGCGACGCGCCAACGTCTTCTTTAAATACGCTCAGATCGCGAGTGCCGCGGCCATGAGCTTTATGCACGGCGCGCAGGATGGACAGAAGTTTATCGGCGTGCTCTTTTTAGGCGTCGCCTTCGCCAACGGCCAGACCAGTGTCGGCGATGCCGGAATCCCCATCTGGATCATGCTGCTGTGCTCGGCCACCATGGGTATCGGCACCAGCGTGGGCGGCGAGCGCATCATCAAGTCCGTCGGCCAGAGCATGGTTAAGCTCGAGAAGTATCAGGGCTTCTCCGCCGACCTCGCGGGCGCCACGAACCTGCTACTTGCCACCCTTACCGGCATCCCCGTGTCCTCCACGCACATCAAAACCTGCGCCATTATGGGTGTCGGTGCCGTCAAGCGCCTTTCGGCCATCAACTTCGGCGTCGTCAAGGACATGATGTTCACCTGGTTCTTCACCTTCCCCGCCTGCGGACTCATCAGCTTTGTCATGGCCAAGCTGTTCATGATGTTCCTCTAGTCAAACCGAACGTCCATCTGGACCGCAACACTTCGCCCACCCGTCTTCGCCTCGAAAGGACCCACCCATGGCAAAGAAACCCGATTCGTTCTACTTTGACAACTACGTCGCCTGCGCCGACCTTGCTGTCCAGGCCGCAGAGTTGCTCATCAAGATTTTTGAGAACTTTGATCCCGCGCAGATCCACGACATGCTCGAGGAGATGCATGCGATTGAGCATGCGGCAGACAAGAAGCACCACGAGCTCGAAGACGCCCTGCTCACCGCCTTTATCACCCCGCTCGAGCGCGAGGATCTGGATCTGATGAGCTGCGCGCTCGACACCGTGCTCGACCGTATTGAGGGCGTCGTGCAGCGCGTCTACTTCACCAACATTCAGAGCATCCATCCCGACGCCATCGTCATCGCCCACAAGGTGACTGACGCCTGCCGCGCCATGAAAGACCTGATGGTCGAGCTTCCCAACTACCGCAAGTCCAAAACGCTGCGCGAGCTGGTCATCCAGATCAACACCATCGAGTCCGAGGCCGACGAGCTCTACATCAACGCCATGCGCAACCTGCACGTTAACGGCAAGGATCCGCTCGAGGTCATCGCTTGGCGTGACGTCTACGCCTTCCTGGAGTACTGCGCCGACTGCTGCGAGAATGTGGCCGATGTTGTGGATTCGATTGTCATGAAGAACAGTTAATTGGGGGTACGTGTCCCGGCGGCGAAGGGCCGGCCACGGTTTGCTTTCTCACTCCGGCTGCTTTGCAGAGTCGTTCGAAAGCAAACCGTGGCCGGCCCTTCGCCTTACGTACCACCATTGGGAACTTTGGCTGATACTTTGAAAGCAATGAGGCTTTTGTTGACAGGGCCTTTGAGCCCGATTGGGAACTTTGGGACCGCCTTAAACGTTTGGCTGGATCGGGCTTTGGGTACCCTTTGTTTTGCTTTGGGTTGATACACTGAATTTGGAGGGCTTGGTTGTGAGTTATTTGGATCTGGCTCGGGGTCGGTATTCTTGTCGTGAGTTTGAAGATCGGGCTGTGGAGCAGGCTGTGGTGGATGCCATTGTTGAGGCTGGGCGGATTGCTCCTTCTGCTTGTAATAATCATCCTTCTCGTGTGATGGTGCTGGATACGCCTGAGCTTCTGGAGAAGGCTGCTGCTTGTCAGCCTCGGTTTGCTCGTGATGGATCTATCTTTGGCGCTCCGCTCATCTTCCTTATTTGTAGCGTTACCGAAGACGCTTGGGTGCGCCCGTATGACCAGATGAATTCCAGTGAAATCGATACGTCCATAGTGTGCGATCAGATGATGATGGAGGCCACCGAGCAGGGCCTGGGAACGTGTTGGGTATGCCATTTTAAGCCCGAGGTGGCACAGGAGCAGTTCAACCTGCCCGAGGGCGTCTATCCCTATCACATGCTCGTCTGCGGATATCCTGCCGACCACATCGCCGATTCCGAGCATCGCGAGGCCCGTACCATTCCCCTCTCCGACTTCCTCCTCAAGTAGATTTTGGGACATGCCCTAAAACCTATCCTTGACCGCTCACCGGTTCGCCGAGTTCTGCGCCACTATGTGCAGGGCTCGGTTTTTTATGTTGCGCGCCCCGGTACAGTCATAAAAAAGGACCCGCAAGCTGCGGGTCCTTTCTAGGCACTAAATTGTAGGCCGAATGTTAGTCCAGGTCGTCGGCAGCGAAGTTGTCGATCGGAGCGAAGGGATCGGCCACGGGGACAACCGGGTCAGCGACGGGCAGCGGCTCGGCGGGAACAGTCACCGCAGGAGAAGCGGCAGAACCGACCGGCGTAGAGGCCATCAGATCGGCCGGGAAGGAGTTCTGGGCATCGTCCATAAAGTGCTGGATGAGCTTGAGATACTCGGCCTTGAACTCCTCACGGGAAGCTTTGAGACGATCGATCTCCTCGAGCTCGGCCTGCTTTTCGGTCAGAGCCTGGCGGATAACCTCGCGGGCCTTGGCGTCAGCCTCGTTGCGGATACGCTCAGCGTTCTCGTTGGCATCGTTGACGATGGTCTCAGCGGTCTGCTGGGCAGCGATCAGGGCGGCGGAAATCTGGCGCTCCTGAGCGGAGAAGTCAGGGGCGGGAGCAGCCACGGGGGCGGCAGGAACGGCCTGGTCGGCGGTATCCTGAGCCTGGGCAAGCTGAGCCTGTGCATCGGCAAGCTGCTGCTCGGTAGCAGTCAGACGACCCTTAAGGTCAACGATCTTAGCGAGCATAGCGTCAACCTCGGAGGACAGCGTCTCCAAGAAGACGTCGACCTCGGCAGGATCGTAGCCACGCTTGGCCTCAGAGAAAGTCTGAGCCTGGATGTCTGCAGGGGTAATAGCCATAACAAGTCTCCTTTTTCATCGCCTCGGCGCTACACGCCCGACGTAAGTTACTAAGTCAGTTCTACACGAGTATACCTATAAGAAGCTGCAGAACCAGCCTCTGCACCAACTGCAACGCAATAATCGCAACGACCGGCGAAAAATCGATACCGCCCATCGGCGGGATGAAACGACGGAACAGGTTGAGCCACGGACCGCACACGCTATCAAGCACCGCGGCAATATCCTGAAGCAAACCACCCTGCTTCATGGGAATCCACGTCATAAAGCAGTAGACGACAATGAGCGTGGAATAGAAGTTGAACAGCGTGTTGACCAGCTGGACGATAGTGTAGATGTTGATGGGAATCTCCTCGTCTTGTCTTTACTTAAGGTAGCCGTCGGCACGAAGCTTCTTGAGATCGGAATCTTTGACCTCGCAACCGGCGGGCAGCACCATGAACACGCGGTCGCCCACCTCCTTGACCGTGGCACCCAGACCGCAGGCAAAGCCGTAAGAGAAGTCCAAGACGCGCTTGGCAACTTCGGTGCGTACGCCCACAAAAATCAGTGCGACAGGCTGCTTGGTGCGAACGCGGCGCACCACGGTCTCCACGTCGTCATAGCTCTCGGGGCGCAGGACATAGGCCGGCAGCTGCGGCGTGGCGTTGATGATATTGCTCGCATAGGCCGAGGCATCGCTCGGTGCAGGCGCGGGTGCAGCGGCGGCACGGGCGCGGGTATTCTCGGCGTAGCTCGACGGCGTGTCATAGGCACCAGGACGATAACCGCTCGCAACACTGTCCTGCGAGCGCGAAGGCGGGTTATACGTCGTGGCATGGCGGGAGTCATCGCCGACCAGCTGACCGGAGCGCGTATACACGGCAACCGACTCAGCTTCACCGCGGCGCGTCTGGCCAAGCAGGCCGTTGCTCGGCTCGTCTTGGGTGTAGAAGCCCTCGCCCGAAGCACCACTGTAGCCGTTGTTCTGATAGCCATCGTCGTAGCCGTCATCGTAGCCGTAGTCGTCGTCCTGGCCATAACCCTGGTCGTAACCCTGCTGGCCGCCCAGGTGCATCTTATTTTTAATCTCGTCAAGGAAGCCCATGGTTGTGTCCTCTCGCGGTTTAGTGCAGGCGCCCCGATAATCAGTGCGCACTTCAGAGCCTTATTTTACTGCAAACTCCGGGCTAAATACTACCCTGCCCAGGCGAACGAGCGTAGAGCCCTCCTCAAGGGCAGACTCAAAGTCCTCGCTCATACCGCAGGAAAGCTCAGGCAGGTTCAAATCGGGATGCGCCGCCTCCAGCTCATCCCTCAGCTCACGAAGCCCCGCAAAGGTGCGGCGTGCCACATCCTTATTCCCCCGGGGCGCCATAGTCATAAGCCCCTGTACGCAAATTCCCTCAAGTTCCGCAAGCTCACCCGCGGCGGCGCGAATCTCATCGGGTGAAAAGCCTCCCTTCGACTCCTCACCACTCACATTGACCTCAATGAGCACACGCTGGGGGCCGACGAGCTCGCCTGCCTCAATCTTGCGAACAGCACGGCTCGAGATCGCCTGCGCCAGATGCAGCGAACCCACCGAGTGAATCAGCTCGGCTGAGCCCAGCACCGCTTTGATCTTATTGGTCTGCAGGTTGCCGATCATATCGAAGCGCACCTCGGGCAGCTCCGGATGCTCCGCCAGACCCGTGAGCTTGCGAACCAGCTCCTGCGGGCGGTTCTCGGCAAAATGGCGATACCCCGCCTGGATGGCGGCAACGGTCTCATCGACACCAACGGTCTTGGACACGGCAATGAGGCTCGCGGCGTCGTGGGGACGGCCCGCGCGATCGAGCGCCGCATAAAAACGTTCCAGAATCTGCTCGCGGCGAGCGCGCATCAAGTCCAAATAGTTATCCATTGCCAATCGCCTCCGCTGACAGCCAAACAAGTAGTCCCATGCTAACGCAAGAGCGCGGCCCCGCATGTGCAAGGCCGCGCTCACTTAGGTATTTACAATCTTTCGACGAACGGGATTACTTACTCCTCGTCGTCCTCGTCATCGTCCTCGTCCTCAAGATGATCGAGCAGGTAGCGAAGTCCCTCGCTGACCTCGTTAACGGGCACCTTGGCAACGTAGCGCGCATCGACGGCGGGCCTCATGATGACGCCCTCGCCCGAAGGCACGCGCATGCTCTCGAGCTCGTCCTCGTCCGTGCGGGCGATATCGCCGGCATTCATGCGCTGACCAGTCAGCAGGAAGGTCAGGCGGCAGGCGGCATCGATGGAAATCGAGGCGATGCGATCGAGGTAGCGCGAAACCATGATGGCGCGGCGCAGGTCGTCATAGTTGCTGTCGTCGTCCATAAAGTCGCCCGTATCCATACGGTTAAAGGTGCGGAAGAACTTCTCGTAGGCGGCGTGCACTGGCTCGTCCTCGACGGCCAAGTTGCAGATGATGGACATGTCGTTGGTGACGAGCGCAGAAAGCGAAGAGCCCAGCACCTGGTAGACGGCCTCAGCCTCGGCCTCGACCGTGCCGACAAGCTCCTTGGGCAGCGAGATGTCGGCCTTGATCATATGACGCGTGGCACGGCAGATCTGACGGACCTTATCGGTCATGCGTTGCAGGTTAAAGTCGACGTAGATGATCGTCTGAAGCAGGCGGAAGTCGGAGGCGACCGGTGACTGCGTGGCAATCAGGTTGTAGCAGACGGCCTCCAGGTTGGCGCAGCGTGCGTCAATCGAAAGCGTGCGCTTCTTGGTCTTGGTGGCGAGCTTGCGGTCGTCGGTCACATAGGCCTTAACGGCATCGTGGAGGGCCAGATCGACGGCCTCGTAGATGCTCAGCATCTCGTGACGGGCCTCGATGAGCTGACGGGAAAACAGTTTGCGCATGGTTCACTCCAATCAGTTGGGTGCGGTCATGCCGCCCGCACAGTGAATACGCACCGGACCAGGTCCGATCGGATTGGGACTAGTCGCACCGATCAGCCAAAGCGGCCGGTGATATAGTCTTCCGTCCGCGAATCTACCGGGCTTGTGAAGATCGCGTCGGTTTGACCATACTCGATGAGCGTGGCGGGCTCGCCGGCAACTTCCTGCAAGAAGAATGCGGTGTAGTCGCTGATACGAGCTGCCTGCTGCATTGAATGCGTGACGATGATGATCGTCATCTCGGGCGCCAGCTCGGCCATCAGATCCTCAACCTTAGAGACGGACGTGGGGTCGATGGCGGAGCATGGCTCATCCATCAGAAGGACA
Organism: uncultured Collinsella sp.; assembly: GCA_900544065.1. Taxonomy (GTDB): domain Bacteria; phylum Actinomycetota; class Coriobacteriia; order Coriobacteriales; family Coriobacteriaceae; genus Collinsella. Next base: position 18,353 of record UQTR01000028.1, read on the forward strand.
TCGGGCTGCACCGCAAGCACGCGCGCGATGCACAGACGCTGCTGCTGACCGCCCGAGAGCGCCAAACCATCCTTGTTGAGCTGATTGGATACCTCTTTCCAGAGGTTGGCGCGTTTGAGCGATTCTTCCACGATGTCATCGAGGTCGCTTTTGCTAGTCACGCCCTGCAGACGAGGGCCAAAGGCGACATTCTCGTAGATGGATTTGGGAAACGGGTTGGGCTGCTGAAAGATCATGCCCACACGACGACGGAGGTCGACCGGGTCGACACCCTCGGCATAGATATCATTGCCGTCGAGCGTCATGGTGCCCGCGACGCGCGTACCCTCGATCAGATCATTCATGCGGTTGATGCAGCGCAAAAACGTCGACTTGCCGCAGCCCGAAGGGCCAATGAAGGAGGTGATGGCGTTTTTGGCGATGTTGAGGTCAAGCCCCGTCAGCGCATGAAAGTCACCGTACCAAAAGTTGAAATCCTTGGCCGTAATGGCCGCTTGCTCCAGCGTGGGAGCGGACTGATAAACGGACATGGGACTCCTTAACTAGCGACGCTTGCGCGACAGGAAGCGCGCAAACAGGTTGAAGGCCAGAATGATCACCATCAGCAAGAGCGCGGTGCCATAGGCTGCGTTCATGTTGATGCCGTCGTTGGCAAGCAGGTACAGGTGAACCGTCATGGGGCGGCCGGAATCGAGCGGCGAAATAGGTAGATTGATGGCCTGGCCCATGGTGTAGAGCACCACCGCGGTCTCGCCAATGGCACGGCCGATGGCGAGGACGATACCCGTGGCAATACGGCCAAAGGCAGAAGGAAGCACGATCTTGGAGACGACCTGCCACTTGGTGGCGCCCAGGCCGTACGCACCCCACCGGATATAGCGCGGAACGGCGCGAATGGCCTCTTCGGTGGTGCGCATGACGATGGGAAGCATCAAGAGCGCGAGTGCCAGGGCGGCCGAGACCATCGAAAGGCCCAGACCCATAGCCTCGACAAACAAGGCGTAGCCAAACAGGCCCATAACGATGGAGGGCACCGAGGCCAAAGCGTCAGCAGCGTAGCGAATGAGCTCGACGACCTTGCCCTGCTTGGCGTACTCGGCCAGATAGACGGCTGCCAGCACAGCGATCGGCGTGCAGATAAGCATGGCGAGTGCCGTCACATAGACGGTCGAGACGATTGTGGGCCAAATTCCGCCCTCGGCGTTGACGCCCTGGGGCCAACCGAAGATAAAGTCGAGTGAGATATGCGGTAGGCCGTTAATGACCACGTAGGCGATGATAGCGACCAGCACCAGCGTGGTGATGTATGCCGCGGCACGGAACACGCCAAGCATGATCTTGTTGGACAGGTCCTTGTTGATGCGGCCCTTCTTGCCGTGGGAAAGGGCACGCTTGATGCGCTCGCGCGACGAGGTCGTATCGACCGTCGTGTCAACGGAATCGGACATAGCCTACCCCCTCTTCTTCTTGGAAATCAGACGGACGATGCCCACCAGCGTGGCGGAGATGATAAACAGGACCACACCCATGCCGAACAGCGCCGAGCGGTGCAGACCCGAGGAATAGCTCATGTCGAGCGCAATCTGGCTCGTGAGCGTCGAGATGGGGCTCGCAATGCTGTCGGGAATAACCGGGGCGTTACCTACGACCATGAGCACGGCCATGGTCTCGCCGATGGCACGGCCCATACCCAGCACGATGGCATCAACGATACCCAGCTTCGCGGCAGGTAGCACGACCTTATAGATGGTCTGCCACTTGGTGGCGCCCATGGCATACGATGCCTCGCGAATGCCCATGGGAATGGAATTGAGAGCATCGATGGTGAGCGTGGTGATGGTAGGGACGATCATGATGGCGAGCACAAACCACGCCGTCAGCGCACCAAAACCAAGGCCGCCGGTCAGTTGTGCGATAAACGGGCGGATGATGATCATGCCGAAAAAGCCGTAGATGATAGAAGGGATGCCGGCCAGCAGGTCGACGGCAGGGCTGATGAGCTTGCGCACGCGCTTGCTGGCAATCTCGACCAGGTAAACGGCTGTACCCATGCCCAGCGGCACGCCCATGGCGAGCGCACCGACGGTCACCAGACCCGAGCCGGCAAGCAGCGACAAGATTCCGTAGTGGCCCTCGGAAGGCGCCCACGTAAAGCTAAAGAAGTCCGCCAGACCGATGTCAGTAAAGACGGGCAGCGCCGAGTACGTGGTAAAGACAAAAATCAGGATGACGGTGACGACCGCCAAGAACGCGCAGGCAAAGAAGATCCACTGCAGCGCCTTCTCCTTGATATAGGTGCTGCGCGATACGAGCGCCAGCTCGCGCTTCTTGGGCGTCTGAACATTCTGCTCAGTCTGGGAGTTTTCCTGTGCTTCCATGCTACTCACTCCCCTTCTCGTCGTTGGTGACGGGGATAAAGCCCGCCTCGCGAATCTGCTTGTCCATCTTTTCGGACGTCACATAGTCAATGTAATCCTGCGCCTGCTGCGAAGGCGCACCCTTCACAAAGAAGTAAAGGTCGCGCGAGATGGGATAGCCGCCACTCGCGACCGTCTTCTCGGACGCCTCAACATGATTGACCGAGACGGCCTTGACCGAGGTCTTGGCGTTGAGGCTATCGACGAAGCCCAGCGAAATGTAGCCGATGGCCCCACGCGAACGAGATACCACGTCGCGCACCTGGCCCGTACCCGAAAGAACAGCCGAGCGGCGATCGAACGGCGTGCCATCCATCACGATGGTACGGAAGGCCTCGCGCGTACCGGACGCCTCGTCTCGGTTGATGACCTGGATCTTCAGGTCCTCTCCGCCGACTTCCTTCCAGTTGGTGATCTTACCGGCGTAAATATCGCGGAGCTGCTCGGTCGAGAGGTTATCGACGGGGTTGTCTTCGTTCACGATGACCGCGATACCGTCGTGGGCAATGACGATGGGAGTCAGGCCCAGATCCTGTTCGTCGGCATTGAGCTGTCTCTTATACACATCTCCGAGCCCACGAGACCCTAAGACATCTCG
>UQTR01000029.1 GCA_900544065.1 uncultured Collinsella sp.
CTTATCGTCGGCAGCGTCAGATGTGTATAAGAGACAGCCATATAGACGTATATGTGTACATATGAAAGGGGCCCCGTGGCCAAGACGGTATATTCCGATAATCAAAACAATGTCGATGCTTTGGCTGAGCGCCTGAGCAGCCAGACGTCGCTTTCTGCCGAGCGCGCCAAGCTGGTTGCCTACGACCTGCTCTGCCGCAAGGCGCTCAAGATCAAGTCGAGCGCGCTGGCGCAGATTTTCCGTTCCGTCGATAAGGAATGCAACACCAAGGCGATGCGCGACGAACTCATCGCGGCAAAGATCGTTACCAAGATCGAGGGCAGCGGCATTAACGGGCGCCCGGCGTTCTATACCATCAATGCCGAGATCCGCGATGCCCAGGAGCAGCCTGCCGAGTTCGTCGAAGATTTTGTCGTCGAGGATTCCGCTGACGTGCCTGCTGTGGAAGAAGTTGCTCCGCGTGAGCATGTCGATACCGATGAGTTGCTCGATGAGAATGTTGTGCGTGCCTTTACGGCCAAGGCAGGACGCGGCGGTTTTGGCGGGGGTGGCAAACGCGATGCGCAGCGCCGTGCCCAGCAGGAGCGCTTCCGTCGCGCCGTTGCTCAAAAGGGTGAGACGGATGCCGAGGCCGTCGAGGAAAAGCCCGTCGGGATGCAGGAGCCGACTCTCGCTCAAGAGCATGCTGAGATCCAGGAGCCCAAGCGTCGCCGCGGTGCCCACTTTAAGGCCGAGCAGCGAGGTGCCGCATGCGAGGTCCAGGATTCCGTCGAGGCTGCTGACGCGTCCGATGAACCGGCCAAGAAGGCTCCGGGTTCATGCCGTCCCGGACGTGGTTTTGCGGGACGTGCGTATCCCGTAAAGCGTCAGGAGAAGGGCGAGTCGGTTTCGACCACCCAGGACGAGAAGGCCGTTGAGCCGGTGGCTCGCGAGCAAAAGCCTGTTGAGCCGCAGCTTGAGGTTGATGCCGAGGCCAAGGGCCAGCAGCCTACTGATGAGCAGACGGAGCAGGGCGCGTCGAGCAAGCCTCGCCGCCGTCGCCATCGTGGGGGACGCAGTTCCCATGTCGAGACTGCAACCGAGAAGACCACGCCGCAGAACGAGGATGCGAAGGCCGAGGTTTCTTCGGGGCAGCCTAAGCGCCAGCCGGCGAAGGAGAGCAAGTTCGATCGTCCGCAGAAGCAGGCGTCTATGCCGAAGCACGAGCGCAATTCCCAAGGCGATTCTAAGCGCAAGTCTCAGAAGAAGCCGGAGCCTGCCGCAGCAGATACTGCTGCCCAGCAGCCCAAGTCGTCCGTCCACGGCGAGGTCTCGGCGTTTGCCCTTGCCCGCGTTTTAGGCAGGCAGCTGCTCAAGGTTGTCCCTACGCCTACGGCGCTCTCTAAGATCAAGGAGCAGCAGACACAGATCGTAAAGGTCGAGGGCAAGGACGGCAAAAAGGCTCCGCAGCGCACTCAGCATAACGAGATGTCCAACCGCAAGATTGCCGAGGAAATCGCAATCATCCAGGCTTGGATCGAGCAGAACCGAGGTGCCGATACGCCGGTTGCCTCGCGCCGCCAGCGTGCCTACCAGATCTTTAACGACGAGAAGGCTTTTGACGGCAAGCACGGTGAGCGCTTGATCAGGCGTATGACCGAAAAGGGCATCAGCATGCAGGCGATCAAGGTCGCCCCCAATCGCCCCGTGCACTTTACGGGCTTCTTTACGCTGGGAGCCGACAAGCCGTTCATTATGGTCGAGAACCTGGACACCTACGACGAGATCGTCAAGCTGCTGCGTGGCCGCAAGCACGCCAAGCTCTTTGGCATCAAGGTGGGCGGCGTGATTTTTGGCGGCGGATGCAAGGCGAGCGTCTCGCATGCCCTGGACGATTATCTGGCCGAGATTGGCTATCGCTTTAACTACGTCTACTACGTGGGCGATATCGATCGCGAGGGCGCGCGCATCGTCGAGCAGACTCGCAATGCCAATGTGGTTGAGATTCGCCTGCATGCCGGCATGTATCGCGCTATGCTCGCCGAGCATAAGCGTCGCGTGAAGGCCGGCGGAGAGTGCGAGCCCGCGGCTGCCAACCAGGGTGTGCCGCAGAACCTGGCAGCGACGATCAAAGATCTGCCCATGGTCACGCGCGTGCAGTTCCGCAACGTGCTACGTGAAGGCGGGCGCATTCCGCAGGAGATTCTGATGACCGCCGACTATCGGGATGGCGACTCGGGAAGCTTCGACCGCATGCTGAACAACTAAATTCCGCCGTTCTACCGAACTGCGGACTCCTTGACGCTACGAGGGGCCCTGGCACGGCAATCTGACGTTCAACTTCGGCGGCGCGACCAGAAGGTCAGCGCCGCCTTGTTTCACGTCACCTTGCCATACCGGGACCCCTCTCGCTGCCACGTCCAAAACATCGATGTCACGTGGCCTTCTTTGCGTGCGGAACTCGCGACAAACCTAAGCCGGTGTCCCCGCTCTCCTAGGGCCGGCGGTGGCTTGGTTGTTGCATGCGGCTCGCTTTTCGGAACGGGGCCGATAGGCGTGCCTCAAAAAAACTACCCCAGTCGCTGTGCAGTGTGTCTATAAAGAGCCGTGGCCAAAAAACATCAAATATGAGTACTGATATTCTTTTAGTAGCAGTAATTTTGACCACATTTAAGGTGATTTGACGTGTCGATCGAGCAGATAAGCTGCCGTATCTCCTCAAGTGTTCATTAAAGGAAGACCTTGATGCGAATAAGTCTCATTAAGATCTTCTTTTATTAACGAAAATAATGCAGCTACAACGGTAACAGTACTCATATTTGCCGTTTTTTGGCCACAGTCCTTCGGAGAGTCCTCGAAAATAGTCCCGAGCCGGCACTTGGGGACGTTCCTATAATGCCGGCACTTAGGAACGTCCCCAAGTGCCGACACCGCGTCTGCCTGCGGCGGCCGCGCGCCGCTGCGTCGCTCCGCATCCTTGCGGGTTCGGATCCCTCCGCTTGGCGGCGTTGGCTCGATTTGCTTGACGTGAGGGGCTCTTGGCTGGTGTGGGACGGAGGGATTCCGCGTCCGCCTGGTCGGCGGCCGCGCCCCGCTGCGTCGCTTCGCTCCTTGCGTGCTGCGCTGGAAAACGCTTCGCGTTTCCTCAGCTCCGCACCCTTGCGGGTTCGAATCCCTCCGCTTGCCCACAAGAAAGCGCCCTGGGCCGTTATAGGCTTAGGGCGCTCAGTTTTAATGGCTGGGACGGAGGGATTCGAACCCCCAACAGCCGGCACCAAAAACCGGAGTTCTACCGTTGAACTACGTCCCAATGCGTGGTGTTGCCCAAAAGCAACTCGTTTAGTTTACCTAATCTGCGAGGGCATCGCAAACGCCATCAAGCAGGCGTACGGCGAGTGTCTGCGCGTCGCTGGCCGTGAAGGTGCCGTTGTAGCGCGTCATGCCCGTGAGCTCAATGCGAATGCGAGCCGGCTTCTGCTGCGCGGCGACATTGGCGGTGCGGATGCGCTGGGCCAGGTTGTGGCACTCGGCGAGGGCAATCGTGGCGCGTGGCGCGGCGTCGGCGGGCAGCTCGTCGCTTGCGATCTCGAGCACCAGGTCAACGTCGGTTGGGACCTCGGAGTCGCAGAGCATCATGCCGCTGTTGTCGGTCGTTGCCGTGGCGATATTCCACATGCGCGACGCAACACTGCGTGCGATGGGGTCCTCGCCGATAACGGCAATCTGGAAGCGCTCGAGCACGTTGGCGGCGCGAGCAAAACCGATGCGGGACTCGGCTTCGGTGACCGAGGGCTTGCCCTCCCACACATGGTGCAGGCGGTTGATGTAGGCGTAGGTGTCCTGGAAGGCCATGCCGTCGGCAAACAGGCCGACATTTTCCTGGAACTGCTGCAGGGCGGCCTCGGTATGCGGACCAAAGTAGCCGTCGTCTTCGCCACAGGCAAAGCCCAAAACGTTGAGAGCGCGCTGCAGGGCCTGCACATCGGCGCCATGGAAATTGGGCATGCGCAGATAGAGAGTGCGGTCGCCCAGCTTATACGAAGCGTCTACAAGGGCGCTCCAGCAGGGGATATCGACGGCATGACCGGCAGCAAGGCCGCTGTCGAGCCTGAAGGTGCTGACGGCCTGCTCAGTGGTGGCTCCAAAGTGCTTGTCGGTGACTTCGGCGGCATCGATCGTGTAGCCGAGCTGTAGGAGACGAGACTGCACGTCCTCGACGGCTGCTCCTTGCATGCCCGTTGTAATAGGTTCCATGAACGAACCCCTTTCGGCGTACCATTCGTACTATTTGAGCGTCTGTCGGATAGACAACGCAAAGGGATGCATCAACATGCACTCAACAGTGTAGCAAGTTGTGCCTAAATACGCTGCTGACAGGTTTTATAACCCCCGTTAGTTAAGGCGCTCCACAAAGAAATCTGCCATGGAGAGGAACAGCTCACGTGCGTGCGGATCAAGCTCAACGTTCTCGATGGCCGCTTTGGCCTTGGCGGTCAGGTCGAGCGCGTAAGTGTGGGCGTAATCGATGGAGCCGGTCTCCTGGAAGATCTCCACGGCGCGTGCGAGCTGCGCGGGATCATCGGTGCCCGAGGAAAGAATCGCCTCGACCTCGTTGTGGTGGCGCTCATCAGAGAGGGCGTGTACGGCGACAAGCGTGCGCTTGCCCTCGGTGATGTCGGTGCGGAAGTCCTTGTTGGCGGCTTCCTTAGTGCCGACAAGGTTGAGCAGGTCGTCCTGAATCTGAAAGGCGAGGCCCGTGTGCAGGCCAAAGGCGCGCAGCGCTTCGATTTGCTCATCGCTGCCGCCGCCGATAATGGCTCCGGCGGCAAGCGGCGTGGCTCCGCTGTAAAACGCGGTCTTGTGCGTAGCCATGTCCAGGTAGTCATCAACCGAGATATCAAAGCGCCCGTCACGGACCCAACCCAGGTCGAGTGCTTGACCCTCGATGGTGCGGACGATCATCTCGGTAAGCTCGTGGAGCACGCGCAGCTTCACGTCGGACTCCAGCGTAGGGTCGTCGAGAACCGTCTTGGTGACCATGGTGAGCGCCAGGTCGCCACAATTGATGGCAAGGCCCGTGCCCTCGGTAAGGTGCATGCAGGGCTTGCCTCGACGAAGTTGTCCGTTGTCGGCGATGTCGTCGTGGATCAGCGCGCCCGACTGGAAATGCTCGATGGCTGCCGCGGCGCTGCGGGCGCTCTCAAAGCTACCGCCCACTGCGGTTGCGGCGAGCATACAGATAAGCGGGCGGTGGCGCTTGCCGGCGTTGGCCGTAAAAGCCGAGAGCGGCGCATACAGGTAGCGCTCGATATCGGCAGAGGTCGCCTGTCCGTCAAAGAACGTGGCCAGATAGTCGTTAATCTGGTCAAAGTGCTGGGCTAAAAAGCTGGTAAACGGACTGGACACGGGTTCTCGCATTCTTTCTGAGGTTGCATTGATGCAATATGCAGACAACATATTGCCACATCAGGGCGTTTGGCGCGGCAGTTTTGGCGATTTAGGACAACGGGCGTGCGTTTGATGGAGCGTGCCTAAATCAGCCTAAAATGCTCGAGCGCCGCAACGACACCGTCATGATCGACGGTGTCGGTCACGTAATCGGCCTTATCCTTGAGATAGTCCGGCGCATTGCCCATGGCGATACCGACATCGACGGCATTCATCAGCGAGACGTCATTGCTGGCGTCGCCGATGCCGTATACGGTTCCGTGGTGGGGGTCGAGGGCGTCGAGTACAGACTGGATACCCCCGCGCTTCGTGCATTCGCGGGGCGAGATTTCGGTTACCTCGAGTTCGAGCTCGTTAAAGCACAGCAGCGGCTCAAGTGCCTTATCTTGAGCGATGTGGTTGGCGAGCGATGTAGACATCAAGATCTTGTAGACACTGTAATGTTGCAGCTGCGTGACTGCGTCACCCAGGGTGCGCGCGTATCCGGGGGCATCAGGGGCATCGGCACTCATGCGCACGACGCCGTTGAGGCCCTCAAAGCGGATGACCTCGCCCGACTGCTCAAGATAGGGGGCAAGGCGCTGCAGCATGCCGGGCGTCATCGCTAAATCGCGAATCACGTGTCCCTCAAGTTCGACATAGCCACCCGCAAGACAGACGATGCCGGTCCAGGGCAGCTCAAGAAGTTTGGGGTGGATGCAGCTCAGGGTACGTCCCGTGCAGATAAAGGCCATGTTGCCGTTGGCGACAAACTCGCGGATTGCCTGCGAAACCGCCTCGTTGGGATAGGGGGAGAGGTCCCGCTCGTCTTCGGGAAGGTCTTGGGCGAGCCTGGGGTCTTGCCAGGCGAGCGTTCCGTCGATATCGAAGAAGCAAATATCGCCGCGCTTATGGGCTGCGCTGGCGGCAGGGGAGGCCGAGGTGGTGGGCACAAATCCCGGCTCGAGGCCCATGATCTGGTCAAAATGCTCTTTAACGCGGGGAACGGAGATGCCGATGATCACCTGGGCGGTCTTGCCCGTAATGATGAGGCCCTTGGCGCCCACCGCGACAAACGACGCGTTATCTGCAACGATGGAAGGGTCTGCGACCTCGACGCGCAGGCGCGTGGCGCAGTTGGTTGCGCCCACGATATTGCCAACGCCACCTAAAAGCTGAATTACCCGCTCAGCGAGGACGTGATCTTGATCGGATCGACTATTGACCTCGTCATTGGGAGATTGCTCTTTGGCAAAGTCGCTTCCCGTTAAACAATCGATTGCCGCGCGATTGGCGACATGATTCTCGCGGCCCGGCGTCTTAAGGTCATAGACCAAGATGAGTGCTCGAAAACTAACAAAAAAGATGAGGCTAAAGGCAAGGCCGATACCGAGCGCCAAAAGATAGGCACCGGCATGCGTGCGCATGAGCGGAATAAAGTTGAAGGCTGCCATCTCCATGAGGCCGCCCGAGAAGATGCCGACGATGCCAAAGAGATTCATGGCTGTGGCAAGGCAAGACGATAAGACGGCGTAGAGCAAAAAGAGCCCGGGGTGGGTGAACATAAAGAGAAACTCGAGTGGCTCGGTAACGCCGCAAACCACCGAGGCGATGATGGCGGGAGCAAGGATGACCCTGAGGCCGGCGCGGCGCTCGGATTTTGCGGTGGAGTAGAACGCAGCTGCGATGGCAGGAAGGCCAAAGACTTTGACCCAGCCGGTGGCGGTAAAACCGGCCCACGGCGCAAGCTCATTAAGGGGGCGCGTGCTATGGGAGAGGATGGGGAGCAAACTGCTCCACGTGGCGTAGATGCCGTCGTTAATGACCAGGTTGTCGTAGTAGATCGGCATGTAGAGCAGGTGGTGCAGGCCAAAGGGCTCGAGTGCTCGTTCTAAAAAGACAAAGATGCCCACGCCAAAGGGACCGACGCCTGCAAGCGCGTGACGCAGCGTATCGGTCACAGCGTATACGAAGGGCACGATGGCGGCCGAGATGGCGGCAAGGGCAAACACGGCAAAAAAGCTGATGAGGTAGACCAGCGAGGAGCCCGAGAAGGTGCCGAGCCAATCGGGAACCTTGGCATCGTAGAAGCGGTCATGGATGGTGACGACGGTTGCCGATACCGCCAGCGGGCCGATAATGCCGGTGTCGAGCGTCTTGATGCCGTCGATGACGGTGATACCGCTGGCGGTGCTCAAAGATGACGGGTACTCAAGTCCAAGGTTGTCTCCGCTCAGCTTAATGATCTCGCTCAAAAAGAAGCAGTAGGCAAAATAGGCGACGAGAGCCTCGAGGCAGCAACGAGCCGGTTGTTTTTGGGCAAGACCGATGGGCAGCGCTACGGCAAAAAGGAGCGGGAGGCGTTTAAAGACCGTCCACGAGCCGCGCTGGATGATGGTCCAAAAAACGTACCAAGGGGTTCCGTATACGGCGAGATCGCCGACGATGTCCGCAGTCGTTGCGAGAGCGGAGACGCCGACCATGAGGCCCGATATAGAAAACAGCATGGCGGGCGCGAACATTGCCCCGCCAAAGCGTTGGATTTTTTGCAGCATGTTCTGCCTTCCGAATATCGAGGCGCGTTGCGCGTGGGGAAACGTTTAAACAATGGATTCATTGTAGAGGACCAGACGATTGTCGTACCGGCAGTTTTGAGCGAAACCGATTTGGGCATGACAGAAACCGTCAACGGTTAAATCCTGTCGCTTTACCGATATTCGGTTTAAACAACTTTAAGAAATGCTATCGTGCCTAGCCGGAAATGAATAATGTAGAGGTGAAACAATGCCAAAAGCGATATACGAAGGAATCTACCGAGAAATACGCTCGCGCATCATTAATGGGACCTATGCGTTTCAGGAGATGCTGCCAACCGAAGCCGAGCTGACCGCGGAGTTCGGATGCACTCGCAATACCGTCCGTCGCGCCTTGAGTATGCTGGCCGACGGGATGTTTGTGCAGCCCATACACGGCAAGGGCGTGCGCGTTATTTGGCTTAAGGGCGAAACCGACATGTTGGGCGCACTCGAAGAGGTTGAGTCGTTTGGCGAGTTTGCAAAGCGCAACAATGCCGTTGCATCGACGGACGTTAAGTCTTTTGAACATCTGGTCTGCACCGAGCAACTCTCTCGTCACCTGGGCTTTAAGGTGGGCGAGGAGTTGATTCGCGTGGTGCGCGTCCGTAGCCTTAACGGTAGCGCTCGCCAGGTGGACCACGGCTATTTTCTGGAGTCGATCGCCAAAGGCCTGACGCCCGAGATCGCTGCAAAGTCAATTTACGACTATCTGGAGCACAAACGCGGCGTCAAAGTGATGGCGAGTCGCCGTACGGTGAGCGTCGAGCTTGCCAACGATGAGGACTGCAGCTACTTGGACCTTGGCAAATACAACTGTGTCGCCGTCATGGAGAGCCAGTCATACACCTCGGATGGCATTTTGTTCGAGGTTACGCACGCCCGTACGCATCCTGAGATCTTCCACTACCGCGTCAACTCCAAGCGATAGCCGGCTAGCTCGCAGCCTGACGAGACTCATGCCCTCAAAGAGAAAACGCCCGGTCAAACCGACGATGCATCGGCTTGACCGGGCGTTTTCTCTGCATTCGATAACAAATAATTGTTTATACAAAACTTGTCAAGTATCAAGTTGAAATTACCGTTCACCGAAGTTTTTCTACCGCTCTAGTAATACTTGTTCAAACAACTAGCCAAATAGCGTATCGTACAAATCAGCAAAAGGGGCAAAGTCCCCGAGCCAATCTCCGAAGGCGGCGGCAAAGGGTGCCGCCACGGTGTGAAAGGGTGGATTGTAATGAAGAACGAAATGAGCAGAAGGCAGTTCCTGGGCTTTGCTGGTTCCGCGGCTGCGGTTCTTGGTCTGGGTCTCGTGGGCTGCGGCGGTTCTGCTGGCTCCGGCTCCTCTGCTTCTGGTGACGCTGCCGAGGTCTACTTCCTCCAATTCAAGCCCGAGGTCGACAAGGAGTGGAAGGAGATCGCCAAGGCCTATAAGAAGGAGAAGGGCGTCGAGGTCAAGATCGTGACCGCCGCCTCCAACACCTACGAGGAGAAGCTCAAGTCCGAGATGTCCAAGAGCTCCGCTCCGACCCTGTTCCAGGTCAACGGCCCCACCGGTCTTAAGAACTGGAAGGATTACTGCGCCGACCTGTCCGATACCAAGCTCCGCGGTGAGCTCATTGACGACTCCCTGGCTCTGCAGTCCGACGGCAAGGATCTGGGTATCGACTGGGTCCAGGAGAGCTACGGCATTATCTACAACAAGCAGCTGCTCGAGAAGGCTGGCTACAAGGCCGAGGACATCAACTCCTTCGACAAGCTGAAGGCTTGTGCCGACGACATCCAGGCCCGCAAGGACGAGCTTGGTGTTGAGGGTGCCTTCACTTCCGCCGGCATGGATGACTCCTCCAGCTGGCGCTACACCACCCACCTTGCCAACCTCCCGCTCTACTACGAGTTCGAGAAGGAGCACAACCAGGAGGACGACGAGATCAAGGGCGAGTATCTCGACAACTTCAAGCAGATTTTCGACCTGTACATCACCGACTCCACCTGCGATCCTTCGCAGCTTGCCTCCAAGACCGGCGACGACGCCACCAACGAGTTCGCAACCGGCAAGGCCGTCTTCTATCAGAACGGTTCTTGGGCCTACGCTGACCTCACCAAGGCCGGCATGACCGACGATCAGATTGGCATGATGCCCATCTACATTGGTGTCGACGGCGAGGAGAACCAGGGCCTGTGCTCCGGCGGCGAGAACTACTGGTGCGTCAGCTCCCAGGCTTCCGAGGATGCCCAGAAGGCAACCGAGGACTTCATGTATTGGTGCGTTACTTCTGACACCGCCACCAGCATCATCGCTGACAAGATGGGTCTGACTGCCCCGTTCAAGAGCGCTAAGGAGACCACCAACGTCTTCTCGCAGCAGGCCGTTGCCATGGCCAAGGACGGCAAGAAGACCGTCGCTTGGGACTTCGTCTACATCCCCTCTGAGGAGTGGAAGAAGAACCTCAAGCAGGCTCTGATTGCCTATGCTGCCGACAACAGCAAGTGGGACGGCGTCAAGAACGCCTTCGTCGATGGCTGGAAGACCGAGAAGGCTGCTTCCGAGTAAGCAGTTGCTGCCCAAGCTATCTGATTAGCGACAGGGGGCGGGCAGACGTTGGTTTGCCCGCCCCCTGCATATTGAAAGGACCCTTCTATGGGCAAAGCACTCAAGCGCTGGTGGCCGCTCTTTATGCTGCCCACGTGTCTGGCGTTTATGATCGGGTTCGTGATCCCCTTTATCCAGGGTTTCTATCTCTCGTTCTGCCAGTTTATTACCATCAACAACACGCACTTTGTCGGTATCGAGAACTACGTGCGCGCACTGTCCGATCCGCAGTTTGCCACGTCGTTCTTCTTTACCGTGGCGTTTGCCTTCCTGTCGACGGTGCTCATCAACGTGATCGCCCTCGCCATCGCGCAGGCGCTCACCCGCAAAGCGCTCAAGGGCACCAACATCTTCCGTACGATCTTCTTTATGCCTAACCTGATCGGCGGCATCGTGCTGGGCTACATCTGGCAGATTCTGATCAACTGCCTGCTCTCCAACGTGGGCGCCCAGCTCATCGCTCTTAACTCTGCTGCTGGCTTCTGGGGCCTTATCATCCTGACCCTGTGGCAGCAGGTCGGCTACATGATGATCATCTACATCGCTGGTCTGCAGTCCATTCCGTCCGACTACATCGAGGCCGCCAAGGTCGACGGCGCTACGGCATGGCAGACGTTTTGGAAGGTTAAGATCCCTAACCTGATGCCGACCATCACCATCTGCCTGTTCCTGTCCATCACCAACGGCTTTAAGCTGTTCGACCAGAACCTCGCCCTTACCGGCGGCGCCCCCGCGCACTCCACCGAGATGCTCGCCCTGAACATCTACAACACGTTCTATTCGCGTGCCGGTATCGCATGGCAGGGCATTGGTCAGGCCAAGGCGGTTATCTTCTGCATCCTGGTCGTGGCCATCTCCATGATCCAGCTTAAGGCCACGAGGTCCAAGGAGGTGCAGCAGTAATGAAACGCGATAAGGTTATCAACCGCGCGCTCTCGATTTTCTTTACGATCCTGTCGCTCGCGTGGATCTACCCCGTGTTCATGATTGCGCTTAATTCTTTTAAGAAAGCGACCGCAATCAGCACCACCACGGCATTCGATCTGCTCACGCCCGAGACGTTCAACGGCCTCGCAAACTACATGCACGCCCTTAACGAGCAGGGCTTTGCCTCGGCATTTATGTACTCGCTCATCATCACGGTCACGTCGGTCGTGCTGATCTTGGTGTGCTGCTCCATGTGCGCTTGGTACGTGGTTCGTGTCAACAACAAGATCTCGAACTTCTTCTATTACCTGTTCGTGTTCTCGATGGTCGTGCCGTTCCAGATGCTCATGTTCACGCTGTCCAATTTGGCGGACCGCATCGGCTTTAACACGCCGTTCAACATCTGCTTTATCTATCTGGGCTTTGGCGCGGGCCTGGCGGTCTTTATGTTCGCCGGTTTTGTAAAGAACATCCCGCTCGAGATCGAGGAGGCGGCCATGATTGATGGCTGCAACCCGGTCCAGGTGTTCTTTAAGATCGTCCTTCCCATCATGAAGCCCACCTATCTTTCGGTCGGCATCCTCGAGACCATGTGGGTCTGGAACGACTATCTGCTGCCCTACCTTACGCTCGACTCCACCAAGTACAAGACCATTCCTATCTTGATCCAGTACTTCCGCGGCGGCTACGGCCACGTCGAGCTCGGTCCCATGATGGCCTGCATCATGATGGTCGTTATCCCCATCGTTATCATGTACATCCTCTGTCAGAAGTACATCATCGACGGCGTGGTGGCAGGTGCCGTCAAGGGCTAATGCCGTAACTGTTTTGCAAGTTTCTGCGGCGCCCCTCAGCGCGGCGCCGCATATCGAAAGGTAGAGACATGGCCGAGATCGTTCTCAAACATGTTCAGAAGGTGTATCCCAACAACGAGTCAAAAAAGAAAGGCTTCTTTGGCAAAAAGAAGAAGACCGAGGAGAAGAAGCACAACCTCAAGGTTACCGAGGACGGTGTGCTCGCTGTAGAGGACTTCAACCTCACCGTTCACGACCAGGAGTTCGTCGTCCTCGTTGGCCCCTCTGGCTGCGGTAAGTCCACGACGATGCGCATGGTCGCCGGCCTAGAGGACATTACCTCGGGCGATGTGCTCATCGACGGCAAGCGTGTCAACGACGTGGCGCCCAAGGACCGCGACATCGCCATGGTGTTCCAGAGCTACGCTCTGTACCCCAATATGACGGTGTACGAGAACATGGCATTTACGCTCGAGCTCAAGAAGGTTCCCAAGGACGAGATCGACCGCAAGGTTCGCTCTGCTGCCGAGATTCTGGGCATTACCGAGTACCTCGACCGTAAGCCCAAGGCGCTCTCCGGCGGCCAGCGCCAGCGTGTCGCTATCGGCCGCGCCATCGTGCGTGACCCCAAGGTCTTCCTGATGGACGAGCCGCTGTCCAACCTGGACGCCAAGCTTCGTAACCAGATGCGTGCCGAGCTCATTAAGCTGCGCCACGAGATCAAGGGCACGTTCATTTATGTTACTCACGACCAGACCGAGGCTATGACCCTCGGTGACCGTATCGTGGTCATGAAGGACGGCGTTGTCCAGCAGATCGCCACGCCGCAGGAGGTCTTCAACCATCCCGCGAACATCTTCGTCGCCGGCTTCATCGGCGTGCCGCAGATGAACTTCTTCGATGCCCAGCTGGTGCGCTCGGGCAACGGCTTTACCGTCAAGACCGAGGATATGAACGTGGCGCTCGCCCCCGAGACTTGCGCTCAGCTTGCCCTCAACTGGGACGGCGGCGACGTGAAGGAGATTACGGCCGGCGTGCGTCCCGAGCAGATCCTGCTTGCCGACAAGGGCGAGGAGGGCGCGCTCCAGGGTACCGTCGAGGTGACCGAGCTCATGGGCTCGACCGAGCATGTCCACGTGACCGCTCCCGACGGCCAGTTTGTCCTGATTATCCCCGTCGTCGACCTCGAGGCCAAGGGCGCGCTCAAGGCTGGCGACACCATCTGGTTCAAGTTCGAGAAGAACGCGACCCACCTCTTCGATAAGGTCTCTGGCAAGAACCTTATCTAGGCCCGGTGCATCCAGGCCCTTCCTTTGGGCGACTGCGGTATTGCCATCCTTTTGCCGCGGTCACATATAAGGCTCCCCTCCCGTCCACTGGGCGAGAGGGGAGCCTTTCTTTGTGTTGGGGCTGTCTGACCGGTCGTTTGTCTCGATCTGTAACGGGTGAGGCTGATTTCGGACGTTAGATGTTACAGATCGAGATTGTTTGGCCGAGTTGGGTCGCAGAGTAACGTGCGGGCACAAAAAACGGAGCCGTGTTGCCACGACTCCGTTTCTCAAGAGGATGGGTAAGGGAAGCGAAATTAGCTCAGGTGCCAAATCTCGTCGTTGTACTGGGAGATCGTGCGGTCAGACGAGAAGGTGCCGGCGTTGGCGATATTGATGAGCGTCTTGCGCATCCAGGCGTCCTGGTCCTCGTAGTCGGCCAACACGCGCTCCTTGGTCTGGATGTACTCCTCGATGTCGAGCAGGGCCATAAACCAGTCCTTGCCCTTAATGTCATCGTGCAGGCGCTGCAGGCGCTCGACGTTGCCGGTCGCCATAAAGGCCGGGTTGGTGATGAAGTCCACCAGCAGTTTAATGCCGGGCTTGCGGTAGAGCACACCGGCGTCATAGGTGCCGTCGGCATAGAGCTGCTCGACCTGTTTGGACGAGGCACCAAAGGTATAGATATTCTCGTCGCCCACGAGCTCGGCAATCTCCACGTTGGCGCCGTCGAGCGTGCACAGGGTTAGGGCGCCGTTGAGCATGAACTTCATGTTGGAGGTGCCGCTCGCCTCCTTGGAGGCCAGGCTGATCTGCTCGGAGATATCAGCGGCGGGGATCACGCGCTCGGCGGCGGTGACGTTGTAGTTTTCGATCATGACGACCTGCAGGTAGGGAGCCACGTCGGGGTCGTTTGCAATCCACTGCGACAGCGTCAAGATCAGATGGATGATGTCCTGCGCGATAGTGTAGGCAGGCGCCGCCTTGCCGCCAAAGATGATGGTGACAGGGTGCTTAGGTCTGTTGCCGTTCTTGATATCGAGGTACTTCCAGATGATGTAGAGCGCGAGCATCTGCTGACGCTTGTACTCGTGGATGCGCTTGACCTGGACGTCGATGATGGCGTTGGAGGGAATGGTCACGCCCTGCTCGAGCGCCATGAACTGGCGCATGATGGCCTTGGCTTCGACCTTGGTGGCGGCCAGGCGCTCAAGAACGTCCTTGTCGTCGGCGAACTTGGCGAGTTTGCTCAGATCGCCGGTGCTGCGCCAGTCGGTGCCGATCACATCGTCGAGCAGGCTGGCGAGCGCGGGGTTGGCCCCATGAATCCAGCGGCGGAAGGTGATGCCGTTGGTCTTGTTGGAGAACTTCTCGGGATAGATCTCGTAGAACGGATGAAGCTCGGTGTCCTCCAGGATCTTGGTGTGGAGGGCGGCTACGCCGTTGATGGAGAAGCCAAAGTGGATGTCCATGTGGGCCATGTGGACGGTGTCGTGCTCGTCGATGATGGCGACGCGCGGGTCATCGTGCTTGGCCTTCGCGATCTCATCGAGCTTGACGATAATGTCGGCGATGGCAGGGGAGACCTTCTGCAGGCTGGTGAGCGGCCACTTCTCGAGCGCCTCGGCAAGAATCGTGTGGTTAGTGTAGGCGACCATGGAGCGTACGATGGTAACGGCCTCGTCAAACTCGATGTCGTGCTCGGTGGTGAGCAGGCGAATGAGCTCGGGGATGACCATGGTGGGGTGCGTGTCGTTGATCTGGACAACGGCGTAGTCGGCCAGATCGTGCAGGTTGCTGCCGCGCTCGATGGCCTCGTCGATCAGGAGCTGGGCGGCGTTGCTTACCATGAAGTATTCCTGGTAGATGCGAAGTAGGCGGCCCTGCTCGTCGGAATCGTCGGGGTAGAGGAACAAGGTGAGGTTCTTGGCGATCTCGGTCTTGTCGAAGTCGATGGAGCTGCCGGGGACCAGGCCGTCGTCGACGCTCGCCAGGTCGAACAGGCGCAGGCGGTTCTTGGTGGGCTGGCCGTAACCGGGCACATCGATGTTGACGAGCTTGGAGGTGACGGCAAAATCGCCGAACTCGACGGTGTAGGAGCGGTCATCGTCGACTAGGATGTTCTGCTCGCCGAGCCACTCATCGGAGACGGCCTTTTGCTGGTTGTCGACAAAGCGCTGACGGAACAGACCGTAGTGATAGTTGAGGCCCACGCCATCGCCGGTCAAGCCCAGCGTGGCGATGGAATCCAGGAAGCACGCGGCCAGGCGACCCAGGCCACCGTTGCCGAGCGACGGCTCGACCTCGAATTCCTCGATCTTGTTGAGGTCGTGGCCTGCGGCGGTGAGCTGGTCCTTAACCTCGTCGTAGATGCCGAGGTCGATCATGTTGTTGATGAGCAGCTTGCCGATCAAAAATTCGGCGGAAATGTAATAGAGCTTTTTCTTGCCGTTGTTGAGCGGGCAGGCAGCGGAGCGCTCCTGCACGAGTTTGACCAGCAGCTTGTAAATGCGACGGTCGTCGAGCTGCTCGAGCGAGGTGCCAAAAGACTGCTCGGCGAGTTCCATGAGGTTAATTTGGGGCATGTTTTCTCCTGTGATGGGTTGTTTCATGTCTGCAATTCATAAGAAGCCCGCGCGAGGGGATTGGGGTGGCCTCGCGCGGGAAAAGCAAGCGCGTCCGCACGGTGGGGAGGGGTCGGGCGCGGTAGCTCCTATTGAGGAAGCTCGATTTCGGCTTCCGACGGGATGCGGAAGTAGGTCTCGGTCCAGTCGGTGAGTTTGTGCTCGAGCTCGCGGGTGATGGCGCCGTCGAGCATGCGCCAGGTCCAGTTGCCGCCCAGCGTGGCAGGGGTGTTGATGCGCGCCTCGTTGCCCAAGTTGAGCAGGTCCTGCATGGTGTAGATGCACGTGTCGCTCACGCTGGCGGCGATGGTGCGATTGAGTGCATCTGCCATGGGTTCGCCGGCCTGCTGATGGGTGTACAGGGCTGCCTGCTCACGCTGACGCGGGGTGGCCGTTCCCTCAAACCAACCGCGCGCCGTCTCGTTGTCGTGGGTGCCCACATAGGCGACGGTGTTGGCGATGTAGTTATGCGGCAGGTAGTACGAGTTGGTGCCCTCAAAGGCAAACTGCAGGATCTTCATGCCGGGGAAGCCCGAGTTGTCGCGCATGTCGATGACGCCGGGGGTGAGGAAGCCCAGGTCCTCCGCGATGATGGGCAGCGTGCCGAGCTTTTCCTCGAGCGTCTTGAAGAACTTGAGGCCGGGGCCCTGCGTCCACGAACCGTAGGACGAATCAGGCGAGGAGAACGGCACCTCCCAATAGGCCTCGAAGCCGCGGAAGTGATCCAGGCGGATGACGTCGTACATGTCGAGGGCGGCGCGAATGCGGCCCTCCCACCAGGAGAAGCCGTCGGATTCCATGGCGTCCCAGTCGTAGATGGGGTTGCCCCAGTACTGGCCGGTGGCCGAGAACTGGTCGGGCGGCGTGCCGGCGACGCTCACGGGATTGCCGGCGGCGTCGATCTTAAAGAGCTCAGGTGTCGCCCACATCTCGACGGAGTCACGCGAGACATAGATGGGCAGGTCGCCGATGATGAGAATGTCGCGCTCGTTGGCATAGGCCTTGAGGCGGCTCCATTGGCGATCGAAGAAGTACTGTGTCATCTGGTGGTAGAGCATACGCGCCGGATGGTCGGCGCAGACCTTGGCGGAAGCTTCGCCACGGGTGCGGAGTTCCGCGGGCCACTCCCAAAACGCCTTGAGACCGCACTCCTCTTTGACGGTCATGAACTCACAGTAGGGGATGAGCCAGTCCTCGTTGGCCTGGATAAAGTCATCGAAATCGGTCGGCTTGTCGGCAGCAAAGCGCTCGGCGGCGCGGTCGAGAATCTGACGGCGGCCGCCAAAGATGGCACCGTAGTCGACGTTACTGGGGTCAGAACCCAGGTACACGCCATCGATATCGCGCTGCTCCAGATACCCTGCCTCGATAAGCTCGGCAAAGTCGATAAAGTTGGGGTTGCCTGCGCGGGCCGAGAACGACTGATAGGGCGAATCGCCATAGCTGGTCGTCGTAAGGGGCAGAATCTGCCAGTAATGTTGTTTGCATGAGGCGAGAAAATCGACGAAGTCGTAGGCATTCCAACCAAAGCCGCCGATTCCGTATGGTCCGGGCAGAGATGAGACGGGCATGAGGACGCCGCTTGCACGCTCCATGAATGCGCTCACCAACCTTCTTGTTGTGGGGTCGGCCTGCCGATGGGTGTGCAGTCCGCCTCCGATGTTCTGATTCGATACGCCTATTGTAGAACATGTTGTTTAAACATGTACAGGCAAGATAAAAAAGTTGGTCGATTTTCGGCGAATGGTTGCATGCCATGAAAAAGCCCCGACCTCACAACGTGAGATCGGGGCAAGAGCGGTATGTAGGTTTTTGCTACTCGGCGTCGGCGAAGCCGTTGGGGTTGTGGCTCTGCCAGTTCCAGCTATCGCGGCACATGTCCGCGATGTCGTACTGGGCCTTCCAGCCCATCATGCGCTCGGCCTTGGAAGCATCGCACCAGTTGGCAGCGATGTCGCCGGCGCGGCGCTCGCGGATTACGTAGGGCAACTCCTTGCCACAAGCCTTGGAGAAGGCGGCGACGACCTCGAGTACCGAGGTGCCGGTGCCGGTGCCCAAGTTAAAGATCTCGACGCCGGTCTTGCCGTTCATCCAGTTAAGGGCGGCAACGTGACCAGATGCCAGATCGCACACGTGGATGTAATCGCGCACGCCGGTGCCGTCGGGGGTGGGGTAGTCGTTGCCAAAGACCTGAACGGCCTCGAGCTTGCCCACGGCGACCTGGGCGACATAGGGCACCAGGTTGTTGGGGATGCCCTTGGGGTCCTCGCCGATCAGGCCCGACGGATGAGCGCCAATGGGGTTGAAGTAACGGAGCAGCACGACGTCCCACTCGGGGTCGGCGGTGTGGACGTCCATAAGGATCTGCTCGATCATCCACTTGGTCCAACCATAGGGGTTGGTCGCGGGCTTCTTAGGATCCTCCTCGGTGACGGGCGGGTTGTCCGGGTCGCCATAGACGGTCGAGGAGCTCGAGAAGATGATGGACTTGCAGCCATGGTTGCGCATGACGTCGATGAGCACCAGGGTGTTCTCGATGTTGTTGTGGTAGTACTCGACGGGCTTGCTCACCGACTCGCCGACGGCCTTAAAGCCGGCAAAGTGGATGACGCGGTCGATCTGATGGGTATCGAAGATCTTGTTCATCGCGTCGCGGTCGAGCACGTTGGCCTCGTAGAAGGTGAGGTTCTTGGCGGCCTCGTCGCCCACGATGGTCTTGACGCGGTCGACGGCGACGGAGCTGGAGTTGGAAAGATCATCGACGATGACGACCTGGTAGCCACCTTCGAGCAGCTGAACGACGGTGTGCGAGCCGATAAAGCCGGCGCCACCGGTAACGAGGACGCAGGTGTCTTTGGGGTCGAGTGCTTTGGACATGTAGTCTCCTATCGAATCAGGAACACTTCTTCAGGGGAGTATAGCGCAGGCAGGGACGCCCAAATCGTGCGCTGTGGGAAAAGCAGAGGATTGTGCTAACGTACTCATAGAAGAGCTTGCGTACGCATAACCTGATCTTTGGCATTTGCTTACGGGCCGCTGACCTTGTAGTTTCCTGCCGTTCGTGGAAATCGTTGGGACGCGCCATATGTACGCTAATATGTATGAGTTGAGCGACATATAAATAAACATGTAACGGAGTACATATGTCACCAAACAGCGATTCCATCCTTTCCCAGGAGCTCTCGCGCCGCACTGCCCTCAAGGCCCTGTTCGGCGCCGCTTCTGCGGCAGTTCTTTTTGGCCTGCCCGCTCGCGCCCATGCGGCGGAGGCTTCCAAAGAAACTACCGATAAACTGAATGCCGCCCAGGCCCAGCTCGACGAGGTTCAGGCCCAGCTCGACAGCATCGCAAATGAGTATGCGGCGCTGGCCAACAAGAATGCCCAGACCCTCAACGACATCGAGAATGTCCAGGGCAAGATTGACGACACGCAGGCCCAGATCGATGAAAAGAAGGCCGAGCTCAAGAAGAAGCGAAACGACCTTTCCGATCGCGTGGCCGCCAGCTACAAGTCCGGCGGCACGAACATTCTGTCGCTGCTGCTGGCCTCTGGCTCGTTTGAGGAACTCGTCGCCAATGCGCACTACGTTGAGAAGATCAACAAGAGCGACCGCGACGCCATCGAGGACATTCAGACCATCCAGGAAGAGCTCGATGCGCAAAAGACCGAGCTTGAGTCGCAGAAAGCTGACTTAGAGAAGCTCAAGGACCAGCAGACTGCTCAGATGCAGGATATGCAGGCCAAGCAGCAAGAAGTCCAGACTGTGCTGAACGGTCTTTCCGACGACGTCAAGGAGCTCATGGCTCAGCGCGATTCCGAGATCCTCGCTGCCGCCCAGGCCGAGGAGGCTGCTAGGAAGGCTGCCGCTGCCGCGGCTGCCGCGAACAAGAACAATTCCTACTCGGGTGGTTCAAGCTCGGGTGGCGGATCGTATGCGCCCGGAACCCCGCAACAGAATGCCGGCTCGGGCAAACAGCAGGCCGTCGTCAACGCGTGCTACTCCACGCCTTCGCCGGGTCAGAACTGGTGCGCGGCGTGGGTTACCAATGTCTTCCGTAACGCCGGCGTTGGCTACTTTGGCGGTAACGCGTGCGATATGTTTAACGCATGGTGCTATAGCTCCGACCGCTCGGCGCTGCAGGTGGGCATGATCGTGGCCGATTCCTCGCACAGCGGCACGGGTGCTCCGGGCCTTATCTACGGTCATGTGGGTATCTACTGTCTCTTATACACATCTGACGCTGCCGACGATAAGGCTC
>UQTR01000030.1 GCA_900544065.1 uncultured Collinsella sp.
AGCGCGAGGATATCGATGCTTTCGCTGCCGACGTGCGCACCATTCGTCGCTATCTTGCCGAGCTTTCGCGTGAGCAGGTGGCTCCCCGAACGCTTACGGCGCATCTGTCTGCCATTCGCTCGCTCTATCGGTGGATGGCTGCCGAGGGGATTGTCGAGGGCGATGCGGTCTCGGCGATCGCATCGCCCAAGCTGCCGCGCGAACTGCCGGGCGTCCTTACGACTCAGCAGGTCGAGGCGCTCCTCAAAGCCCCCGATACCTCAACACCAGCGGGACTGCGCGATGCGGCGATGCTCGAGCTGCTCTATGCCTCGGGCGCCCGTATCTCTGAGCTCGCAGCACTCAATGTGGAGTCCATTGCGTGGTCCGAACGCACGCTGCGCCTGTGGGGCAAGGGGAGCAAAGAACGTATCGTCCCTCTGTATCGTCGTGCGCTCGAGGCGACGCGTCTCTATATTGAGGAGGGGAGGCCGGAGTTGCTCGCTCGGGCAAAGCGCCGTGACCCCGCTACCGGGCCGCATCCGCTGCTTATATCGGCGCGCGGTAATCGCATGAGTGCCGCGATGCTCAGGCGGCGGTTCCATACGCTGGCGACGCTCGCCGGCATTCCAGCCGACATCGCCCCGCATGCGATGCGCCATACCTTTGCGACCGACTTGCTCGAGGGCGGTGCGGACCTGCGCTCGGTTCAAGAGCTGCTGGGTCATGCGAGCCTGTCCACGACGCAGATCTACACGCATCTCACGCCCGATCGGCTCAAACGTGCCGTGGCTCAAGCCCATCCCCGCGGCGAATAGTGGCTGGGACGTCCCGCGCCGCACTCAGGTGTGTGGTTTTGATTGCGGGTTGGCAGGAAGAAGCATTCCTGCTATCATTCATCGGGTTGCTTCACGGCAACATGTTTTTATCACGCACGCGCGGCTACTTCATACCGTGGTGCCCGGGCTTTGGTAGCACATGTCCGGGTTGGTTTTGGAGGATGACCCCGCGCGGAGGCAAACCACAGGAGGTTTAACATGGCTACCAAGATTAATATCCGCACCCTGCTCGAGGCCGGCTGCCACTTCGGTCACCAGACCCGTCGCTGGAACCCCAAGATGAAGCCGTTCATCTTCGGTGAGCGCAACGGCATCTACATCCTCGACCTCAAGCAGACCATCCTCGACGCCGACCAGGCCTACACCTTCGTCAAGAACGTCGCCAAGGGCGGCAACGTGCTGTTCGTCGGCACCAAGAAGCAGGCTCAGGAGGCCGTCAAGAACGCTGCTGAGCGCGCCAACATGCCTTACATCAACCAGCGTTGGCTCGGCGGTATGCTGACCAACTTCGTCACCATCCGCTCCCGCATCAACCGCATGGAGGAGCTCGAGGCCATGGTCGAGGACGGCCGCATGGCTGTTCTGCCCAAGAAGGAGCAGGCTGTTCTCGGCAAGGAGCTCACCAAGCTCCAGACCAACCTCGGTGGTGCCCGCGACATGAAGGGTCTGCCCCAGGCTCTCTTCGTCATCGACACCAAGCGCGAGGAGAACGCCATCAAGGAGGCCCAGCGCCTGAACATCCCCGTCGTCGCTCTGATCGACACCAACTCCGATCCCGACGAGGTCGAGTACGGCATCCCCTGCAACGATGACGCTATCTCCGCTGTCACCCTTATGTGCGAGCTCATGGCTGATGCCTGCCTCGCTGGCTCCGGTAAGGAGCAGGTCTCCGAGGCCGAGATGGCCGCTGAGCCCAAGGCCGAGTAAATCAGTCTTAGTTAATTCTTTTTCATCTCTTTGAAAGGAACCACAATGGCCCAGATTACCGCCGCTATGGTCAAGCAGCTCCGCGAGATGACCGACTCCCCGATGATGGAGTGCAAGAAGGCTCTCGTCGAGGCTGACGGCGACATGGACGCCGCTGTCGACGTTCTGCGCAAGAACGGCCTCGCCAAGGCTGCCAAGAAGGCTGGCCGTGAGACCAACGAGGGCGCTGTCGCCGCGTTCGTCTCCGAGGATGGCAAGACCGGCGCTCTGCTCGAGCTCTCCTGCGAGACCGACTTTGTTGGCTCCAACGCCAAGTTCACCGGCTTTGCTTCCAAGGTCGCTGAGGTTGTCGCTACCACCGAGCCTGCTGATGTCGACGCTCTGCTCGAGAAGCCGATGGGCGAGGAGACCGTTTCCTCCGAGCTCACCGAGATGATTCACATCATGGGCGAGAACATGAAGATCTCCCGCTTCGCTGCCCGCAAGGCCGAGAACGGCGCGCTCGCTTCTTACATCCACATGGGTGGTAAGATCGGCGTCCTCGTCGAGTTCGCCTTCGAGAAGGCCGAGACCGCTCAGGCTGAGTCCTTCAAGACCTTCGCTCACGACGTTGCCCTTCAGGTTGCCGCCGTCGCACCGATCTGCGCTACCCGCGATCAGGTTCCGGCCGAGACCGTCGAGCACGAGAAGCAGATCTACATGGCCCAGGCTGCCGAGTCCGGCAAGCCCGAGGCTATCCAGGAGAAGATGGCTGTTGGCCGTCTGGAGAAGTTCTACAAGCAGTCCGTGCTCACCGAGCAGGAGTTCATCAAGGACAGCTCCCTCACCATCAAGAAGTACGCTGAGCAGGTCTCCAAGGAGCTCGGCGACACCATTACCGTCGTTGCCTTCGACCGTCTGGTCCGTGGCGAGTAAATAAGCTCTTGTAGCTGGTAATGAGCAGGCTGTGGGTTTTACTCACAGCCTGCTTTTTCATGGCTCTTATCAGAGCCTTTGATATCATATTGAGAGTCTAATTAAAGGAGGATCGCTTTGTCCGACATCCGATATAAACGCGTGCTTCTTAAGCTTTCCGGCGAAGCACTGATGGGCGACGGCCAATATGGCATCGACCCCAAGGTTACCGACCATCTTGCCAAGCAGGTCAAGGAGCTGCTCGCCGTTGGCCATGAGGTCGGCGTCGTTGTCGGCGGTGGCAATATTTTCCGCGGCATGGCCGGCGCTGCCGGTGGCATGGAGCGTGCTCAGGCCGACTACATGGGCATGCTTGCAACCGTTATGAACGCGCTCGCTCTGCAGGATGCCTTCGAGCATAACGATGTTCCCTGCCGTGTGATGAGCGCTATCCAGATGAACGAGATCTGCGAGCCCTATATTCGCCGTCGCGCCATCAACCACCTTTCCAAGGGCAACGTCGTTATTTTTGCCGCCGGTTCGGGCAATCCTTACTTTACGACCGACACCGCCGCGGCTCTTCGTGCGTGCGAGATCGGCGCCGAGATTCTGATTAAAGCCACCAAGGTTGACGGCATCTACGACAAGGATCCCGTCAAGTGCGCCGATGCCGTCCGTTTTGACAAGATTACCTATCACGAGGTTCTCGTTCGCGGCCTGCAGGTTATGGATTCCACGGCTACGGCTCTGTGCCAGGATAACCGTATGCCTATTTTGGTCCTCAACATCGATGGCGAGGACACCGTCAAGCGCGCGCTTTCGGGTGAGCCCGTCGGCACGCTCGTCTATCAGGAGGATTAAGCATGGCAGAGAACATCACCGCCCATATGGACAAGTCGCTCGAGTCCCTCAAGCATAACTTCTCCAAGGTCCGTACCGGCCGCGCCAACGCCAACATTCTGTCCGACATCACCGTTGATTATTACGGTGTCCCCACGCCGGTCACGCAGGTTGCCGCCGTCAAGACCCCCGAGGCTCACATGCTGCTCATCGAGCCGTGGGACAAGGCACTCATCAACGCTATCGTCAAGGCCATCGGCGCTTCCGATCTGGGCATTACCCCCAACTCCGATGGCACCGTCGTTCGTCTGCCGTTCCCGGCCCCTACTGAGGAGCGCCGTCGCGAGCTCGTCAAGGAGTGCCGCGAGTACGCCGAGCAGGCCAAGGTGTCTATCCGTAACATCCGTCGCGACTTTAACAACAAGCTCGAGCGCGATGAGGAGCTCACCGAGGACGATGTCCGTCGCGAGCAGGCCAAGGTCCAGAAGCACACCGATGAGTATGTCGCCAAGGTCGAGGAGCTTCTGAAGGAAAAAGAAGCCGAGGTCATGGAGATCTAAGGTGCAATACGACGAGCATAAACTGGTCGAGTACTTTGCCGACGCCCCTGCGGGCGTCGGTTTTTCCGACCTTGACCTCAATAAGATTCCGCACCATATCTCGTGCATCATGGACGGCAACGGTCGTTGGGCCACGTCGCGCGGTCTTGCACGCACCGAGGGTCATAAGGCAGGTATCGTCTCGCTGCGCGAGATCATTACCGCCTGCGTGCGCCTAGGCGTCGACGTGCTTTCTGCCTATGCGTTTTCTACCGAAAACTGGAACCGTCCGCAGCATGAGGTCAACGTCTTGATGTATCTGTTTGCCAAGACGTTTATCGACGAGCTGCCGCTTCTGAAGCGCGAAAACGTGCGCGTTGTCTTTTTGGGCGACATTTCCGCGCTGCCCAAGAAGACCCGCGACGTTTTTGAACGCGGTCTTGCCGAGTGCGCCGATCACACCGGTATGACGCTGGCGCTTGCCGTCAACTACGGCGCGCGTGCCGAGATTACCCGCGCTGTCCGTCAGATTGCACTCGACGCTGCCGCCGGTAAGATCGATCCTGCCGCAATTGATGACGACATGGTGGCTTCCCACCTCTATACTGCCGGCCTTCCCGATCCTGAGCTTGTGATTCGCACCTCTGGTGAGCTGCGCCTTTCGAACTATCTGCTGTGGCAGGTGGCTTATTCCGAGTTCTACGTCACCGATACCTATTGGCCCGACTTTGATCGTTGGGGCCTTGTCGACGCCATTTTGGCCTATCAGGGCCGTGACCGTAGGTTTGGTGGACTGAGCAAGACCGAGGAGGCTTAATCGTGTCCGATCGTCCCAAGGCATCTGCTCCCAAGACGCCTGCGCGCAAAGCTGCCACTGCGGGAGCGCCTGCAGCGAAGAGCGGCACCGGTTCGTGGCTGGCGGGCTTTATTACCCGTGCCGCCGCCGGTATCGTCTACGCCGTTGTCTTTATCCTGTGCCTGGTTTTGGGTATCGTGCCCACGGCCATCTTTGTTTCTGTCATGAGCGGCCTGTGCTGCTATGAGTTTTTCCGTATGACAAGGCTCGATGGCAAGATGGCTAACGAGCGCATGGGTATCGCTGCCGCCGTACTCTTTCCGCTGTCGGCGTTCGGCGATTCGATGTTGCTGAATGCCCTGCTTTTTGCCTTGATGCTCGCTGTGGGCATTTGGTATGTCTGGTCGCCGCGTACCCGTATCTCTGATGTGGCCGTGACGCTCATGGGCCCCATCTACACTGGCTTTATGCTGTCGGCTATCGTGCTCCTGCGCGATGCCGTGCCCGGTTTTGCCGGTGCCCTGCTTTCAGTGGGCGTTTGCGCGTCCCTTTGGGTCTCCGATTCGTTTGCCTACATCGTGGGCAGCCGTATCGGCAAGCACAAGATGGTTCCCAAGATCTCTCCCAAAAAGAGCTGGGAGGGGTTTGCCGGCGGCATCCTGGGCTCGGTTTTGATTTGGCTCATCCTGTGGGCGACGCACTTCTACAAGCTCAGCCTGCCCTATGCGCTGCTGTGCGGCGTGGTCGTGTCCATTCTGGGCGTTATCGGCGACCTTATCGAGTCGCGCATCAAGCGCGGTGTGGGCGTCAAGGATTCCGGCAACCTTATCCCGGGCCACGGCGGCATGCTCGATCGTAGCGACTCGCTTATCTTCGGTTGCATCACCGCGCAGCTGTTGCTGATGATCGGAGGCGTGCTGTAATGTCCTTCCAGACGACGTATGGCCCCGATGGACGCCTTCGCGTTGCCATCCTGGGTTGTACGGGCTCTATCGGCACTCAGGCGCTCGATGTGTGCCGCCAGCATGCCGATCGCCTGCAGGTGACGGCGCTGTCCGTTAACTCCAGTACTTCCGAGCTCGTTGCCGCTGCCCGCGAGTTCTCGGTTCCGGCGGTTGCCGTGGCCGATGTCGATCATGGCGATGACGCCGTGCTGCAGGAGTTGCCCGAGGGAACGAAGCTCGGCGTTGGCGCGCAGGCGGTTTGCGAGCTCGCGTGTCGCGACGATGTCGACTGCGTGCTTGTCGCTATTGTGGGCGCTGCCGGTCTCGAGGCGAGCCATGCGGCCTTGACCTCGAATAAGCGCCTTGCCCTTGCCAACAAGGAGTCCCTCGTCGTCGGTGGCGACTTGCTTATGCCGTTGGCGCAACCGGGCCAGCTTATTCCAGTCGACTCTGAGCACTCCGCCATTTACCAGTGCTATCTGGGGGAGAACCCGCGCGAGGCGCATTGTATTTGGCTCACCTGCTCGGGTGGTCCGTTCTTTGGCCGCACGCGCGACGAGCTCGATCGCGTGACGCGTGCCGATGCCCTCGCGCATCCCACGTGGGCCATGGGTGCCAAGATCACCATTGACTCCGCCACCCTCATGAACAAGGGCCTGGAGCGCATTGAGGCCATGCATCTGTTTAACTGCGACCTCGATTTCATTAACGTGGTCGTGCAGCGTCAGTCCAAGATTCACTCTATGGTCGAGTTCGCCGACGGCTCCGTGATGGCGCATCTCGGTGCATCCGACATGCGTATTCCCATCCAGTTCGCGTTCTCGTATCCCGAGCGTTGGGATACCCCGGCGCCTCGTATCGATTTCCGCGAGCTGGGGCAGCTCACGTTTGATGCTGCCGACATGGATACCTTCCGCTGTCTGGCACTGGCCGAGCGTGCCGGCAAGACGGGTGGCACCATGCCGTGCGTGCTCAATGCCGCCAACGAGGTTGCCGTCGATGCCTTCCTGCACGATGGCTGCAGCTTTACCGATATCGATCGCATTGTGGAATCCTGCATGGACGCCCACGATTTGCAGGCGGTCGATTCGTTTGAGCAGCTTCGCTACATCGATGCGTGGGCGCGTGAAAAGGCTGCGCAGGTGCTCGCCGCAACCCGTTCCTAACCCATAAGGATTGCTTTTTCGTTTTATGGATACTGTTCTGAGCGTTCTCTCATCGGTCTTTTGGGGCCTGCTGATGCTTTCCGTCCTCGTGTTTTTGCACGAGGGCGGCCACTTTTTGGCGGCGCGTGCCTGCGGCGTCCGTGTGACCGAGTTCTTTTTGGGTCTGCCGTGCCGCTTTGACATCCATTACACGTCGCGTCGCATTGGAACCAAGTTTGGCGTGACCCCGCTGCTGCTGGGTGGCTACGCTGCCATCTGCGGTATGGATCCGACCGATGTTTCGTGCGCCGATCGCGTGCTCGCGGCTATCTATCGTCATGGTCGCGTGACCGTGGCCGACCTTGCTGTCGAGCTCGAGCTTTCCGAGGAGGATGTGCTCGAGGCATGCGCCCTTTTGCTGGGCTGGGGCTCCATCGCGCCCTGGTATGAGGAAGGGGAGAAGCCCTCGTCGAGCTACTATCCCACCAAATATCAGACGTTGCCGCGAGACACGGCAGGCTATACCACCTTTGATGGTCGCCGTTTCGATCGCGAACATGCGACTGCCGAGGGCGATGCGTGGGAGCTGCCGTGCGGCGAGGCCGAGTTCCTTGCGCAAGAGCGCTCGCACACCTATCTTGGCCAAGGCTTTCTCAAGCGCGCCTTTATGCTGCTCGCGGGCATTATCGTCAATATCTTGACGGGTTTTTTGCTCCTTATGAGCATCTATTCCATTGCGGGTGTCACCGTGCCGATGGATACCAACGTGATCGGTCAGGTTGACGAGGGGTCTATTGCCGCCAAGGCGGGTATCGAGGCCGGTGATGCAATCCTTTCGGTTGACGGTGTCTCATGTTCCACTTGGATGGATGTCTACGATGCCATCGGCAAGGCCGCCGGTAAGGACGATATCGCCATCGAGTACGAGCGTGACGGCAAGCAGCATTCGACCACGGTTGCGCTCAAAGAGGACGAGCGCCTAGGTGTGTATGCCTCTACGCAGGTGGTCCGTTTAGACCCCATCACGTCGGCTCGCCTGTCGTTCTCCTATGTCGTGCAGACAGCGGATGGCGTGATGCGCCTGCTCCAGCCGCAGCATACGATGGAGATTCTCGATCAGTCTTCTTCGATCGTGGGTATTAGCGTTATGTCCTCACAGGCCGCTGCTGCCGGCCCTGCCACGTTCCTTTCGTTTGCCGCCCTCATTTCGTTCTCGCTTGGCTTTATGAACCTGCTGCCCATCCCACCACTCGATGGCGGCAAGCTGGTCATCGAGATCATTCAAAAGATTGCGGGCCGCGAGCTTCCGCTCAAGGTCCAGACGATTGTGAGCTATGTGGGCATCGCGCTCTTTGCGCTGCTGTTTGTCTATATGCTTCGTTCCGACATCCTTCGATTTATTCTGTAGGGGAGTGTTTGGATTGTCTATATCCCATCCTTTGCCGCGCGAGCTGACGCGCCCCGTGCATGTGGGCGGCGTTCAGATCGGTGGCGGCGCGCCGGTGGTGGTCCAATCCATGACCTGCACCGATACCGCTGATGCCCAGGCAACGCTTGCGCAAGTGTGCGCGTTGGCGCAGGCTGGCTGCGATATCGTGCGCGTGAGCGTGCCTACCGAGGCCGCGCTCGAGGGCTTCCGTACCATCTGTGCTGAGTCCCCGGTGCCGATTGTCGCCGATATTCACTTTAACCATAAGCTCGCCATCGGCGCCGTCGAGGCCGGTGCTGCCAAGCTGCGCATCAATCCCGGCAATATCGGCGATTGGGCCAAGGTAGACGCGGTGATCGATGCTGCGGGTGCCGCGGGCTGTGCGATTCGTATCGGCGTCAACGCCGGTTCGCTTGAGCAGGATATCGCCGAGCGCGACGAGCTTACGCAGCCCGAGAAGCTCGTGATGTCGAGCGAGCGTTTCGTCAAGCATTTTGAAGACCGCGGCTTTACGAACATTGTGCTTTCGGCCAAGGCCCATAGCGTGCAAACGACGCTCGATACCTATCGAGCCCTGTCGCGTGAGATTCCCCACGTTCCGCTTCACCTGGGCGTAACCGAGGCGGGTACAAAGCTACAGGGCACCATCAAGAGCTCGGTGGGCCTTGGTATCCTGCTGTCTGAGGGTATCGGTGACACCATGCGCGTCTCGCTCACGGCCGATCCGGTTGAGGAGCCGCCTGTTGCCTGGGGAATTTTGCAGTCGCTGGGCCTGCGTCGCCGCGGTCCCGAGATTGTCTCGTGCCCCACGTGCGCCCGCTGCCAGGTTAACCTGATTCCTATCGCCGAGGAGGTAACCGAGCGGCTTAAGAACTATGCCGCGCCGCTTTCGATTGCCGTCATGGGATGTGCCGTTAATGGCCCCGGTGAGGCTTCTGATGCCGACCTGGGCGTTGCTTGTGGACGTGGTCAGGCCCTGCTCTTTTCGCATGGCCAGATCATTGGTAAAGTAGCTGAGGATCAAATTGTCGACGCGCTTATGGCCGAGGTCGACAAACTTATTGAGGAGAAATAAATGACCCGAGCAATGTATATGTCTAAGCTCTATGCGCCGACGCTTAAAGAGGATCCGGCCGACGCCGAGCTTGCAAGCCATCGCCTGCTGCTTCGTGCCGGTATGATTCGCAAGGAGGCCGCCGGTCTCTATTCCTATCTGCCGCTCGCGTGGCGCTCGATTCGTAAGATCGAGAACATCGTGCGCGACGAGATGGACGCCGCCGGCGCCCAGGAGCTCATGATGCCCATTATGGTCGATGCCGAGCTGTGGCGTGAGTCCGGCCGCATCGATGCCTATGGCAAGGAGCTTGTGCGCTTTGACGACCGTCATGGTCGCGAGTTCGTGCTGGGCCCCACCCACGAGGAGACCGTCACGGCCCTGGTGCGCAATGAGCTGCGTTCCTACAAGCAGCTGCCTGTCAATCTGTACCACATTCAGGACAAGTTCCGCGATGAGTTCCGTCCCCGCTTTGGCCTGATGCGCGGCCGCGAGTTCATCATGAAGGACGCCTACAGCTTCTCTGCCACGCAGGAGAGCCTGCAGGAGGAGTATGACAAGATGAAGCAGGCCTACGCCAACATCTGCGAGCGCTGCTACATCAAGGCTCTACCCGTTGTCGCCGACTCCGGCGAGATCGGCGGCGACACCTCCGTCGAGTACATGGCTCTGGCTGACGCCGGCGAGGCCTCGCTCGTCTACTGCGACGATTGCGGCTTTGCTGCCGATGACGAGGCTGCAAGCACCAAGGTCGTCGTGACCGAGGGCCCCGGCGACGGCACGCTTACCAAGGTCGAGACTCCGGGTATGGGTTCCATTGAGGCCGTCGCCAAGTTCTTTGGCTTCCCCGAGAACGGCACGCGCAAGTCCCTGGCTCTCATCGATGCCGAGGGCAAGCCAGTCGTGGCCATTGTCCCGGGCGACCACGAGCTCAATGACTGCAAGGCCGAGCATGTCTTTGGCAAGGGCTATCGCATGATGACCGACGAGGAGCTTCAGGCGAACGGTCTGCACAAGGGCTTTATCGGACCGGTTAACTTGCCCGAGGGTATCCGTCTGGTGTGCGACGAGAGCCTGCGTGAGTCCAAGCAGTGGGCCTGCGGCGCCAACGAGGTCGACTATCACTTTACCGGTGCCTGCCCCGAGCGTGACTTTACCGTCGACGAGTGGGCCGATCTGGTCACCGTCGTGGCCGGCGATCCTTGCCCGCACTGCGGCAAGCCCCTCTCCGCTGCTCGCGGTATCGAGGTCTCCCAGGTCTTCCAGCTGGGCACCAAATACTCCGAGGCCATGGGTGCCACCTTTATGGATGAGGACGGCAAGGAGAAGCCGCTCATCATGGGTTGTTACGGCGTGGGCGTGTCCCGCTCGCTTGCTGCCGTCGTGGAGCAGCACAACGACGAACACGGCATCGTCTGGCCGGTCTCCGTTGCCCCGTACGAGGTCGCGGTGATTCCGCTCGATCCCAAGAAGGAGGAGTGCGCTACCGTCTGCGAGCAGATTGTTGATGGCCTGTGCGCCGAGGGTATCGAGGTCGTCGTCGATGACCGCGACGAGCGTCCCGGCTTTAAGTTTGCCGACAACGACCTTATGGGCTTCCCGTATCAGGTCGTTCTGGGTAAGCGTGGCCTCAAGAATGGCACGGTGGAGCTCAAGGACCGTGCCACGGGCGAGCGTGAGGACGTGGCGATCGACGAGGTCGTCGCCAAGGTTGCCGAGCTTGTTAAGGCGGCCCGCCGTTAATCGACGATTTCGCTTGTAGTTCGATATGTGGGACAGCCCCGCATTTCTCCAGATCGGGGAGATGCGGGGCCGTCCTTTTATCTTGTAACATTCTCAATATCTAAAAGGAAAACCCCACAGCCCATATGAGCTGCGGGGTTTTCTTGTGCCTCCGATGCGAAATAAATCGCTCAGATATTACTGATAATCGACGACGTCGATCCAGTTCTTCAGGAACTCATCGTTCACGTTGCGCTTACGAGCGAGCTCGGAAGCGGCGACGATGCTCGTCCACTGACGCACGACCTGCATGGGCATGTCGGCGCGGTCGCAGTAGAGCTCCAGGTAGGCCTCAGCCTGGTCCTTGCTGTTGAGGGCGAAGAGCAGGTAGGTGGTGGCAACGTCGGCAGCAGGGGAGCCCTGGGTGGCGTGTGCCCAGTCGCACACATAGAGCTGGCCGTCGTCGCCGACGATGACGTTGGAGGGGTTGAAGTCGCCGTGGCAGACCTTGAACTCCTTGGTCATGCCGTCCAGACGCTCCTGAAGGTTGTAGCGCGTGGTGGCATTGAGCTGATCAAGGCTGTCGATCATGCGGGCGAACTTGTCGCGCTGACGGTTGAGCAGCGGGGAGGTGTAGCCGTGGATCTCGATCTGGAGGTCGACGAACATCTCGAGGTACTCACCAAAGCGCTGGGGCTCGGCAGTCATCTTCTCGGCAAGGGTGGTGCCCGGAACCTTCTCGGTCACGAGCGCCCAGCCGTTGGCGTTCTCGAGCTGGGAAACCTCGAGAGCCTTGGGGCTGCGGATGCCGCACTCATTGATGCGGGCAAGATTCAAAGCCTCGTTGAACACGTCGGAGACAGGCTTGGTCTCGTTAAAGACCTTGACGATCTTGTCGCCCAGGTCGTAAACGACCTTGTTGCCACGGCGGACGAGCTCGGTCTTGGAATCGGGTAGCAGCATGGTTGCATCCTTTCAACGATGCGATAGAAGCGACGGCGGGGGTGTGTGAAACACCCGTGCACCCCCGCCGTTAAAAACCGTGCTAAAACTAGCAGACGGCGTAGTCCTGAGGCTCGCGGCCGTAGTAGGCGTCCAGGTAGAGCTCCTTGATCTCGCTCATGAGCGGGTAGCGTGGGTTGGCGCCGGTGCACTGGTCGTTGAATGCCTGCTCGGTCATCTCGTCGAGGGTGTCGAGGAAGTACTGCTCGTCAACACCGTAGTCGGCGATGGTCTTCTTGACGCCGATGAAGTCTTTGAGCTCCTCGAGCTTCGTGATGAAGTTCTCGAAGACCTCCTTGTCGTCCTTGCCCTCGATGCCGCAGTACTTGGCCATCTCGGCGTAGTTGTGCAGCGCGTTGGGGTAAGGATACTGGGAGAAGGTACCCATCTTGACGGGAGCCTCGGCGGCGTTGTAGCGCATGACGCGGGTCAGGATGACGGCGTTGGCGAGGCCGTGGGGCAGGTGATGGAAGGCGCCGAGCTTGTGAGCCATGGAGTGGTTGAGGCCCAGGAAGGCGTTGGCGAAGGCCATACCGGCCATGCAGGAGGCGTTGTGCATCTCCTCGCGGGCATGCGGGTCCTTGGCGCCGTTCGTGAAGCTTGAGGGCAGGTTCTCGAAGACGAGCTTAGCAGCGCGCTCGGAGAGGCCCTTGGTGTAGTCGGAAGCCATGATGGAGACGTAGGACTCGATGGCGTGGGTCATGACGTCGATGCCGGAGGCAGCGGTCAGGCCGCGCGGGGCGGTCATGCAGTTGTCGGCGTCGACGATAGCCATGTTGGGGAGCAGCGCGTAGTCGGCGAGCGGCCACTTGATGCCGGTCTCCTTGTCGGTGATGATGGCGAACGGCGTGCACTCGGAGCCGGTACCCGAAGAGGTCGGGACGGCGACGAAGTAGGCCTTCTTGCCCATCTCGGGGAAGGTGAAGATACGCTTGCGGATGTCCATGAAGTCCATGGCCATGTCCTCAAACTTGCACTCGGGGTGCTCGTACATCATCCACATGATCTTGCCGGCGTCCATAGCGGAGCCACCGCCGACGGCGATGATGACGTCCGGCTCAAAGAGAGCCATCTGCTTGGCGCCGCGACGTGCGCACTGCAGCGACGGATCGGGCTCGACGTCGTAGAAGCAGTCGTGGGCGATGCCCATCTCGTCGAGCTTGGCCTCGATGGCGCGGGTGTTGCCATTCTTGAAGAGGAACTGGTCGGTGACGATGAAGGCGCGCTTCTTGCCCATGACGGTACCGAGCTCGTCGAGGGCGACGGGCGTGGAACCCTTCTTGAAGTAGACCTTCTCGGGAGCGCGGAACCACAGCATGTTCTCACGGCGCTCGGCCACAGTCTTAACGTTGATCAAGTGCTTCACCCCAACGTTCTCGGAGACGGAGTTGCCGCCCCAGGAGCCGCAGCCCAGGGTCAGAGACGGCTTCATGCCAAAGTTGTACAGGTCACCGATGCCGCCGTGCGAGGACGGGGTGTTGATGACGATACGGCAGGCCTTCATGACGTGCTCGAACAGGCTGATCTTCTCGGCCTGGGCGGGGTGCACGTACAGAGAGGCGGTGTGGCCCGGGCCACCGGCGAGCACCAGGTGCTCGGCCTTGTCGACGGCCTCCTGGAAGTCCTTGGCGTGGTACATGGCCAGGACCGGGGAGAGCTTCTCGTGGGAGAACTCTTCCTTGGCGGGGTCGGTGGAGGTGACCTCGGCGATCAGGATCTTGGTCTTGGCGGGAACCTCGATGCCGGCGAGCTCGGCGATCTTGGCAGCGGCCATGCCGGGGATGCGGTGATCGAGAGCGCCGTTCTTGAACATGGCGGCACGCAGGGCCTCCATCTCGGCACCCTGCTTGACGAAGTAGCAGCCGCGCTTCTGGAACTCGGCCTTAACCTGGTCATAGATGCTGTCGATGACGGTCACGGACTGCTCGGAAGCGCAGATCATGCCGTTGTCGAAGGTCTTGGAGTGGATGATGGAGTTGACGGCGAGCAGCACGTCGGCGGTGTCGTCGATGACGACCGGGGTGTTACCGGCGCCAACGCCCAGGGCGGGCTTGCCCGAGGAGTAGGCGGCCTTGACCATGCCCGGGCCACCGGTGGCGAGGATGATGTCGACGTCGCGCATGACCATGTTGGTCAGCTCGATGGAGGGGACATCGACCCAGCCGATGATGCCCTCGGGGGCGCCGGCCTTGACGGCGGCGTCAAGCACGAGCTTGGCGGCGGCGATGGTGCACTTGGCGGCAGCCGGGTGCGGGGAGATGATGATGGCGTTGCGGGTCTTCAGGCTGATCAGCGTCTTGAAGATCGCAGTGGAGGTGGGGTTGGTCGTCGGGATGACGGCGCCCACGATGCCGATGGGCTCGGCGATCTTGGTGATGCCGTAAGCCTCGTCGCGCTCCAGGACACCACAGGTCTTGGTGTTCTTGTAAGCGTTGTAGATGTACTCTGCGGCGTAGTGGTTCTTGATGACCTTGTCCTCAAGAACGCCGCGGCCGGTCTCCTCGATGGCCATCTTCGCCAACGGGATACGAGCCTTGTTGGCGGCCATGGCGGCCTCATAGAAGATCTTGTCGACCTGCTCCTGCGTGTACGTAGCAAAAAGCGCCTGGGCCTCTCGCATCTGAGCGAGCTTAGCCTCAAGCGCCTCTACGTTGTCCACAATTGCGGGAGTAGTGTTTTCCGGTGACTTTTTCACCATTTGTGTCTCCTTGC
Source organism: uncultured Collinsella sp. (assembly GCA_900544065.1). GTDB lineage: Bacteria > Actinomycetota > Coriobacteriia > Coriobacteriales > Coriobacteriaceae > Collinsella. Next base: position 14,823 of record UQTR01000030.1, read on the forward strand.
GATCGGAGATTTACCCTACGCCTTGCATGATAGCAAGAAATTATTCGGCGAACGGTCAGATTCCTGTAAAAGGCACACTAAAACGCTTCAATATACTGAAGCGTTTTAACTATAATTATCTGCCTGCTACATCGCCCCACTTATTGGGGACACTTATTGGGGACAGACTTACATGAGTGCTTTCGCTCATTTGGGACAGACATCGATTTGTCATTTTGTCGTTTTGGGCATGTTTTTGTCGTTCATTGTATATAAATAGGTCACAGGCTCAGCATTTTGCGTTGCTTCTCTCCTTTTAGGTGTTGCCTGATCAGTTTTGAAAGGAGAGATTATGCCCCGATGCGCCCGCGAAATTTCGCTCACCGGCTATTATCACGTTTTTGACCGCGGCAACTCCAAACAGATCATTTTTGAAGATGATTCCGACCGTTATCGTTTTCTATCGGACATCTCGGACAGGTTTGCCTGCCATGACGTGGCGGTTTTGGCCTGGTGCCTTATGGACAACCACTTCCATTTGATGGTTGATGACCCATATGACAACCTTTCAAAGGCAATGCAGTGCGCGCTGACGGCCTATGCCAAGTATTTCAATGGAAAAACGGGAAGAACGGGCCACCTGTTTGAGAATCGCTATTCGCGGGTCGCGGTCGAGTCGGACACGCAGGCGGTGCAGTTGCTCGATTATATCCATCTCAATCCTGTGAAAGGCGCGCTCGACTCGCTCGATGCGTACCGCTGGTCAAGCTTCAAGGCATATCAGCTGGGCTACGATCCCTTTGATATCTGCGATGCGGCTCCCATGCTCGATATTGTCGGGGGTTCCCGTCGCTATTGCGAGCATCTTAGGGAAGTTGCCGAGCGTATTTGGTCAGTTGAGATTCTTCCGCGCCGACGGATCCCCGATGAGGATGCCCTAGCCGTCGCGCGCGAAGTCCTGCCGAGCATAGATCCTGCGCTGCTCAAGGCTCTGCCACGTCCCGAACGCAATGCCTGTCTGCTGAGGCTCAGGCGGGCGCATCTCACGGTCAAGCAAATTGCCCGTATCACCGGTATCGGCGCTACAAGCGTGACCAAGGCCACCACTGGCTGGAACGAGGCTGCCTGAGGTATGGATTGGGACCGTTCGATGCACTGTTAGCTTAGGAAAGCATTCATCTATGTCTGTCCCCAATGCGTGAAAACACTCATGTAAGTCTGTCCCCAATGAGTGCAAAAAAGGCGCCCTCCGTGGGGGAGGACGCCTTTGGTAAGTTCTATGTGAACGCGAGGTCTTTGACCCGGAGAGTCCGAGGTACTTGTTGGTAAGACCTTATTTAGGAGCGCGCAACCTTGCCGGACTTGAGGCAGGTGGAGCAAACGTTCATCTTGCGACGGTGACCATCGACGACGACGTAGACGCGCTGGATGTTGGGGCGGAACTTACGGTTGGTGACGCGGTGAGAGTGGCTGATGGAGCGACCGGCAACGGGGTGCTTACCGCAAACTTCGCAAACTTTGGACATAACTGACCCTCCTTGGGCGACAAACGAACATGTCGCGTTAACAAACAAGCCTGAACTATAGCACAGAAGCAGCTCCCTGTGCGTAATCTACACAGAGATATTCCTCTTTTGGCGATAGTGCCCACGCTACGGCCCTGGACGTAGATCCGATTTGCGTGCAGCAGAGGGGATTATGCCAGCTCGTGCGTGCGTTTTCAAGCTCGTCCCACAAATATATATAGGTTTATGGAGCATTGGGCTCCGTTTACGGATTGCTCTGTATTTATGCTCGCAATTAAGCTCGAGGTTGGCTACACTATCCCTTGACCATTAAAGGGGTACGAGATACCCACATGGAATTACATAGCTGCCAAAGAGCAGCCTTTCCTGTGGGTGTCTGGTCCGCTTTGAGCGGTCGGGCATCTATTTTTTTGACTGTGTCAGCAGTCAAGACATGTGAGGAAGGAGATCGATGGGCACGACTTCCCCCAAGGCGGTCATCATGGACGAGACCGCCGTCAATCGAGCGATGACCCGCATCGCGCACGAGATTCTCGAGCGCAACGAGGGCTGTGAAGACCTCGCTCTGGTCGGCATCGTCACGCGCGGCGACCTTCTGGCAAAGAAGCTCGCCGAGGAGATCAAGGAGATCGAGGGCGTCGACGTTCCGCTCGGCAGCCTCGATATCAGCTTCTACCGCGATGACTACGCTACCAATTTCGCTCCCGCGATCCACGCCACCAACATTCCCTTCAGTGTCGACGGCAAGCGCGTCGTGCTGGTGGACGACATCCTGTACACGGGTCGTACCATCCGCGCCGCTCTGGACGCCGTCATGGACCTGGGCCGTCCGAGCCGCATCGAGCTGGCAGTTCTCGTTGACCGCGGCCACCGTGAGCTCCCCATCTCGCCGGACTTTGTCGGCAAGAACGTTCCCTCGTCGCATGAGGAGAACGTGCACCTATATATGAAGGAAGTCGACGGCCACACCGCTGTCGAGATTAACGACGTCGCGCCGGGTTCCCACGTGGGCTCCGCGCCGCTGGGAGGTGAGTAGTACCGTGGCGTTCAACCATAAGCACCTGATCGACATTACCGAGTACTCCGAAGAGGACATCAAGCTCATCCTCGAGACCGCCAAGGCGTTCTCCGAGGTCAACGAGCGTGCGATCAAGAAGGTCCCCACGCTCAAGGGCAAGACCATCGTCAACATGTTCAACGAGCCCTCGACGCGCACCCGCAGCTCCTTCGAGCTCGCCGAGAAGCGTCTTTCGGCCGACAGCCTCAACTTTGGCGGCTCCTCGACCTCCACGGTCAAGGGCGAGAGCCTCGTCGACACCGTCGAGACCCTCAACGCCTACAAGATCGACTGCATCGTCGTGCGCGATAAGCACGCCGGTGCTCCCTACATCGTCACGCAGAACTCGCCCGCGAGCGTCATCTGCGCCGGCGACGGCAAGCACAACCATCCCACGCAGGCCCTGCTCGACCTGTACACCATCTGGGAGCATAAGGGCGACTTCCACGGTCTTAAGGTCGCCGTCGTCGGCGATATCGCGCACTCCCGTGTCTGCGGCTCGCTGATCCCCGCCCTTAAGATCATGGGCTGCGAGACCTACGCCGTCGCTCCCGGCACGCTGCTGCCTCCGGCGCCCGAGGTCCTGGGCTGCGACCACGTGACGAGCGACCTCGATTCCGTCTTGCCCGAGCTGGACGTCGTCTACATGCTGCGCGTGCAGCAGGAGCGCCTCGAGGGCGCTCCGTTCCCGACCATTCGTGAGTACCACAAGCTCTTCGGCCTGACCAAGGACCGCGAGAAGCTCATGAAGCCCGATGCGATCATCTGCCACCCGGGCCCCATCAACCGCGGCGTCGAGTTCGACTCCTATATGGCCGACCACCCGCAACGCTCCGTCATCCTGGAGCAGGTCTACGCCGGTATCTGCGTGCGTATGGCTATCCTGTATCTGCTGCTTGGAGGTGCCGATAATGGCCTTGCTTCTTAAGAATGCCCACGTCGTCGACCCGTCCGTCGAGCTTGACGGTGTCGTTGACGTCCTGATTGACGGCGACAAGATCGCCGAGGTCGGCGAGAATCTCGCCGTCGAGGGAGCCGAGGTCCGCGACCTTTCCGGCAAGTACCTCGTCCCCGGTCTGGTGGATATGCACGTTCACCTTCGCGAGCCCGGCTACGAGGTCAAAGAGGACATCGAGAGCGGTACCCGTGCAGCTGCCAAGGGCGGCTTCACCGGCGTGTGCGCCATGCCCAACACCGATCCCGTCACCGATAACGGCACCGTCGTGGAGTTCGTCAAGTCCCGCGCTGCCGAGGTCGGTCACTGCCGCGTCTATCCGTCGGGAGCCATGACCTGCGGTCTTAAGGGTGAGGCCATGTCCGAGATGGGCGATATGGTCGCCCACGGCGCCGTCGCCTTCACTGACGACGGTCGTGGCGTGCAGGGCGCGGGCATGCTCCGTCGCTGCATGGACTACGGCAAGATGTTCGGCAAGGTCTTTATGAGCCACTGCCAGGACGAGGACCTGGTCGGCCACGGCCAGATCAACGAGGGCAAGGTCTCGACCCGTCTGGCTCTCGAGGGCTGGCCGGCTGCCGGCGAGGAGCTCCAGATCGCCCGCGACATCGAGATCGCCAAGCTGACCGGTGCCAAGCTGCACATCCAGCACATCTCCACCGCCCATGGCCTGGAGATCGTGCGTGCCGGTAAGGCCGCTGGCGTTCAGGTTACCTGCGAGGCCACCCCGCACCACATGTTCCTGACCGAGAACGACCTGGACGAGACCTACAACACCTCGCTCAAGGTCAATCCGCCGCTGCGTACCGAGGAGGATGCCGAGGCCATCCGCCAGGGCGTCATCGACGGCACCGTCGACGTTATCGTCACCGATCACGCTCCCCACACCCCGTGGGAGAAGGCCCGTGAGTTCGAGCTCGCGCCCTTTGGTATGATCGGCCTCGAGACTTCGCTGTCGCTCGTCCTCACCGAGCTGGTCAACACGGGCAAGATGAGCATGGGCCGCATGGTCGAGCTCATGGCCATCAAGCCGCGTGAGATCTTGGGCCTCGACCAGGTTCAGGTCAAGGCGGGCTCCGTTGCCGACCTGACCGTGTTCGATCCCACCGCAACCTGGACGGTCGGCGAGGACGGTTACGAGTCGCGTGCCGAGAACTCCGGTTTTGCCGGCCGCACGCTCACCGGTCGTGCCACCGATGTGTTTGTCGGCGGCAAGCAGACGCTCGCCGACGGCTGCATCTGCTAGCATAGCCTTATCGCTTTTGTGCGCGGTGCCCTTGCGGTGCCGCGCTTTCTGTTCGCCTAAACCATGCAACCGCATGGGGGATTGGAGCGTCTATGCCCACACCTTCCACTGCACGCATGCACGACTTCGAGGTCGTCTCAAACCAGGAGATCGCCGACGGCATCTTCTCGCTCGTTATCTCGGCCCCCAAGCTTGCAAGTGCGCTCAAGCCCGGTCAGTTTGTGAACATTGCCGTGCCCGGCGATGCGTCCTCGCTGCTTCGCGTGCCCCTGAGCTACTACCGCGCCGACGCCGAGGCCGGCACCGTTGAGCTGTGGTACGCCGTCGTGGGCGACGACACTCGTCGTCTGTCGCAGATGGCCCCCGGTTCCACCTCTAATCTGCTGGGCCCTGGCGGCCGCGGCTGGCTTGTGCCCGAGGGCACCAGGAAGGCGCTGCTCGTTGCGGGAGGCATCGGTGTTCCGCCTGTGCTGTGCCTTGCCGGCATGCTCGTCGAGCAGGGTGTGGCCGTCGACGTGTGCCTGGGCTTTGGCACCGCGTCCAAGGCCGTGGGAGTCGATGAGTTCCGCGCGCTGGGCGCCACGGTCAACGTGTGCACCGACGACGGCTCGCTCGGCACGCACGGTTTTTGCACCGACCCGGCAGCCGAGCTGCTTGGAGAGGGCGGCTACGACTACGTCTGTCTCTTATACACATCTCCGAGCCCACGAGACCCTAAGACATCTCG
>UQTR01000031.1 GCA_900544065.1 uncultured Collinsella sp.
GACGGCGCAGCGGCAGGAGCCGCGGCGACCCCCGTCTGCGTTCCCGGCCCCCAGGGCATGCCCTTCACCCCGCTGCGAGACCCCTGCGAGGAGTCCTGCTCCCACTCGTCTTGCCACATCATCCAGAAGAACTCCGAGAGCGGCATGCGCGCGAGCCGATAGCCGCGCTGCGCGACCTCGTCCCACAGCTCGCCCGTAAGCTCGTCGGCATAGACCCAGGGCCACTCCCCCACCAAGGCGAGCCGCTTGACAACATCGGGGGCATCGCCCCCTGCGAACTCCGCGACGAGCCGCGCGATCCGCGGCACGTCCAGCGAGGAAGCTCCCCCGGCGACAAGCTGCTCCACGCAGGCGCGCACGAAACCCGCCCGTGTCGACACCGGCAGCGCATAGGCGGCATCGCCCGCGAGCAGCACGCCGAAGAGCTCGGAAGCCGCCCCTGCGCCCAACCGGCGGTTGAGCTCCCAGGGAAGGACCTCAAAACGCGGCGCGGCGATTGCCACGTCACCGCAGCCACGCTGGCGCAGCACCGCGCGGACCACGCGGTCATATTGGTTATCGGCCTCGGCGCCGCAGGTGGCAGGCAATGCCAGCGAGAGCGGCCCCGGAACAGAGGCCTGCGCCGCCACGAGCGCCGCGCCTAGGAACGCCGTGAACGAGCCGTACTCCTTGGTGGACGTCGCCGTACGCCCGGCCTCGAGTGCCACGGCGTCGAGTGGGATCGCACGGGCGTCGAAGCCCCGCGTGCGCAGCCATGCGGCCGCGAGGTCGCCGTACGCGCCCACCCCGGGCACCGCCACGGGCACCGCGGGATCGAGTGCCTCGCCACCCTCGGGTATGACGGAGAGCGCCATCGAGGGAGCGGCACAGTCGGCACCGGCCGCACTCGCCGCGCGCGCGACCCCGCTAGCCGCATCCCGGTGCACGCACGACGGCCCGGACACGACGTCGGCCGCGGCCGCATCCGCGCCAACACCCGCAGGCGAGCTCACCCGCTCCGCGTCCTCCTCAGAGAGATGTGCCAGCGCGTTCAGGAACGCTTCCACGCGCGTGATCACGCCCACGCGGCTGAAGTGCTCATCGCACTCGATCGTGAGGTAGGGCTTCTCACCCATCTCCTCGGCGAAGAGCTTGTCGAGCATGGTGTCGGGACCGCAGCCGTGGTTGGTGAGGTACACCGCGAAGAGCCGCGAATCGCGCCGCACCATCTTGGCGCCCGAAAGGATGTGCTGCCCAAACGGCCAGCAGATGCCGGGGTGGTCAGCCGAGACATCGATATCATGCGCGTGCAGGTGCCCGAGCGTGATAACCTTCTGTCCACGGTCCAGCAGAATCTCGGGGATTCCCATGTTGAGGGCGCCATCGGAGATACCGTAGTTGCGCGTGATGAGCACAAGCACGCGCTCCCCCGGCGCGAGCGAACCCAAAAGCTCGTCGCCCAGCGCCTCGGTCTTCTCACCAAAGGACGTGACGGCAAAGCCGCCCGCCATCATGGCCACGGCCGCCTCCTGGCGCGTATGGCCCAGCCGCTCGCCCAGCCCCAGCAGCGCCTGCGCCATGGCCTCCTGGCCAAAATCCATGTCGAGCAGGGGGTTCAGTAGCTCGATGCCGCGCCGCTCCAGACCGAGGGCGTCCGCCACCAAGCGCGGCGCCGTCTGCATATAAGGGCATGCGTAGTTGTGCGCCACACGCGAGCTCGCGTGCCGGATGGTGTGCAGGCTCGGCATGAAGATGTAGTCGGGTTCGCGCTCCGCGAGCCACGCCATGTGCCCGTAGATGAGCTTCACGGGATAGCAGGTCTCACCGCGCGCGTTCTCCTGTGCCAGGCGGACCTGCTCCTCGGTGGTGTCGGGCGAGAGCAGCACGTTGTAGCCCAAACGGGAGAAGTAGGCGTTGGCAAGCGGGAATAGGCGGTGCAACATGAGGCAGCGCGGGATGCCCACGGTCTTCTTGGCCGGGTCGATTTTGCCCGTGTAGCCCTCGAGAAAGAGCTCCTCGGTCTTTTTGTAGAACGCACGGTTGAGCGCGACCGCGCGCTCGTCCACGCCGCGCGCCGCGGCTGCCGTGCCGGAAAGATCGAACCCCTTGAACGCCGTGAGCTCGAAACCCGGCTTCGCGGCGGCATCGGCGGCCATGAGGGCCGCCCCCACCGCACCCGAGATGGCGAAGTTGGGCGACACCGTGAGTGCGTCGGGGTAAAACGAGCGGAACGCCTCCACAATCGCGGGGTTGTAGGCGACGCCGCCCTGCAGCACGATATGCGACCCCACGCGCTTGCCGCCCACCACGCGGTGCAGGTAGTTGCGCACGATGGAGAGGGCGAGGCCGGCGGCCACGTCGCGCTTGGCGGCACCGGCGGAGAGGGCCGCGCTGATAGCACTCTCCACGAAGACCGTGCAACGCTCGCCCAGATCGACCGGTGCTTCGCTCGAAAGCGCGAGCAGTCCGTACTCGGTGAGCGGTATGGCGAGGCGAGCGGCCTGCTCCTCGATGAAGCTGCCCGTTCCGGCAGCGCAAACCTTATTCATCTGAAAGTCGGAAACCTGCCCGCCGGCGAGCGAGATGAACTTGGAATCCTGTCCGCCGATCTCGAAGACGGTGTCCACCTTCGGGTCGGCATGCGCCGCGCCGGCAGCCTGGCAGGTGATCTCGTCCACCACGGCGTCGGCGCCCACGAACTTGCCGATGAGGCTGCGGCCGGAGCCCGTCGTGGCCACGGCGCGAACCTGCACCTCGGAACCCAGGCGAGCGGCCAGCGTTGCCAGCCCCTCGTGCACGGCACGGCGCGCGTCGCCGCCGGTGCGCAGGTACTGGGCATTGAGCACGCGGCCACGGGGGTCGAGGAGGACCAGGTCCGTCGAGGTCGACCCCACGTCGATTCCCAAAAACACCGGAATGCGGCCGGTCAGGGGGTCGCGCTCCCAATCCTCGCGCGGCAGCACGGCGAAGCCCTCGCCGGGACGGTACCCGCCGTTCGGCAACGGTGCCAAACGGGGCAGCTCGCCCGCCTGGGAGCGCGGGTGGTCGAGCACACCGCGCAAGGCATTGAGGGTCGCCGCCCCGCCGCCCGCCGCCGCGAGCTTAGAGGCATGGAGCGCCGCGCCTGCTGCCTGGAAGAAGAGGCTCTCCTCGCGTGCGATGAGCCCATCTTCACCCAGCTTGAAGACCTCGCGCACGGCTCGCACCACGCCGGCGTTCATCAGCACCCCGCCCGAGAGCGCCACGGGAGCCTCCACGGGCAGGCCGCGCACGATGAGCGCCTTGTAACTCTTCACCATGGCGTAGCAGAGGCCGAGCAGAATGTCCTCCACGGGGACGCCCTCCTGCTGGCGGTGGATGATGTCCGTCTTGGCGAAGACGGCGCAGCGCCCCGAGATGCGTGGAACCTCATGTCCCTCGGCGCGCCCCACGAGTGCGGAGAAGTCCTCGATCCTGAGCCCCAGGCGGGTCATCTGGTCCTCGAAGAACGAGCCGGTACCCGAAGCGCAGCTCTCGTTCATGGCGAACTCGGGCACCGCCGCCGCGAGCCGGCAGACGAAGTAGGCGTTCTGACCGCCGATCTCGATGACCGAGCGGGCCTCCGGAGCCATGATCTTTGCACCGGAGGCAATGGCCGGCACGTCCTCGAGCACGGGCAGCGCGGCACCCGCCTCGGCGAGCGCACCCGCCCCCGAGCCCGTCGCCGCGATGCCGCCGCAGCCCTCGGGCGCCAGCGCCGCGGGCATGCCCGCGAGCAGGTCGCGCAGGCAGGCGACGGGATCGCCGTAGTGCGGCCGCCGCGTGCTCCAAAGCACGGCCGGCGCGCTCCCCGCACCCGCGCCCTCCGCCGCGGCCGCGCCCGTCCCGAGCGCGACCACCTTGACCGAGCTCGCGCCCATATCGATTCCCAGCGTGTAGTGCTGCGTCATAGCCATATGAAGACCCCTCTGTCCCCTCTCGGCGCCCCTCCTGTGCACGAAGCTCTACGCGCGCGCCGCGCGATACTCCTCGTACTCGGCCAGAAAGGCGTCACGGTCGAGCTGCCGCACGTTCACCACGTCGTCGAAGGTGACGAGCTCAGTGATGGGGTTGTCCACGGTGAAGGGGAAGCCCTTGCTCACCAGGAATTCGGCGAACAGGGGGTCCTCGGTCGCGATTTCACGCATGGTCTTGGTGCTATCAAACATAGTTGTCTCCTCATCTCGGTATCGGTTCGGCGCAAGCGGGAGTGATCCCGCAGCGGCGCCGTGGTCAATCCTCTAGCCCTGCACGCGGTCGAGCTCGATCTTCTCCCCGCCCAGCAGCGCCACATCGCCCTCGGCATGGGTCGAGACGAGCATCGTGCGCCCGCGCCGCTCCGACAGCAAAAACTCGATGACGCGCCCCTTGGTCACGGCGTCGAGGCCGGTGAAGGGCTCGTCGAGCAGCAGCATCCGCGAGGGATACGCCACCGCGCGGGCGAGCGACACGCGTCGCCGCATGCCACCCGAGAGCTGCGAAACGGGCCGGTCGAGCGAGTCCTCGGGCAGGATCCGCGAGAGCAGCGAACGCACCCGCGCCCGACGCGTCCCGCGCGGGCGCACGAGCAGCACGTTCTCCACGGGCGTCAACGCCTCGCAGAGGCGCTCCTCCTGAAACATCGCCGCGATCTGCCCGGGCGCGATACCCGTCACGACGCCGGCATCCGCCGCGTCGAGCCCCAGCAGCACCTTGAAGAGCGTTGTCTTACCGCTGCCCGAGGGCGCCATGAGGCAGTAGACGCCGCCTGCGCTTAGGGTGAAGGTCACGCCGTGCAGCACGTCCAGATCGCCAAAGCTCTTACGGAGCCCCTCGATGCGAACGTCTTCCACCGACTCCACGTCACTCACCGCCCTTCGCGGTGCCGCCGCGTCCCAACGGTCCGCCCCACGGCCGCGCCGCAAGCTTCACCAGCTGCATGAACAGCATCTCGAACGCGAGCGAGAGGATCATCACCACCACGGTCCAGGCAAAGAGGTCCGGCGTGTTCAAGAAGGTTCGTGCCGTGTTCATCTGCTTGCCGATCGACGGATCGGGCATGGCGAGCACCTCGGCCATGATGCCGCTCTTCCAGCTCATGCCCAGGCTGATCTTGCAGCTCGAAGCCAAAAACGGCATAACCGCGGGCCGGTACACGTACATGAACGTGCGCCACGGCGAGAGGCGGAACACCCGCGCCATCTCGAGCATCTGGGGATCCACGCTCTCAAAGCCCGAGAGCACGTTGGTGTAGATGAGCGGCAGCACGATGAAGAACGCAAGGAACATGGTGAGGTTCTGCGGCCCCACCCAGATGAGTAGCATGATGATGAAGCTCACGATGGGCAGTGTCCGCAGCAGCGAGATAATGGGGTCCACGAAGTCGCGCACGATGCGCATGCGGTACGCCACGAGCGCCAGCAGCACGCCCGCCGTGAAGCTCATGAGGAAGCCGACAGCGATGCGCGCCGTGGACGCTAGGCTGATCACCCAGAAATTGGGCTTCACCACTTGGGCGGCCAGCGCCTCGAGCGTGCGGATGGGCCCGGCGAGCACCAGGCGGTTGCCGATGAGGCGGTCGGCGACCTCCCACACCGCGAACCAGAACAGGATGATACCCGCCCGCTTGAGGAGGCCGAGGCACTTCTCGCGCCGCGCGACGGCAGCGGCGTCCTCGTCATCCGCGGCGCCCGTGGCCGCCACGGCAAGCGCACGCACACCCACAAGAAAGGCGTCGGCCTCCTCGTCACCCAGCACGCCGGAGGTGCGCATCACGCCGATAGCCCGTTCGTCCGCGGCCCCGAAGGTCCGCATCACCGCGAGGATTCTGTCCGGCGTGGCGCCCTTGCCCGCGGCGGTGCGCACCATGAACGCCATCTGGTCGTCGGGCAAGCCGTTCTGACGCACCATCTGGATCATCTGCGCGGCGCGTGCCTCGTCCACGCCCATCATGTCGTGGATCTGCGCCGGGGTGAGCACGCGCCCGGGAGCGCCCGCCGCCTCGGCCCAAGCCTCGCCGCGCGCGGCCTCGTCCGCCGCAGACGCCGGTATGCCCGCGTCCACGGCACCTGTCTTGCCGGCACCGCTCTCCTGGGCACTCACTGCAGGTCCCCACTCGCGCTGCCGTCGGTGGGCACGTCCTCGCCCGAGACGCTCGTGTTCGAATCGTCCAGATACCCCTGGGGCGGCAGGTAGTAGAAGGCATCACCGGGAATCTTGCCGCCCACGCTATCGGGGTTGGCGTCGTAGAGGCACTTCACGAACCCGGAGAGCGCCGTGCGCATACGCTCGCCCGTGAGGTTCACCATCTCGATGTGCGGCATAGCCGCAAGCGAAACCTGGTTGTTGAGGAAGGTCCCCAACTCCTCCTGCAGCTGCGAGGCTGCCTTCATGTTCTTGAGCGACCACTCCACGCTCTTGCCCGCCATCTGCAGGTACTCCACCACGGCCTGCTCGTGCTCCTCGGCGAACTTCTTATTCACGATGGTCGTGGTGGTAACAGCCATCGATCCCTCCTTCTTGAACGCCTTGTTCCACTCGTCCGTGATGGAGATGGGCACGTAGAGCTTGTCCACCATGGTCTCGGCGAGCGCCACGAAGGGCTGCGGCAGAATGGCGATGGCGTTCGGCTGATCTTGAATGAGGTTCAGGATCTCGAATGGTGTGCTCTTGAACACGATGTTGAAGTCGCCAGCATGCCCTGTCTTCTTGAGCAGCGCCTCGATGGTGTACTCCGGCGTACCGCCCTGGCCGTAGGCGAGCACCTGCTTGCCCTTGAGGTCGTCGAGCGTCTTGATGGAGGAATCGGTGGTCATCACGTAGAGCACGCCCAGGTTGTCAATGGAAATGACTTGATAGTCGTTCTTGAGCTCGTCGTTGTTGAAGAGGATGGGCCCGATGTTGCTGGGCAGGGTGCAGATGTCGTAGTCCCCTTGGTTGAACTTGGCCGAGAGGCCCACGTAGTCCACGCCGTTCAGCTCGAAGGAGAAGTCGTTGAAGGTCTTGTTGTTCTTAGCCGCCAGCAGGAACTGCGAGAGTCCCATGGAGGGCGGGCCCATGATGAGGCCCACGCGCACCTTGGTGGCGTCGGCCGAGCCCTTGAGCTCGCGATCCTCGGTCTTAGACTTGAAGGTCACGCCCGCGGGCGACGAGTCGGCAGCAGCGGAACCGGAGCCGGTAGATGAGCCGCTCGAGCAGCCGGCGAGGCCTAGGCCAGCCAGAACCGTGAGGACAGAACCGCCAAGCGCCAGAAAGCTACGGCGCGAAAGATCGGTGGTGATATTCATGGATGCGTCTCCCAGTACGTTTGAAAAGGGCGAACGGGACCAGCATCCCGTCCACCCTGCCTGCATGCCTTGCGGCGACTAAGCCTCGGTCTTCTCGGCCGTGCGACTGCTCCGCTCCGCCTCGCGCTTATGGCGGCGATAGGCGTTCACGCCGCACACGCAGCCGCCGCCAACCAGCGCACCGGCAAACACCACGCCGGCCGCAAAGGCAACCGGGTTGGTCTCGAGCGCCTTCTCGCCACTGCTCTTGCCCGCAAGTTTCTGCACGGGACTGTTCTTGCCGTCCTCGCCGGCAGCCGCCGCCTCGGCTTCGAGCGCCTCGAGGGCGGCCTGCTCGGCCTCCTTGGTCGTGACGCCCGTCACGTTGGAATCGGCGTTCTGCAGCTTGGAGAGCAGGCCAGCCGGGACCGAGCCGCCACCGGAGCTCGGCAGCCCCGAGAGGTTCAGCTCGAAGGTGGCGTCCCAGGTGTGCTGGCCGGTGATGCCCGAGATGGTCGAGGCGAGTGAGCCCATGGTGATGGTCACCGAGCAGCCCTTCTTGATGGTGGAGCCGGGGTTCTCAAGCACGCCGAGGTCGATGGTCACGCTGGTGAGCGCGTTGCCACCTGTGCTCGAGATGACGTTCAACCCGTTCACGCTCTGCACCGTCATGATGCGCGACTGGATCTTGATGGGCAGGTAGAGCACGGCGCGGCCGTTGGCATCCACCTTGAGCGTGGCGTTACTGGTGACCGGGTCCTTGGGCGGGAACACGCCGCTCGTGATGTGCGGTGAGAGCGGCAGGCCCGAGCTCGCACGGCTCACGTAGATGTTCGCCGTCACGGTGTAGGTGCCCTCCTTAAGGTGCCCGGTCGCCGTGCCGCTACCGCCCGTGGAGCCCCCGTTGTTCGAGTTGCCCTGGTTGCCTTGATTGTTGTTCTGGTTACCACCGGCGTTGCCGGAGCTGTTATGATCCGACCCTCCCCCGTTGCCTCCGGGGTTCGTGGAACCGCCGTTACCGCCGGGAACCGTCGTGCTGTCAGAAACCTTCTTGGCGGAGCTATAGGCAACATCAAGCTGCAGGGCGACATCACCCGCCGGCTGAATATCCTGGTCTAGGGGCACTGCGTACATCTTAGAGCCCTTAAAGAAGTATGCCTTCGTCCCACTTGTCAAGTCGTCAGTCAGCTTAATCGTCAGCTGACTGATCCGCGTTTCGTACTTCCCGTATTTCCAGTTTGCTGGATCCTTGGGCGGCACGCGCATGACCGAAATATCCTTGAGCTCGCTTGACGTACCAAGTTCCTGCAGCGTGAACACGGGATTCTTAACAGGTAGGACAAGCGTGCGCGTCCCATCTTTCGCCACCACGAGCGTCGCATTCATGGAAACAGGGGTCATTGGAATATCGTTCGACACCTCGGCTTGATCGTTGTAATCGATCACGGGTCCAAATGGGTTATTCGGATTCGTCGGATACACCGTGGTGCCCGGCAACAACGGATTGTACTTGCCCGGCATGGAGAGGTTGGCGGTAATCCGGTAAGTACCGGGGGCGAGTTCCTTGGAAGCTGCGGGCTTCTTGACCGTCAACACTCCCGGTACGCCCACAAACTCATAGTTCTTAGCAGTACCGCCCGTCGGGGTCACGGTATACGTACCCACCTGCGACGTATCGCCACCCGACATCGTTGGCAAGGTGAACGTTGTATCTGCCAGTTTCACCGAGATAATTGATTCGCCGTTCACAAACCCCGTAATATCCATAAGGCCGGTACTGAGCTCATCACCCACATTGAGCGTCGTGTTCTTGAAGGCTGCCGTAAGCGGGGCTTTAGCAATGGACCAGTCGATAATCACGGGGTTGTTCGTGCCATCCTTCCAGACGTAGCCGTCCTTGAGGGTAACGATAGCTTTGTAGCTTCCCGCGTTGGTTGACGAAGCCACGCCACCAACGGTATAGCCCTCGCCCGCGGTCACGCCGATCTGGGCCTTTCCGGTGTAGACGAGATCCTTCACCGCCGTCGGCTGGACTACCTGTTTGGGAGCGTCGTTGACCACGGCAATGTAGCCCCAGGGGGTATCGTCACTGGCAGGCTGCATCGTCCCTCCGTCAAGATCCAACGCGGAGTTGAACAGGTAGTTCGTTACGTTGTCAGTGCCGGTATTCTCCTTTGTCAGGCGAACGTACGCCTTGCCGTCCGCCACCGATGCCTTGAGCTTGATTGCTTTGGTGGCACCCGAGCCTTTGGTGCCCGTTATCAGGTAGAACTCGCTTCCCTGGGAGGCAGGCACCGTCATGGCAAACACAATGTGCTCATCAGAGAAGGTGAATCCGCTCACGGGATCGAAGGGATTAACATCGGGAACATACTCGGGCACCGTTATCCCTGCACTATACAGACCCTTCACCTGTGGCGAGGAAAACGAAGACTCACTCGACACCAGAGATTGCACCTGATCGGTATATCCCCTGTCGTTCAATATCTTTGTGTTCAACTTGAAATATCCTGAGTACCACTTCATAATCTCAACGCTCTGCTCGGGCGTACCCAGCTGCGTAAAAGGACCATCAAGCGTTCCATCGGTCTCGTACGAGATGCCGATACCTGAGACCGCGTCCAGGCTATCCCAAGTCCAGGCCCACTCACCCGTATTTGCCTCGTCCTTGGGAGTCGCAATCACAAAGGAACCCAGACCGGAAACCGGGGCGCTCAGGGTGCCGTCAGCGGCAACGGAGCCAACTTCCTCCAATTTGTTTCCGGCGAAACGGAACACCTTGGATCCGGCAGGCTGCTTGGACAGCTTCAACGTCAAGGCCATAGCGTCATCTGGTACGATGGCGGCCCCCTGTGCCATCAAATCGATGGTATAGAGCGCATAATCGGGAACCGTCTTATACTTCTGACCGAGAGAGACCTTCAGTGCTTCATATGCGTGACCGCTGGTAACCGACGCGACGGAAAGGGTCGCCTCGGACAGCTCATTTATCGCCGACGAGCTTGCATTGGCCTTTACATCGAGCTTCACGCCAGTCGCTTGATCGCTGAACGTCTTCGCAAAATCACCCGAGACTTCCTTCTTGGCGTTCGCGAGATCAAGGTCCAAATCGAGATCCTTGTTGAGGAATTTATTGAGCGTGGTTGCGTACTCGGTATTTCCGGTCAAATGGTAGGTGCCGCTCAGATTGTCCAATTGGAAGGTGATGTGTTCGATGCGCGTTGTAATGCCTGCATCGGCAACCTTCTTGTTGTAGTCGTCGTCGTTGTCCTTCTTCTCGATTGGCTTCGTGGTTACATTCGTAATCTTCGCCCCATCGCTCGTACCAAGCTTCTGAAAGGTGAAAACCGGGTTGGGCAGGGTGACGACAACGGTTACCGTGCCGTCCGCAGCAACGACAAGCGTGGCATTACGAGTTTTTACGGGAACATTGGGGATACCGCCGGCACCGTTAATGCTTTCCGGATTAAGAGGATTTGTGGCATAGGCTCGCAGATTCATGCCGGGAATGGGGTCACGCATGGAGATGTTCGCCAGAACGCTATACGTTCCCGGCACGAGCTTGTCCACGGACGAGTAGATGCGCGAGGACTCGGGGTCAGCCTCATCAGACGCGGCAAGGAGGGAGGCGGCTGCAGACTCCTCCTCAGCAGACTGGGAATCCTGCATTTTCTCCGCATCGCTCGAAGCACCCTGCTTCTTTTGCTCCCCCTTCGCCGCCGAGGGAACGTCTTCTGCCGCAGCAGCTTTCTCATCGGCCTCTTGCTTGTCCGTCTGAACTTGCTGCGTCGCATCGGCATCCGGATGATTCTCCGACAAATCAGTATCGGTATTATCGGTGGTAGCCGCAGCCTCAGAATCCGTGACCGTGACGCCTTGGTCGGAATTTGCCCGCTCAGAGGCAACCTGGGCCTCCTGGGCCACCTCGGCAAACGCCGTCATCGGCAGCTGGGAGCCCACCATCGAGAGGGCGGCAACGAGTATCACCGCCTGCCTCAAACCATAGCGGAGCAATCGCGTAGCCCTGTTATCCATTTCTTCTCCCTTACTCCAAAAGACCCCGGCTCTAACGAAGCTGAGCCGAGGCCTTTAGCTTTGCGCCCCAAAATTCGTGCAAAAGCTCTTACTGTGCCGCACTCAAATCTGCGACAAGATGCAGGTTCCAAGCTTTATCGCCCCTGTACAGCGGGAACGTCGCGAACTCCTTCGACGGGGAAAACGTTGCGACCGAGGTACCCGCTGCAAAGTTCGTCACATCAAAGGTGATGGTTGCGATCCGGTTCGCATAAGGTGTGGTCCATGGGAACGGGGCCTTCCATGCCGTTTCAGTTGTGCCGACCACCGAGACCGCACCATCCGTCGAGGCATCAGCGATAGATAAAATGCCAAACGTATTGTTAACGATGGGGACCGTCAGCAGCTTTTTCCCGTCTTTTATTACAAGTGTCGCGTTGTTATACACGGGACTCGTAGGCTTATTGAGCGGAGGGTTGCCATTGTTAGTGACATAGGCGTTCTGCCCGATAGGCGTGTCTGCCTTATCAACGTACACGTTCGCAGTGACCGTGTACGTGCCATCTGTGCTCGCATCGGCAAACGCACTCGTGGGCACCGTCGCCAGGCCACAACCTGCCGTCGCCACGACCAGCGCAGCAGCACCCGTCACTTTCAGAAAATCTCGACGCGAATAATCCTTCTCCATAGTACTCTCCCCCTTCATCGGGAACTGCGGTAAAGCTTGGAGTTGAACGCTGCATGCTTCTGTTCATCTCTTGGCGTGCATTGTTTCATAAGAGAAACTTAAAAAAGGTTGCCAAGGTTACCATTGGCTAACTTTTTTGAGATTTTTCGGGCTGCTTTCTAGAGGTCTCCGCGGCTCGTCAGCTTGAGGCGCCGGCCCTCGCCCTCGAGCACGCCCTCCTCGATCATGCGACGGAGCTCGCGCAGCAGCGCCTTATCGTTCACCGCCAGGTACTCCGCCAAGGCCTTGCGGCTATAGGGAATAATCACGTAACCGTCCTTGTCCTCCGGCAGGCGCCGCAGGTACAGCGCGATGCGCTTGCGAAGGCGCGGCTCGGAGAGCAGCGCGAGCTTGGCCGTGAGCGTCTTGACCTTCTTGGACATCTCGCCCATCACGTTGGCGTACAGCCGCAGCAGTGCACCGTCACCGTTGCCCTTGATCCCCTCGGCGGGAAGGAAGAGGATGACGGAGTCCTGCAGGGCGATCGCCTCAACGGGTGCCGTCCCCGCCGCCATGGGGACCGCCTCGGCAAAGGAATCCCCCACCTCGAAGCGCGAGATAATCTGACGCGAGCCGTCCTTGCCCAGCATACGCGCCTCGATGCGACCCTTGAGCACCACGGGCACGGCCTTGAGCTTATCGCCGCTGCGGAAGACCGCCTCACCCTTGGAGAAGGAGCGCGTGTACGCGCCGAGGGCGCGCAGCAGGCCGGGCAGCTCGGCGGGATCTATGCCCGCAAAGACCGGGGACTTCTTGAGAACAGCCAGCGTTGCCTCATCGACATCCATGGTACTCGATGGCTCCTTTTCAGCCGCTCTCCCTGCACGCGGAAAAGCAGCTGGATGGAACGGCGGCATAGCACCCAGCTGCAATGGCTAATTGTTACATAAGGCTAACTTCGTGCGGGTTGCCATGGCTACTTTTTTGAATTATTCCGGTGAGTGAGGGGCGATATCTTGCCCGCTGTCGACTTAAATGGGCTGGGCATGAAGACCTCCAAACCGAAAGGACAGCAAAGGAGCAGGTCTTCATCAATTTACATTTAGTATCATCAACTTATATTAAGTTATACCAATTTGCGCCGCGCCGGGCACGATTGGATATCTTCAGTGTGCTTTTCTCCCTTTCAGGGGTCTTCGCGCGCCCACAAACATCGAAAAGCGCTCTGGGCACGCAGCGACAATGCATCCGACGTCGAAAACGGCGCGCAAAACAAAGGCGGCGGGCCGCTTGGTGCGACTCGCCGCCTCTCGCTGCGTGGCGTTTATCCTCGCCCGCGACGATTACTTGTCCTCGGGCACCTCGTACGTAGGCGCCGGACCCGTGGCATCCTGCTCCACGGTGAACATGCCGTTCGCGTCCACGCCGAGCGTGATCTGATCGCCCTCGTGCACCGCGCCGTCGATGATGGCGCTGGCCACGGCATCCACGACCTCGCGCTGAATCAGGCGCTTGAGCGGACGCGCGCCGTATACCGGGTCCAGGCCGCCCACCGCGAGCATCTGCTTGGCCGCGGGCGTTATAACGAGCGTCATGCGGTCCTTCTCCAAGCGACGGCGCACGTCGGCAAGCTGGATGTCGACGATCTTCTCGATCTGAGCCATGCCAAGCGGATGGAACACCACGATATCGTCGATACGGTTGAGGAACTCGGGGCGGAAGGTCTGAGCCATGGCGGCGTCGACCTGATGGCGCATCTCCTCCTCGTCCTTACCGGACAGATCGGCGATGGCCTTGGAGCCCACGTTGCTCGTCATGATGATAATCGTGTTCTTGAAGGACACCTGGCGACCCTGGCCATCGGTCAGACGGCCGTCGTCGAGCACCTGCAGCAGCACGTTGAAGACATCCGGATGAGCCTTCTCCATCTCGTCGAGCAAGATTACGGAGTAGGGACGACGGCGCACGGCCTCGGTGAGCTGGCCACCCTCGTCGTAGCCCACGTATCCCGGGGGCGCACCGATCAGACGCTGGACGCTGAACTTCTCCATGTACTCGGACATGTCGATACGCACGAGCGCGCGCTCGTCGTCGAACAAGCACTCGGCAAGCGCCTTGGCGAGCTCGGTCTTGCCCACGCCAGTGGGGCCCAGGAAGAAGAAGCTGCCGATGGGCTTGTCCGGATCGGAGAGGCCCGCACGGCTGCGACGCACAGCCGCGGCGACGGCGGAGACGGCCTCGTCCTGACCGATGACGCGCTTATGCAGCTCGCCCTCCAGGCCCTTGAGCTTGTCGAGTTCGCCCTGCATCATCTTGGAGACGGGCACACCGGTCCAGGCGCTCACGACCTCGGCGATCTCATCGGAGGTCACCTGTTCGTTCAGGCCTTCGCCATTCTGCTCCTTTTGCGCCTCGAGCGCAGCCTCGGACTCCTGAATCTGCTGCTGCAGGCCCGGAATCACGGAGAAGCGCAGCTCGGACGCACGGGCCAGGTCGCCGTTGCGCGTCGCGCGCTCCTCTTCGCTCTTGGCCTCGTCAAGCTGGCCCTTAAGCTCCTGCACGTGGTCGATGGCGTTCTTTTGGTTGAGCCAGCCAGCCTTTTGCACGTTGAGCTTTTCCTGGACCTCGGCGATCTCCTGGCGCAGGGCTTCCAGACGCTCCTTGGAGGCGTCATCGGTCTCCTTCATGAGCGCCTGTTCCTCGATCTGCAGCTGGGTGAGCTGGCGCGTGGTGGCGTCGATCTCGACCGGCATGCTGTCGAGCTCCATGCGCAGGCGGCTTGCCGCCTCATCGACCAGGTCGATGGCCTTATCGGGCAGGAAACGGTCGGCAATGTAGCGATCGGAGAGGTCGGCAGCTGCCACGAGCGCGCTATCGGTGATATGCACGCCGTGGAAGATCTCGTACTTCTCCTTGAGGCCACGCAGGATCGAGATGGTGTCCTCGACGGTAGGCTCGCTGACCATTACGGTCTGGAAACGACGCGCGAGCGCCGCGTCCTTCTCGATGTACTTGCGGTATTCGTCGAGCGTAGTCGCGCCGATCGCGTGCAGATCACCACGGGCAAGCGCCGGCTTCAGGATGTTGCCGGCGTCCATAGAGCCCTCGGTGGCACCCGCGCCCACGATGGTATGGAGCTCATCGATGAACAGGATGACCTTGCCCTCGGACTTCTGCACCTCCTTGAGCACGGCCTTCAAGCGGTCCTCGAACTCGCCGCGGTACTTGGCGCCGGCGACCAGCGCGCTCATGTCGAGCTCGATGAGGTCACGGTCGCGCAGCGTGCTCGGCACGTCGCCGGCCACGATACGCTGGGCGATGCCCTCGACGATGGCCGTCTTGCCGACGCCCGGCTCGCCAATGAGCACGGGGTTGTTCTTGGTGCGGCGGGACAGGACCTGGATGGTACGACGGATCTCGTCGGTACGGCCGATGACAGGGTCGAGCTTGCCGGCGCGGGCCAGGTCGCAGATGTTGCGTCCGTACTGCTCCAGCGCCTCAAACTGGGTCTTGTCCTCGGCAGACGTCACGCGGTCATCGCCACGTAGCTCCTCGTAGACCTGCTCGATGCGCTCCTTGGTCACGCCGGCATCGCGCAGAACGCGGCCGGCCTCGCCCTTGTCCTCGGCAAGTGCCATCAGCAGATGCTCGGTCACCACAAAGCTGTCGCCCATCTTGGTGGCCTTCTTCTCGGCCTTCTCGATGACGCGGACGAGCTCATTGGAAAGACCCATCTGCTGGCCCTCGCCCGAAACCTTGGGCGCGTGGTCGATGGCATCTTGTGTGGAGCGTGCGAGCTGGGCCGGGTCAGCGCCGATGCGCTCGATGATCACGGAGATATTGCGCTCGCCGGCACCGAGCAGGGCGGACAGCAGGTGAATCGGCTCCACCGCGCCGGCCTGCGCGTCAGCAGCCGTGCTCATGGCGGTCTGCAGCGCCTCGCGCGACGTCATTGCTAGCTTATCGATTCTCATGGAATCACCTCTCTTGGGGCGGCCGCCCTACGGGGCGGCTTCACGTTGTTCGAGAAGTATTGTTGCCAGCTTTGCACGATCTTATACATAAATCTAAGTCTCTATATATAAGATTTTCTGAGTGATTGAGAGATAGGGAGCAGGCGCGCTCACCCGCTACGGCCTCGTCCCCTTACTATCTCAATCTGTAACATCTAGCGGCTGTTTATGGCTCCAGATGTTACAAATCAAGATGAAATGACCAGCGGCGCCCGTTTGTCTCAATCTGTAACATCTACTCGGCAAATTAGGGTCTAACTGTTACAAATCGAGACGAACGAAGACACCTGAATCGAAAATCTAAATCTGTAACACCAGGCCCACTTTTAGCGGCCAAGATGTTACAGATCGAGACAGACCGAAAACCACCACAAAGAGGACAGGCACCTTTGTGGTGGTCGCGGTCTCTACTCCTTCGCCGAACCCGTGCTTCCCGATTCGGCGTTCCAGGACATCTCATCCTCGAACAACCATGTACGGGCAGACCCACTATCGCGTGCAGCCTGCGGGTCGGGCAAGCAGGTCTGTTCATAGGCATCCTGAATGCACTGACCCATAAAATCGTTGAGCTCGGTCTGGTTGCCCTCCATGACATAGGCGACATCGCCGTCCAAGATGTAGATACCCGGCCCCTCATTGCCCTCGTAGCCAGGATCGTACGAAACATCACATAACTTAGTGCCATTCGCGGTGTCCAACTCGATGGACGAGCGGCATCCGCCAACCATGTCGTTCGCTTTTGCCCGATAGGATGCATATCCATACCAGCGCTTAAAGGTTTTGCCCTTGAGCAGCTCGGACGCCCTGTCGATCAGACTAGAATCCGTGGTATAGCGCATAGCCCCAAGCTGAATAAGTGGATAATTACTAATGCCCAGCGCAGCCGGTTGCTCATCAAAATCAACGGTAATGGTCTCAGGCTTGTCGTCGCCGGTCAGAAGTTCGACAGATTGAGTCACAGGCTTAACCACCGGCTCCGTCACCGCAGCAGGCAGAAATGCCATACCGACAACGCCCACACCAACCACGGCGATCGCAAGCGCCAGAGCAATCAATCCAATACGGGCAGAGCGACTCACAGCAAAACACCTCGCAATGCAGATCTGCGTCATTTGCCCTAATGATACCGTCAGCTAACACTATCACCAAAAGAAGCCGCTCGCTCCCCACCACCACAAAGGGAACAGGCACCTTTGTGGTGGGTTTCGACGCTAACGGTCGACCATCTCACGCCATGAGATTAAACTTAATTTGTTATCTGAATATATCTATTTCTATCTATCCTCAACAGCTTTTTGTCTCGAGGAGCGCATATGAAGCCGTCTCATTCCACCGGTCGCAACGTCATCGCCATTCTCGCCATACCCATCGTGATGCTCTTCTTTATCGTCGTCACGCCCTTTTCTTTTGGTATCGCCTCGCCCTTCGATTTATGCGGAATGGTCGACGCCGGCTCGCGTGCCACCTCGCTCTCCTTTATTTGTCGTGGCGTGTTCTACGAATATGCAATTCCCACCGGAAGTTGGCAGTCCAAGTTACCGTTGCTCGGCAAGGTCGACGGATGCTCTCCTTATTTCTGCCTCGAACCTCAGACAATGAATTATCTGATCGACGACCAGCCCCTTGACTCCATCACCCTCGCCTACGACTACGCACCAAACACCGATGAGCGCCACATGAACCAAGTCCTCGACAAGATGCTTGGACAGTGCGGGCTCACCGAGGAGGCCGGTCGAACCATCTATAGCGACCAGAAATTAAAGCGAACAGAACTCCGTCGTGTCGGAAAAATCGAAGGGCGAAGTGGGGCCGCCTACTGGGAGGCCTGGGCAACACGCGACAAGAGCGAATTCGGACACAGCACCTATATGGTCACCGTCTACACCAAAGACGGAATTAAGGACAATGTTGACGATTTCGCGTCATCCAAACTCGGCATCCCCAAAACAACCAAACCCGCCAGCCCGGATGAAATCCTTTAGGGACATTCATTGTTGTACTCAATGAGCGCAACAATGTTGGCCGTCAGAGCCGAAACCACCACAAAGGTGCCTGTCCTCTTTGTGGTGATTTTCGGCTCCGGCGCTCAACATCTCGATCTGTAACATCTAGCGGCCGTTTTTGACCCCAGATGTTACAGATTGAGATGAAATGTTCAGCGGTGCCCGTTTGTCTCAATCTGTAACAACTACTCGGCAAATAGAGGTCTACCTGTTACAGATCGAGACAGACAGAAAACCATCGCAAAGGGGCACCTTTGTGGTGGTCGCGTTCTCTACTCTTTTGCCGAGCCCGTGCTTCCCGATTCGGCGGTCCAGGGCATCTCATCCTCGAACAGCCACGTACGGGCAGACCCACTATCGCGCGCAGTCTGCGGGTCGGGCAGGCAGGTCTGGTCGTACGCGTCCATCACGCAACGATCCAAAAAATCGATCACCTGCTGCTGGTCGCCTTCAAGAATGTAGGTCACGCCGCCATCTTGGATATAGACGCCGTCCCCACCTCCGGCTTTTGCGTATTCCGGATTGTAGTTAACGGTGCGCGTCAGTTTGCCATCAGATGAATACAGCTTCAGCGTTGTATGGTAGCCACCGTTCACAAAACCACGTCGGCGCTCATAGGCATCCCAACCGTCCCAGCGTTTGAACGAACGACCGTTTAGCAAGTCCAGCGCCTGTCGGGACAACTTCTCGTCCTTGGTATAGCGAGACGAGCCAAGTTCAATCATGGGGTAGTTGCTTATGCTTAGAATGCCCGGCGTTTCCTCGATATCGAGCGTCATCTCATCGGGCTTTGTAACGTCCGAAATCATTTGCCCGGGCATCGATGCAACAAGGGACGCCATCTCAACCGTCTGCTCAACCCCACTCGGCCCATAGAAGATAAGCGAGCCAAATAGGACCACGCCCGCAGCAGCGACGACGCAAGCCACCAACAGCAACAAAACAGAAGTGCAACGCTTCATCTTCAACTCCACAAACGAGAGTGTTTTGAGCTCACTTTAAAGCGCCAACTTCATACTGTCAATTCTAGATAGCATATGAACAAAGGCGCACTCCCCCATAGAGGAGAGTTGCAACCTCGATTTTAGCGTCCCTCAAGGCCCAACGAGAGCGTCGCGGTAGCCCCGGACACACCTTTCCCTCGGGCGACCCTCGCGAAGCGCGTGAGCACGAGGGAAAGGTGTGGCAGGGGCGTACGGCAGAGTTACTCGGCAGCGGCCTTGAACTTGTTGTAGTTGATCAGGCAGCCGGCCTTGACGATGGCACGCTCTTCGGCCGTCATATCGGCAATATAGAGCTCAATCTGCTCGACCGCACCATCGGCGCGCACCACGTAGGCGGCGATGTTCTTGAGGTCGCCATCGAGCGCGGCACGGATACCCGGCACAAATACGTAGTCGCCCACCTCAAAGTTGGGCTCGGCCTCCATC
Source organism: uncultured Collinsella sp. (assembly GCA_900544065.1). GTDB lineage: Bacteria > Actinomycetota > Coriobacteriia > Coriobacteriales > Coriobacteriaceae > Collinsella. Next base: position 19,369 of record UQTR01000031.1, read on the forward strand.
TGGAAGGGCACCATGCCCCAGTTCATGACGTTGGAGCGATAGCGCTTGGTGGCGTACTCGTGGACGATGTTGGCCAGGCCGCCAATTACGCGCTGGCAGCTCGCGGCCTGCTCGCGGGCGGAACCGTCACCGGGCTTCTTGGCATAGAGCATGGAGCCATACTCGGTCGCCTTGGCATCGGCCGCGACACCCACGCCGGCCAGTGCCTCAAACACACCGGCAAGCTCGGCATCGAGTGCCGCCAGGTCGCCCGCGGCCTCGCCGGCCACGCGACGCTTCTCCACGGCGTCGACCTCCTTGGAGCGGCCCACGTAGGCCGGATCGCGACGGCTCAGCGTAAACTCGGCCAGGCCCAGCGGGTTGGAGCGAAAGGAGCTCGTCTCGCCCGAGGGAATGAGCTCGTCGGTCGTGGTGACCGGGTCCATGATCTTGGAGCACACCTTGAGCAGGATGTCGTCGCCGAGGGGCTCCATCGCGGGCCACGGCTTAATGTTGGGGCCTTCGACCAGCTCGTCGGCCGGCTCCGCCTTGCCAAAGCCCCAGTACACGCGCTTTTTGTACGGCGCGTCGTCAAAGGTGTACTCGCAGGCCTCGTCCCAAGTCTCCTCGGGCAGGTCGGTCGCCGGCGTCAGGACGCCGCCGTTAGCAGCCGTCGCCGCAATGGAGCGGGCGTCCATCAGGGCCACGGCGCTCAGCTGGCCATTACCCGGCTTGGAACCCTCGCGGTTGGGGAAATTGCGCGTGGTGTGGCGGATGGACAGGCCGTTGTTGGCGGGCGTATCGCCGGCGCCAAAGCACGGGCCGCAGAACGCCGTGCGCACGATCGCACCGGCCTCCATAAGGTCGTAGATGTAGCCCTGTCTCTTATACACATCTCCGAGCCCACGAGACCCTAAGACATCTCG
>UQTR01000032.1 GCA_900544065.1 uncultured Collinsella sp.
TGGGGATGCTGGGCCTCTGCTTGAGACGGTTGTCGATATGCTCGATGAGCTGGGGCGTCCGGATGAGTATTTCGATTGCATTCAGGTTGCCGGTACCAATGGCAAGACTTCGACCACGCGTTTTTCGGCCGCCATCCTTCGTGGTGAGGGGTTAAAGACCGCGCTGTATACGTCGCCGCAGCTTGTGCACTATCCCGAGCGCATGGAGGTCGATGGGCGCGTCGTGAGCGATGAGGCGTTTGCCCGTGGCGTTTCTGCCGCCGTCGAGGCGGGGCATCGCGTGAATGCTCGTCGTGTGGCGGCGGGGGAGCGCGCCTATACCATCACACCGTTTGACCTGCTGACGGCTGCCGCACTGGTGGTGTTTGCCGAGGCTGCGGTGGACGTTGCCGTGCTCGAGGTCGGTATGGGCGGCCGTTGGGACGCCACGAGTGCGACCGATCCCGTCGCCGTTGCCATCACCGGCATCGGGCTCGACCACACGCGCATCCTGGGCGACACGCTCGAGGCCATTGCGGGGGAGAAGGCTGCGGTCATCAAGCCCGGACGTCTGGTTGTGCTGGGTGAGGGCACGCACGAGGCGAGCGTTCAGCGCGTGATGGATGCCCGTTGCCGCGAGTGCGGCATTGTGCCGCTGGTGGTGAGCCACTCCACGACCAAACTTCCGGAACACGTGGGCGATACGGTTGAGTTCAGCTGCACCACGCCGCGCGCGATTTATACGTCGAGCATGGTCAAGCCGGCCTACCAGCCGCAGAATGCCGCGTGCGCGATTATGCTGTGCGAGGGTTATCTGGGCCGCGAGCTCGACCATGACAAGCTCGATGCGTCGCTTATGGGCTGCCCCACGCCGGGTCGCTTTGATGTGCTGGGGACTAATCCGCTCAAGCTGATTGACGCCTGCCATAACCCCCAGAGCTGTGAGAACTTTGTGAGCGCGCTGGACGAGATCGATCCGTGCGTAGAGAATCGCCCCACGCTGCTGTGCGCCGCGCTGGCCGACAAGGATGTGGCAGGTATCGTCGATGTGTTGATCCCGGCCTTCCCTCGCGTGGTCGTGACGCAGACCGATTCCGATCGCGCCCTACCGGCGGAGGAGCTTGCTACCCTGGTGGATGCCGATAAGCTCGCGGGCGTGTACCCCAGCGTTTCCGAGGCCCTCGCCGCCTTCGATGCCTCGGGCGAGCCCTTCGTAGCCGCCGGCACCATCACCCTGGCCGGCGAAGTAGCCGGCCTGCTGCGCTAACCCATCCCCTCATCAGTTGCGGTGAAATAGGGACTGTTTTATGGGCTAGAAGCCTTATACAGTCCGTATTTCACCGCAACTTAGGTGGAGCCCGCTTACGAAATCATTTATGCCGCTTGACCTGTCGCATATTGCGTTGCCTCGCTGGTGAGGGGTACGCTCAGCCTAACTTGCAATCCGGACCAGTGCTGTGGTCCGTTGAGCCAGTCGGGAGGAACTATGAATAGAAGGCATGTCAACGCGGCGATCACTGCGGGCCTGGCCCTTAGCATGACGGTCGGTTCGGTGCCGCCACAGGCGTTTGCCGAGATGATGCAGGGCGATACCACCCAGGTCGTCGCCGAGCAAAGTGCTGACGCAACAACCGCGGACACCGGTAAAGCAACCTCGGAAGATCAGGCGGTCGACAAGATCGCCTCGCTTGCCGAGCAAACCGAACTTCATGTTGCCGAGGGCTCCGACGCAACGCTACCTCAAACCGTGGCGGCGACCTACGAGAGTGGCGCCACTAAGCAGGAAAACGTCACCTGGAAGCTGAACGGCGCCGATGCTCCGGCAACGTTGGCGCAGCTGCCTGCCGGCTCGTATGAGTTTGAGGGTACCGTCGACGGCGCCACCCAGACGGTCAAGCAGCGCGTGATCATCGAGGCCACCGCAGCGGATCCGGCCGCGGTTAATGCAGCCGAACCCGTGAGCTCAAACGAGGACCTGAAGATTGCGTCCGTTGATAGCACTCCAATTGTAAAAAAATATGTGGGACAGGGCTATGTTGGCGAAGAGTACGGCACCTCAGTCAATCTGACGCTGACAAATGGAACTAAAGCTACCGGCATGGTCAATTGGGACGAAGCCTCAAGGAACACTATCAAGACTGCTTCCGATGAATCGGAAGTGCCGATTCAAGGCTCCATTTCGTATATCAACATCGGTTCCATGGGCTATTCGCTTAGCGAGCCCTATTCCGTTACCGCCACGCTCAAGGTTTTTGTTCCCAGGTCTTCGAATTACATACAAAGCGTGACTACGTCGCCCGGCGTCGCGCCGTCTCTTCCTTCGACTGCTTATATATCCTATTCCGATAACTCGGGCTGTTCCTGCGATGTTGAGTGGGATGAGGTCTCCGAGGTAGACTATCAAAAACCTGGCTCATTTGTCGTTGAGGGACATTTGACATACTCGCGTTCAACTTTGGTGAGTTGCACGGTAAATGTCCGTGAAATCAAGTCTGTTCAAACCGAATTTGAATGCATGACGGCAGTAGGGATGTCGCCGTCTCTTCCGTACCAGGCAATGGTTACTTTCGATCAAAATGAATCCCAGCAAGTTCATATCAATTGGGATTCTGTCAATCCCGATTCGTACGCTCAACCAGGTACTTTTGTTGTTAAGGGCAGGCTCGATGGGCTTGACCGGCGCGAAGTTACTTGTACGGTTGCAGTGAAGGATGCCAAAGATTATTTTGACCTGGACTCGTTGACGTACGAACGTGTTGTTGGTGACGAATCGCCCCTTGACTCTGACGTGCACCTTAAGGTGACTCGACCAGACGGCGAGTACTGGTATAACTACCCTGTGAAATGGGACAATGCTGACGCCTCTCGATTCCAGACGGCTGGCACTTATGAAGTTACCGGTACTATCGGGGACTGCGGTGTTTCTTCTCTTGCTGGTCTAACGGTTAAGGCGAAGGTCGTCGTTAAAGAGGTTGCCTCTATTGCACAAGTTGCACCCATTGATACGCCAGTTGGCATCCGTCCTACAACGGGCTCAAGTGCCGGCTCCCTTCCATATACCGTTAAGGTGACTTTCACCGACGGGTCTACAGTTAATGGTGGCGTTACTTGGGATACAATCCTGGATTCCATGGTCGCGCAGGAGGGTTCCTTTACCCTCGGAGGCTCTATCATGTATAGCCGAAGTAAACCTGGCTCTCCGTCTATGCCGGTCTCGCTGGGCAGCGCCCATCGCGCCTCAATTAAGGTTAACGTTCGCGCCCTGCAGATGCCATCTGCGACTTCGGTAAGTACGCTCATTGGCGCGCAAATTCATATGCCGTATACCATTGAAGCAACGATGTGGAACGGTTCTCGTGGCAGCTATTCCGTCCAATGGCCTGCTATCAGCCAGAACACGTTGAACAAGCTGGGCCAGTCGACTATTACGGGTTATTTCTTGGGTTCGAATATTCCGGTAACAGCGACTATTAATGTTTGCGACCTTGCTGATGATGATCTGGGTAGAATCGCCTTCGTTCCTGGTGTCGGCCTCGTTAATTCTTACGGATCGAACCAGTTTTTGCTGTCGGACGGAAACTACTACAGCCTTTGGGGGGCTGGAGACTCCCTTTATACATGGGATGAGATTCCGCAGGACCTCAAAAACGGCAAACCGGGCGACTATGAGATAACCGGAACAATTACCGGCACGCTTGCAAGGGTTCGTGCGACCGCTACGTGTGGAGAGGTCAAGGGCATCAATCACTACAGTGAGGCTGGTCCGGCCCTCGTGCAGTCTTATGAAGACACGTATGTCATCTACCCTGGAGAGCAAATCAGTCTTGATAATACAACCGTCGATGGCATATTAAAGGATGGGACTAAGTTCTCCGGCCTAAAGATTAATTGGGATGAGTATGATAGTCATCCTTCGGAGAACTGCACCATTACTGGCAAAGTCGCGGGAACGAACATCCCGGCAACGATCCATGTGATCGTGACAGATAAGTGGAAGGCGGAGCTTGATACCATTAAGGTTCTTAAAGGACATGATGGTTCAGAGCTGCTTCCGACTAGTGTTTACCTGGTGAGCCCTGATGTCGAAGACCATCCAAGCTATCACTCCAAGTACGCTTCCGTGACATGGAACACAGAGGGGTTTGACTGGAGTCAAGGCGGAATCGTTTCGGGCACTGCTCAGCTGTCTTACTATACGGGCAGCAATAGCAGTGTTGTGGATATTTCCGTAACTGCAAATGTTCAGGTTGTGAATAGGGCTACATCTGTTCAGGGCGGAACGGTGTGGACCGTGCCTGGCACTGAGCCCGTTTTGCCGAACTCTCTTGAGGTCGTCTACGATAACGACATGTCTACTGGCCCACAGCGCGAGAATGTCACGTGGGATGAAGTTTCCCCCGATGCATATGCTAAGGATGGTTCGTTTAAGGTCAAGGGTAAGCTTTCGGGTGGTGCGGAAGCAACGGTTACCGTTGATGTCTGCTCTATTACGTCCATGAGTGTTCCCGAGCGCATTACTACTGTCAGTGGAGTCATACCTGAGCTGCCGTGGGATATTAAGGTGACCACGAGCGACAACAATGTGAGAGACGCTTGGATTCAGTGGGACGAGGTCCGCGCTCAGAGTTATACCGGAGAGCCGGGTAAGGTTTCGACGGTCACCGGTAAGGTAAATGCTTACGGCCTTGATCGATACAGTGATAGCGCCTACACCGGTGTCACCGTCCAGACTAAGATCGTGATTGCTGGTGTCGAGAAAGCTTTCGACAATGGCGAGACTGCCGTAACAACCAAGGTCGGTACCGTTCCGGCGATGCCGTCCGTGATGGCGGTTGAGCTGAGCGACGGTTCCGTTTCGAATGCAACCGTTGAATGGGATCCGATTGCCCCCGAGAAGTATGAGAAGCCTGGTACGTTCTATGTGACCGGTCACGTGGTTGGCTTTGATAGCGCTGCTGTTATGGCGCTTGTGGACGATGAGGGCCAGAATGTTGGCGTTGATGAGAATGGTGTCGTAACCGCCAAGGTGACGGTTGCCGATAAGAAGGCGGAGAAGGTTGCGCTGCAGCCGCAGGCCGTTGTGATTAACACGACGGTTGGTTCGACGCTGACACTGCCTAAGTTCGTTAATGTCATTTACTCTGACGGCACCTTCACAGCACACAGCCAATACGATGGCACCGAAATCACGGAGTGGACCGACACCGACGGCCTCGACATCACCGAGCCCCTCGCCAAGACCGGCACCTACAAGCTCGTTGGCAAGCTCAAGGACATCGACAATGTCAACGCTATCGTGTACGTCAACGTTCGCGAGGCGCCGCGGACCATCACCAAGCTCGAGGCCAAGTCGTTTAGCGTGGCCAGTGGCACGTCCAAGCAGGACCTGTACCAGCAGATGCCCAAGCAGGTTGTGGCGACGTATTCCGACGGCTCAACCGATCTGCTCGACATTGACACGTGGGACCTTTCCGAGGTTACGGATGAGCTGCTCAACGGAACCGGTATCGTCCAGATCACGGGCACGGTTAAGGCGAACGGCTCCAAGGTGACCTGCAGCGTGACCGTGGTGGATCAGGATGCCGAGACGCCCGATCACATCGTGCCGATCGAGGACATCCAGATTGCAGACAACGCCAAGGTCGCGGACTTGATGGGCATGCTGCCGTCCACGGTGACGGTGGTCATGAAGGACGGCACGACCACGGCGGAGACGCCCGTTAAATGGACGCAGGTCGACAGCCTGGGCCGCGCAGGCAACGAGTTTACGGTTACGGGCCTGACGGACAACGGTATGACCGTGACCGTCAAGGTTAAGGTTACCGCTCATATCGTGAGCCTGGATCCTGCCAAGGGCATTGAGGTCGAGCGTGATACCAAGGCCGCGGATGCGCTTGCCAAGCTGCCTTCGACCGTTACGGCGGTTTACTCCGACGGCTCTGACGCTGAGGTCGACGTTACGTGGAACACCGAGGACCTGGGCGACAATGACTTTGCCAAGGAGGGCAAGGTTACCGTTAAGGGCTCGGTCGCTGGAACCGACCAGAAGGCGGAGTGCACCATCAAGGTCGTCAAGCCGCTGCGCGAGATTCCCGACCACCTGGCTGGTACCGTTGACGCCGTGACGGTCGACGACGGCGCGAAGCCCGAGGCTGTTGTGGCTGCGCTGCCCAAGACCGTTAAGGTCGCCATGAAGGACGGCTCCGAGGTCGACTCGAAGATCGACTGGACCGCTCCCAAGGAGACCCTCACCATTAAGAATGATGGCACGAGCGTTGTCATTACGGGCAAGACCGCGGTCGGCAACTTTGACGTCAAGGCTACGGTCAACTTGGTGCCGGTTGTTGAGAGCATCTCCGACGTTAAGCTTTCGGTTGCCCGCAACACGGCTGTCGATGACATCGCGCTGCCGGCTCAGGTGACCCTCAACATGTCCGACGGCTCGAAGAAGGCTGCCACCGTCACGTGGGATAAGGCTCCGCTCACGGCGGATGCTCTGAGCAAGCTGGGCGACATCGCGCTTGAGGGCGCGGTCGAGGGCACGTCCGTCAAGGCTACTTGCACGGTGACGGTTGTAAAGAGCGATGCCGAGATTCCGGCGTCCGTTAAGCCTGTCGCGGACGTTAATGTGCCCGAGGGCTCGTCCGCCGATGTCGTGCGTGATGCGCTCAAGGACGTCAAGGCGACCGTGCTCATGAAGGACGGCAAGACGACGGCGAAGTCTGAGATTACGTGGACTGAGGTCCCTGTTGCTGCCGCCACTTATGGCAAAACCGTTGTCGCCAAGGGCGTCACCGTGATCGGCAACCTGCCGGTCGAGGTCGTCGTTACCTCCACGACGACGATCAACAAGGTAGCCGAGGCGCCGCAGATTACGGTCGAGCGCGACGTGAAGGCCGATACGGTTACGGGCCAGCTGCCTAAGACCGTTGGCGTGACCTATACCGACGGCCATGCGGACACGGCTTCGGTCACATGGAACACGGACGGCCTGGACAAGCAGCTTGCCGCCGTTGGCGGGCACGCGATTGAGGGCACCGTTGAAGGCACGACGCTCAAGGCCACTTGCAAGCTGGTTGTCGAGACGCCCAAACGCGAGATTCCCCATCACGTGAAGAGCGGCAGCCTGACGCTGGAGCAGCCGGTGCTCGATGGCGCGTCTTCTGAGGATGTTGCCAAGGCGCTCGCGGGCCTCAAGGCGACCGTGATTATGGCCGACGGTAAGACCGAGGTTGAGTCTGCCATTACGTGGGCCGATGTGCCCGCGGCCGATATCGCCACGACAGGTAAGACGCTCACGGTGCACGGCACTACCGAGCAGGGCGGCTTTGCGGTGACGGCGACCGTTGCGGTCAAGCCGGTCATTAAGAGCGCGTCGCTTGCCGAGGGTACTGGCGTCATTGCTGCCAAGCGCGACGATAAGGTCGCGGGCGTTGTGGCTCAGCTGCCCAAGCAGGCGAGTGTGACGTATTCCGACGGCTCTTCCAAGGACCTGGGCATCACGTGGGATACGAGCGCATTGACCCAGAAGGCGCTCGGCGAGCTCGGCGACATTGTCGTTGCGGGTACCGTGAAGGACGAGACCGGTTCTGCCACGGTGACGGCTACCGTTACCGTGTCCGAGAAGGACTCCAACATTCCCGTGACGGCTGGCACGCTTGAGGCCGTTGAAATCTTTGAGTTCAGCTCGCCCGATGAGGTACTGAAGGCGCTGCCCAAGAAGGTCGCCGTGACCATGAAGGACGGCAGCCAGAAGGATTACGTCATCGACTGGGAGGACGTACCCGCGCTTGGCTGGGGTGCCGACGATGTGACCGTGACCGGTAAAGTGCACGGCACGGAGCTGACGGTCAGCTGCGAGGTACGCGTTAAGCCGCGTCCGGAGGCTGACGGCATGGTGATCGTTGACCAGAACGGTAAGGCCACGACCGCCGAAACCACGCTCAAGGTCGAGCGCGGCAAGGAGATTGACCTGGCCGCCGCAGCAAGCAATGCGGCCGCTGGCGCGTTGCTGCGCGGTCCCGTGACGTGGACCTCGTCCGACCCGACCATCGCTACGGTGGAGAACGGTAAGGTCAAAGCCCTCAAGAACGGTACCGTCGTCATTACGGCGACGATGGATGTTAACGGCGGGGCTGTTGCGATCTCGCTTGCTGACGATGGTCCCGACGCTGAGGCGCCGGCCGCCCAACAGTTCACCGCTTCGGTGACCGTTGAGGTTGTTGAGCCGGTCGTTGAGCAGAAGCCGACGGACGGCAAGGACAACGGTGGCAAGTCTGATGCCAAACCGGCTTCGGATGCGAAGAAGGATGGCAAAAAGACTGCTACCGGAAGCCTGGCCCAGACGGGTGACAACACGGTCGTGACCGTCGCCGCACTGGGCGGAACCGGCCTGCTGGCGCTAATCGCCGCCGCGATCGAAAAACTACGCCATCGCGCTGAGTAGCGCAGAGCTCATAGAGCCCTAAGGCACATGAAGGCCTCCCGTTCCTCGTAAACCACGAGTGCCGGGAGGCTTTTCGTTTGGGTGTCCTACGCCTTAGAGTGATTTGCTCGCCACGAAATGGGCCCATCTACTACGTTTTACCGGTAACCCTCAACCACGCCGAGAATTGCGAAATCAAAACCGCAGGTAGAAGGCTTGCCATTTTTCAAAAAAGACCCGCATGGTCGACCCATGCGGGTTAAACGTAGTAGATAGCCCGTTTTCGTGGCGCGGCGTTAGCGGAATGTGACAAAGGGACTGTCCCTTTGTCACATTGGCTAGTCTAGGCGCGTCGGATCGTGGGGGTAGGCATTGAGAATCTCGACGCCGGTCTCGGTCACGAGGGCCAGGTCTTCGATGCGGACGCCGGTGCGGCCGGGTAGGTAGATGCCCGGCTCGATGGAGAACGTCATGCCCGGCTCTATGACCTGCTCGTTGACGAGCGAGACGTCGCCCGGCTCGTGGTCCTGTAAGCCGATCGAGTGGCCCAGGCGATGCGTAAAGTATTTGCCGTAGCCAGCGTCCTCAATCACGTCGCGTGCGGCACGGTCCAGGTCGCACATGCGCACGCCCGGTGCGATGAACGCCTCTGCGGCCTCGTTCGCGCGGCGCACGATGTCGTAGATGCGCGCCGTCTCCTCGTCGGGCTCGCCCCAAAAGAACGTGCGCGTCATGTCCGAGCAATAGTTGCGATGGCGACCGCCAATGTCGAACAACACCACGTCGCCACGCTTGAGCACGGTGTCGTCGGGCTCGTGGTGCGGGTCGCCGGCGTTGGCGCCAAAGCTCACGATGGGCGGAAAGCTAAAGCCGGCGCAATCATGCTTGCGGTAGAGGCCGAGCATCTGGTCGGCAATCTCGCGCTCGGTCACACCCTCGTGAACAAGCTTAATCGCGTCGGCCATTACGGCGTCATTGGTGGCCGAGGACACGCGCATGAGCTCCTGCTCGGCAGCGTCCTTGTAGGTACGGGCAGCAGTCACGGCAAAGTCACCCAGGAAGAACTCGCTCGCGGCATGGCGCTCCATGAGGGGCATCAAAAAGCCCGAGCGCATGACGGTATCGATGCCGAGCGGCTTGGTCGGATTGACTTCGCGCGCGATAGCATCGGCCACGACGTCGGTATCGGTGTGGTAGGCGACGCGGGCATTGTCGTATTCGGGCAGCTGATGCAGTGCGTTGACGAGAATCACCGGCTCGGTATCGCGCGCGAGCAACACGCCGCAAAAACGCTCGAACATATCGGCATAAAAGCCGGTCAGGTAGTAGATCGACCACGGGTCGTTTACGAGCAGCTGCGCGCCGGGGTGCTGAGCCTCGAGCGCATCGAGCACGCGCGCCACACGCTGGTCATCGACATGTGCCATGAAACATCCTTTCGTTAGGGTGCCACCATGGTATCCCATGCCCGGCACATGGGGACGTTCCTTTTATGCCGGCACCTTGGGACACTCCTTGGCATGATTTTTCTGGGACGGCAGGCAAGAGTAGCCAAAAGAGCCCCGTCTCATATGAGCTGGTTTCAAAAGTATGGCGGATTACGGGGCTGGATAGGATTTGGCTGACCATGACCGAAATAGCAGGATTAAAACCGCAGGTAGACGGCTTGGTGAAAGTCGAAAATTGCCGTTGTGATTGGGGATTCTCGATTGAGCCCCGTAAACCGGGGTAGTTTTGAAATGGCGCAAATTCGATAGCAGCCGAGAGGGTACTTTTGCTACCGAAGGGAAGGGGACGGGGTAGCTAAAAAGGGCCCCGTCCCAAATGAGCTACCTAGGCTTGGCCGATGTCCATGCTGGCGATGAGGTTGATGTTGGTGTCTAGGAGGTTGGGGAGGATCACGCCGCCCATGCGGATGGGGGCGTTGACCACCACGCCGCGAATGAGGTCCATGGCCTGGGCATGGAGTTCCAGCGGGATGGCTTCGGCCGTGCACACGGGCAGCAGCGCCTCGTCACCGCCGGATACGGCCACGGTAGTGGTTAGCACGCGCATGGGGCAGGTGAGTTCCTGGTGCGCGAACGTATCGCCGCGCAGGCAGCTGTTGCCGGTCACGGATCGCACCTCTACCACGGCGCCGTCTGCGCTGCGCTCGACCTCCACGGTCAGAAGGCACTCGGATGGGCAGGTGGTGCAGTTGAACTGCAGCGTTTCGATCGCGTTCGTGCTCATGGGCCTACGCCTCCTCGACGGGATCGACGGACAGGACAATCTCGCTGACACCCAGGTCGAGTGCGCGTTGAATCACCTTTGTCGGCAGCGGGAAGCTCTCCATTACGCTCGGTTTAAACGGGCGGACCTTGCCTGCAAACAGCTCCTCGTCGCCTGCCAGGATACGTACGCGGGCGGCATCGACCGGTCGGCGTACGCGGAAGTTGAGCTTAGTGAGCCCGACGGTCGTAATGCGGCCCGGCAGTGCGTAGCCTGCGATGCCGGCGGGGGAGACCGTGAGCTGGCAACCCGTGCCCGCGGCGTTTGCCCCTGCGTCGCCGCCCAACGCCCACGCCGCCGCAGCCGCACCGGCACGCTCGGACTCGGTCGTCACATTATCGGCCAGGTCGTGCACGTGCAGCACGTTGCCGCAGGCAAATATGCCCGGTACACCCGTCTGCAGACTTTGGTCCACCACGGCGCCGCGCGTACGTGGGTCCAGCTCCACGCCCGCGGCAACCGAAAGCTCGTTCTCGGGAATCAGACCCACCGAAAGCAGCAGCGTGTCGCACGGAACAATGCGCTCGGTCCCCGGAATGGGTGCTAGATGCTCGTCGACCTGGCTTACCTCGACGGCCTCCACGCGATCGTGACCGATCACGCGCGTCACGGTGGTCGACAGATGCAGCGGAATGCCAAAGTCGTCCAGGCAGTTCTTGACGTTGCGGCGCAGGCCGTTGGCGTACGGCATGAGCTCGTACACGCCCTCGACCGAAATCCCCTCGAGCGTGCAGCGGCGCGCCATGATAAGCCCGATGTCACCCGAGCCCAAAATGACGGCACGCGAGCCGGGCTTGAGGTTTTCGATATTGATGTATCGCTGCGCCAGGCCCGCCGTAAACACGCCGGCGGGACGGCTGCCGGGGATCTTGATCTCGCTGCGCGTGCGCTCGCGGCACCCCATGGCAAGGACGACCGCGCGTCCGGTGAGCTGCAGCATGCCGGCGGGGCTCATGAGCGTGACGGTATGGACTGCGGTGGCTCCCGCACCCTCGCTCGAATCGATCCCAATCACCATGCTGTCCAAGAACAGCGCAATGTCGGTCGCGCGTACCTGATCGATAAAGCGCTGCGCGTACTCGGGACCGGTGAGCTCCTGCTTAAAGTGCGAAAGGCCAAAACCGGGGTGGATGCACTGGCGGAGGATTCCGCCCAGATGCTGCTCGCGCTCCACGATGGCCACGTGGGCGCCGGCCTTTTGCGCGGCAAGCGCAGCCGCCATGCCAGCAGGCCCGCCGCCGATGACGACCACGTCGAAGGCCTGCGTCGACACCGACGCTACAGCTCCGGCCTCCGCGCGTCCGTCGCGCATATCAAACGTTGCCATCCTAGCGCGCCCCCTTCAGCGGTCCCTCAACCAACCAAGATCCGGTATCCTCCAACAGCACCTCGCTGGGGTCGCAGCCCAGCTCGCGCGCGATGATCGCCACCACGCGGCTCTGGCAAAAGCCACTCTGGCACCGACCCATGCCGGCCCGGCAGCGGCGCTTGACGCCTTCGACCGAAACCGCGCCCGGTTGGCGTCGAATCGCGGCCACGATCTCGGCCTCGGGCACCGTCTCGCAGCGGCAGACGATCTGCCCCCACGCGGGGTCGGACTCGATGAGCTCTTCTTTGCGCGTAAGTGGCGCGCGGTCAAAGTCGTCGGGCGCGCGGCGAATCGGGTCCCAATCGTCCCGTTCGCGCAGGGGCACGCCGGCATCGCGCAACACCTGTTCCATACGCTCGGCAATGGCCGGCGCGCTCGCCGCACCCGGCGACTGAATGCCTGACGCTTGGAACAGCTCCGGCACCACGGCCGACTGCCCAATAAAGAAGTCGTTCGTTCCCTGAATGACCGGACGACCGCCGGCAAACGCGCGCACCACACGGCGCGTGTCCAGATCGGGCACCAGCTTGCGCGCGCCGCTCAGCAGCGCGTTCACATCGCTCGCATAGGTCTGCGTGTCGCCAGGCTCGCGCACCGCGGCCGTCGCGGTAATCACAGTGTTGCCGTGTACGGTGCCCGTGACGATAACGCCCTTGGAAACCGGCGTGGGAACGGGATAGAGCGGCATGAGCACTCGCGGCTCCTTGTCCAGCACCACAATGTTGCCCTGGCGCCAGACCATCTGAAACTCCTCGGCGCCCGCCATATGCGAGATGTCTGCGGCACCGTTGCCCGCGGCGTTAATCAGGTAACGGCAGCGCACGTCTCCGGCGGGCGTTACCAGCGTAAATCGCGCGCGGCCCTTGTCGTCGGCGGCAGCGCCCCCGTCAACGCCGCCGGCGACTTCAATCGCCTCCACCGGCGCGGAACGCATAAACGTCACGCCGTTGGCAACGGCGTTTTCCAGCGCGGCGATGGCCACTTCAAACGGGTCGACGTAACCGGTCGAAGGGCACCACAGCGCGCTCGTTGCCTCGGCGCTCGCGCGCGGTTCCAGCTCGTGGATGTGCTCGGGGCCGATAATCGACAGCTCGGGCACGCCGTTGGCAAGGCCGTTCTGGCGCAGCTTCTCCAGGTGAGCGCGGTCTTCATCGTTGAAGCCCAGTACCATCGACCCGGTGCGGCGGAACAAAAAGCCTAGCTCCTGGGCCCACGTGCCATATAGCTCGCAACCGCGGGCGTTGACCTGCGCCTTGACCGTGCCCGGCGCCGGATCGTAGCCGGCGTGCACCAAGCCGCCGTTGGCCTTCGAGGCGCCCAGCGCGATATCGTTGGCAGCCTCGACCACGCAAATGGACAGTTCAAATCGCGCGAGCTGCCGCGCGATGGCGCATCCGGTGATGCCCGCGCCGACAATCGCGATATCAAACGTTTCTGTCACAGTGCCTCCCAGACGAGTTGACAGGCCGTCAATAAGACTATCCTACGGTCTGCATACCTCCAGCGCAGCGGCAATGCGGCGAACAGCCCCGCAACACCCGCCAACGGCAGACGAGGGGAGACCCGGCAACGTCGGCAACCTCGTATGCCACCTTCGGTGTCCGAGATTTGTCTCAATCTGTAACATCTGGGACTGTTTTTGCCGAGTTACTGTTACAGATTAAGATATTCGGTGCGGACGGCTTTCTTTGTCTCAATCTGTAACAGTTAGCTGATGATTTGGGTTCTAGATGTTACAGATCAAGACGAACCTTCCGGCGGATTTTGAATGTCTCGATCTGTAACAGTTAGACGAGGGTTTGGGTCCCAGATGTTACAGATTGAGACGTTAGTCTGGCGGCCCCTCCGTTTGTCTCGATCTGCAACATCTAGACCCGGATTCCGCTCCCACCTGTTACAGATTGAGATGTTTGTGTCCGCGCTAGCCCCGCCCCTAGCCGTGGTCCCATATAAACAAACCCCGTGGTAAACTTGACCGGACTGTTAATAATCCGAAAGGTACCCGTAATGTCCAAGTACATCTCCGAGCTCATGTCGCCGCAGCTTATGGGCGTCGTCTATGCCTTCGTTGGCTTTATCATCGCCCTGTATGTGCTGTCGGTCGTCTATGTGTTCATCGACGCTCGCCGCCGCGGCGCCAGCGCCTACGTGGCATGGGGCATCATCGCCCTCATCCCGTTTGTCGGCCTCATTGCCTACCTGGTCCTGCGCCCGCACTCCTACGCGTCCGATCGCGAGGAGCAGGAGCTGGACATGGCCCTGCGCGAGCGCCAACTTGCCCAGTACGGCACCTGCCCGCAGTGCGGCGCGCCCATCGAGAAGGACTTCGTTGTCTGCCCGGTGTGCGATACCCAGGTTCGCAACGTATGCCCCAGCTGCCATCGCCCGCTCGATGCGCACTGGAAGGTCTGCCCCTACTGCCGAACTCGCATCCAGTAACGCATCCATCGCCGGGCCGGCTGCAAGCAACGGGCGTGCTGCAAGCCACGCGCGCCCCGCAGCCCCGACCCCCACACGATGAAGCATGCGTAGAAAATCGCCCGCCGTGCCATTAAGGTGCGGCGGGCGCTTGTATACCAAGGCAACCTGCCTATAATGATGCAAGTTAAAACGCCGAGCGCATCGCACGCACTTGCATCAGGCATCCGAGAGGAGAAAACATACCCATGAAGGCACTCTACAATGACGGTTCGGTGGCCGAGCTCCCGCAGGACGAGGTCACGCACGTCATCCGCCACTCCGCCGCGCACATCATGGCGCAGGCCATCAAGCGCCTGTACCCCGAAGCCGACTTTGCCTACGGCCCCGCGACCGACAACGGCTTCTACTACGACGTCGACCTGCCCGAGGGCGTCAAGATCAGCGAGGACGACTTCCCCGCGATCGAGGCCGAGATGAAAAAGATCGTCAAGGAGAACCTCAAGTTCTCCGTGTACGAGAAGCCCCGTGCCGAGGCCATCGCCCTTATGGAGGAGCGCGGCGAGAAGTACAAGGTCGAGCACATCGGCGACCTGGATGACGACGCCCGCATCACCTTCTACCAGCAGGGCGACTACATCGACATGTGCGTCGGCCCCCACATCTGCTACACCAAGGCCCTCAAGGCCTTTAAGCTCACCGGCGTCTCGGGCGCCTACTGGAAGGGCGACAAGGACAACAAGATGCTCACCCGCATCAACGGCGTCGCCTTTGCCACCAAGGAAGAGCTCGACGAGCACATGCATATGCTGGAGGAGGCTAAGAAGCGCGACCACCGCAAGATCGGCCGCGAGATGGATCTCTTTATGATGCGCGACGAGGCCCCCGGCTTCCCGTTCTTCCTGCCCAACGGCATGATCCTTAAGAACACGCTGCTGGACTACTGGCGCGAGATCCACCACAAGGCCGGCTACGTGGAAATCTCCACGCCGCTCATCATGAACAAGCAGCTGTGGAAGACCTCGGGCCACTGGGACCACTACAAGGACAACATGTACTCCACCGTCATCGACGACGAAGAGTACTGCATTAAGCCCATGAACTGCCCGGGCGGCGTGCTGGTGTACGCCTCCAAGCCGCACTCTTACCGCGAGCTGCCCATCCGCGCCGGCGAGATTGGCCTGGTGCACCGCCACGAGCTGCGCGGCGCCCTGCACGGCCTGTTCCGCGTGCGCTGCTTTAGCCAGGACGACGCCCACCTGTTTGTGCGTCCCGACCAGCTGACCGACGAGATCGTGGGCGTGGTCAACCTCATCGACTCCGTGTACCAAAAGTTTGGCTTTAAGTACCACGTTGAGCTTTCCACCCGCCCCGAGGACTCCATGGGCTCTGACGAGGACTGGGCTCGCGCCGAGGAGGGCCTGCGCACCGCTCTGGAGCAGCTGCACATGGACTACGAGGTCAACGAGGGCGACGGCGCCTTCTACGGCCCCAAGATCGACTTCCACCTGGAGGACTCGCTCGGCCGTACTTGGCAGTGCGGTACCGTCCAGCTCGACTTCCAGATGCCGCTCAACTTTGACCTGGAGTACGTGGACGCCGACGGTACCAAGAAGCGCCCCATTATGCTGCACCGCGTGTGCTTTGGCTCCATCGAGCGCTTCATCGGTATTCTGATTGAGCACTTTGCTGGCAAGTTCCCCACCTGGCTGGCTCCCGTGCAGGTCAAGGCCCTGCCCGTGTCCGAGAAGAGCCGCGACTACGCCCACGAGGTGTGCGCCAAGCTGGAGGAGGCCGGCATTCGCGTTGTCTGCGACGATCGCGACGAGAAGATCGGCTACAAGATCCGCGAGGCCCGCAGCATCGACCGCGTGCCCTACATGCTCATCCTGGGCGAGAAGGAGGTCGAGGCCGGCAACATCTCCGTCCGCGATCGCTCCAACGAGACCGTTCAGATGAGCGTCGACGAGTTTGTTGCCAAGGTGCTCGAGGAGATCAAGACCCGCGCTTAAGGCAAGTAACACAACAATTAACAAAGGCGACCGTCCACAAAGGGCGGTCGCCTTTTTTCATACGTAAATAAGAAAAGCCGCTGGTTGAGCGGCTTTTTTTGTTGCACAAAAAGGTACAGGTTTTTGTAGAGGGGTATGGAGATGTATCTACTGGCAGTACAATTTGCGCAATCTGGGCAAACGCGGATTAATTGCTCGTATAATGTCGTCTGTCGAAAGATACAAAAACCTGTACTTTTGCGACTGCGCCTGCTGCGAGCGAGAAGCCTGTTCTAAACGCCCCTGCATTTGCGTGCATCGCAAAGCCAAAAGAGGGGGCGAGAACATGGGACAGACGGCACGGCGCCAAGAGCAGCTGCCGGGCGCATTTAACGGCGCCACCACCAGCAGCCAACACGGTCGCGTCCGCTGGTATCTGGTCCACACCCCCAACGGAAAAGAGCGCGAGACCTGCGAAAAGGTCCGCAGCATTATCCCGCACAACCTTATGCAGGACGCTTTTGTGATGCACAAGGAGTTCTGGTTTAAGCGGGACGGCGCATGGTCGCTCCAAACCAAACCCATGTACAAGGAATATTTCTTCGTCGCCACGCACGATGCCGCCGCGCTCGATAGGGCTTTGGCCCAGTTGAGTTTTGGCTGTCGCATCGCCGGCAGTAGGGAGCGGGCGTACATGCCCATGCCGGACGATGCGCAGGACTGGTACCGCAGCGTTCTGGACGGCGACGGTGTGGTGCGCAACAGCGTTGCGCGTATAGAAAACGGTGTATTGCATATAGAGCAGGGTCCTTTGGTGGGGCAAGAGGCCCGCGTCAAAAAGATCGACCGTCATAAACGTTGGTGCTTGGTAGATGTGGGCGAGGGTGACTCCACTTTTAGGGAGCTACTACCGCTCGACGTTCCCAGCAAAACGTAAGGGAGACGTTGCACCAGCTCTTCGTTCGCATTTTTGAATTTACCGATTGGGGGATCCCTGGGGAACGGGGACGTAAGT
This sequence comes from uncultured Collinsella sp., assembly GCA_900544065.1. Lineage (GTDB taxonomy): Bacteria > Actinomycetota > Coriobacteriia > Coriobacteriales > Coriobacteriaceae > Collinsella. The sequence continues at coordinate 17,469 of UQTR01000032.1, forward strand.
TTGACTGTGGCTGCTAAAGAAGTAACAGAGAGCAATGCGCCCGCAGGGGCGGCGCTCATTGCTCAGGCCATGGGTCGGCGCGAGGGCGCCGGCCGCTACAGGGCCATGCAATCCATCATGGACTGGGACCGTTCGCGCCTGGCCTACCGGGCCATAAAGCGCGCGTTCGACATCGTGTTCAGCGGTGCCGTGCTCGTCGTCATCGCGATCCCCAGTCTGTTGCTCGCTGCGCTCATCCGCCTGGAGAGCGAGGGCAGCCCATTCTACAGCCAAATCCGAGTAGGGCATACCCGCCCCGACGGCAGCCTGACGACCTTCCGCATGTGGAAGTTCCGCTCCATGTACAGGGACGCCGACGAGCGCCTCGCCGACCTCAAGGAGCAGAACGAGATCGCCGGAGCCATGTTCAAGATGAGGGACGACCCGCGCGTCACCAAGATCGGCAAGTTCATCCGCAAGCACTCCATCGACGAGTTCCCGCAGTTCCTGAACGTGTTCATGGGTCAGATGTCTGTCGTCGGCCCGCGCCCGCCGCTGCCCAACGAGGTCGCGGAGTATACCGAGTACGACCTGCAGCGCTTGGCTGTTAAGCCGGGCATTACCGGCTGGTGGCAGGTGACTGACCGCAACGATACCGACTTCGACGGCATGGTCCGCCGTGATTTGGAGTATATCGCCAAGCGTGGCGTGATCACGGACCTGAAGATCGTGGTGCTCACGGTCGTCGAAATCATAACGGGGGGGGGTGCCTGCTAGAGGCATTTCCCGAGACTTTTCCGTTGGCGGGGTGCTAGCCCATGCCTAGGAAACCTACCGGGACCCTCTTCTATCGCATATGCAAGAGAACGTTCGATATAGCCTTCAGCGCCGGGTGCGCCGCGGTGCTGGCGATTCCCATGGCCGTTGTCTGTGCCGCGATCTGCGTGGAGTCCCCGGGCTGCCCGGTCTACACGCAGGAGCGCGTGGGCAGGGGAGGCCGGGTGATTCGCGTGCTTAAGCTTCGCAGCATGGTCTCTGATGCAGGTGATGTGCAGAAGTACCTGAGCCCCGAGCAGCTGCACCAGTGGGAGGTCGAGCGAAAGGTCGACGACGACCCACGCATCACAAAGGTTGGCAAGTTCATCCGCAAGTGCTCCATCGACGAGGTGCCGCAGTTCCTCAACGTGCTCAAGGGTGATCTGTCGGTCATCGGCCCGCGCCCCATCACGCGCGACGAGCTGGAGCAGCACTTCACCGACGAGGAGAAGGAGGAGCTGCTGAGCGTCACCCCGGGCATTACGGGCCTGTGGCAGGCCACTGATCGTAACGCCGCGACATTTGAAAGCGGCTTGCGACAGAAGATCGAGCTCCGTTATGTGCGGAACCGTTGCTTCCGTATGGATTGGAAATGTTTCATGGGCACCTTCGGTGCCATGTTCGGGAAAAGGAGGACCGGGCGATGACGAAGGTTTCCCTTGTGATTCCGACCCTCAATGCTGAGGGCGATATCGAGGGGCTGCTCAATTGCATATATCGCCAGACCTGTCGTCCCGATGAGGTTATTGTCGTCGATTCGAGCTCTTCCGACCGTACGGTCGATATCGTTAAGACGTTTGAGTGGGTTCGCTTGATCAGTATCGAGCGTTCCGAATTCAATCACGGTCTCACTCGCGATATGGCGCTTAGGGAATCCATTGGGGATATCGTCTGCTTTATGACGCAGGATGCCGTACCCGCTGACGAATTCTACATTGAGAACCTTATTGCCCCCATTCTTAACGATTTCCGCGTGGTGGTTTCATCCGGGCGCCAGCTTCCCAAGGATGACGCGCGTAGGTTCGAACAACTCGTCCGTGAGTTCAACTACGGTCCTGAATCTAACGTTCGCTCTAAGGCCGACGTCGTGACCATGGGAATCAAGGCGTATTTCGCCACCGACGTGTGCTCGGCGTACCGCCGCAGCGCATATATCGAGCTCGGCGGTTTCGGAAAGACGGATATGAGCGAGGACATGCTCATGGCCGCGAAGGCCGTAAACGCCGGATACTCGGTTGCATATGCTGCCGACGCCTGTGTGCATCATTCGCATAACCTCACTCCAGCCGAGCAGTATCGCCGGAACTATGCAATCGGCCGTTTCCTCGAGGCGAACGGGGAAACCGTTGCCTGTAGCTCCGAGGTCGGGGAGGGCGGAAGGCTCGTTAAGTCTGTCTCCCGCCAGCTTCTGCACGAGGGGAATATCCGGGAATTTGCCGCTTTTGGATTCGACTGCTGCGCCCGCCTTCTCGGAAACCGAGCCGGCCGCAGGGCCGCTAGAAAAGAAAGGTTATAGCAAATGAAAGGCATCATCCTCGCCGGCGGGTCCGGCACGCGCCTGTACCCGCTCACGCTCGTGACCTCCAAGCAGCTGCTGCCGG
>UQTR01000033.1 GCA_900544065.1 uncultured Collinsella sp.
CATAGCGGGTGGGTTGAAGCTGGCCGCTGCGCGCCCAGCAGACTAAAGTCTTGAAACCAGAAACGGCGCCGCTCTCGCGACGCCGTCAAAATCTTCTGGTGCCCCCGGGCGGATTCGAACCGTCGACACCCGCTTTAGGAGGTCATGGTCATTTACCTTACCTGGGCAAATGCAATTTTGCCCTATTATATATATTCGCAGGTAGATTAGCTGTTTTTGAGTTTCTGCTGGTTCTTATTAGAATTCTATTTCACCTCTTTTTCACCCCTAGCAGTTGCGTTTACGGCTTGCAGGGGTGAAAAGTTTACGTTAGGCTCGGGGCCGAGGCCCTCAAAGCCCCGGCCCCGAGCCTAACGTAATCCCCTTGGAGGACACTTTTGGAAACCAGAATCAAACCAACCGCAAAGGGAACATCTGAGCCCATCAAGGGAAAGCCCGGCTCATTCAAGATTTACTTCTCTCTTGGGAGAGACCCGAACTCCGGAAAGAACGGCAGCAAAGTTAAGTATCTCAAAACACCCAAGAGGACCATCCATTGCAAGAGCAAGAACCCGAAGAACTGGCCTAGCGAAGTCGCAAACGCTCTCAACGAGTACCGCGAGGAACTTGAGAGCTATGAACCATCTAGAGATGCTCCGAGCACCGTAGCGGCATATGCCGAATCCTTCCACGTGCTCCGAGAGAGCTCATTCGGCTCCCCTCTCTCATATGAGCGAGAGGGATACGACGTGCGACACATACGCGAACTGTTCGAAGACGCGCCCCTAGCCGACCTGAGGCCCGACGATGTTAAACGCGCCTACGCTGAGGCCCGTTCAAATGGAAGGTTCACCGACGCCGAGATCCGTCGCATTCACGTCAAGCTTAAGCAGGTCATGCAAGATGCCCTTGAGAACGAACTGATTGGCCGCAATCCTTGCATCGGCATAAAGCTGCCGAAACCGGACCTGCGAGCACGAAACTTTCTCCCTCCCGATGAGCTCCCAAGATTCACTGAGTGCTTGCTTTCCGAGCCGATGGGGCCCATGACCGTCTGCACCATGCTTATATTTCACCTCGGGCTGAGGAAAGGCGAGGCTTTAGGGCTCAGCTGGCTCGATTACGACCCCGAAGCCATGGAGCTCCGAATCGTCCGGCAGTACACCAGCGACAAGACCTTGAGGCCCCCGAAATCGGAGATGAGCAGACGCATTCTCTCCATAGACAAAGCTCTGGCCGAGTATTTAGACAAGTGGAAGACTATGCAGCGCGACATATTCAGACGTCGCGGGTTGGAACAAAAGGATACCGACCCCATCGTCCACGCATTCAGCGTTGGAAAGGATGCCGACGGTTTCCGCAGCATAAGCGTCACCAGACCAAGCGGGCACAACTACTCTCGATGGTTTAGGGACTTCTGCGTCGATAACGGCTATGGGACTTATAGCGATGTGACGAAGCAGTTCATGCGAGACGGCAAGCTTCATACGCGCGGCACTGGTTACTCAGGACTTGTTCCCCATGGCCTCCGTCACACCGCCGCGACCGCTCTCGTGGCGAGCAACGTCGATTTAAAGACCGTTCAGGCGCGAATGGGCCATGCCTCCGCAAGCACAACGGCTAATTTCTACACCCATGCAATCAGGGCCAATGACCGAAACGCAGCAGAAGTCTTTGAATTGCTGTCATCTAAGTAATGGCTAGTTTACCTCGATGTTCACTATCTCTTCATACGGTGGGCTACTACTAGGGCTACATGCGCCGTCTGATGGTATGATGATTGCAGACAAACGATTGGAGGTGAATAAAATGGTCTATAAGAAGAAGGCCGAGAAGCGTATCCGCATACCCGAAAACCTCAAGACCCCCTTCTCACAGATGGTCTCCGACGAGGCTTACCTTCGAGCGACCGATGAGTCAAAAGCCATTATCGGCCTTGTCTTTGACGAGGTGCTTCCCTCCCCGGCATTTCCGAGGGACAGGATGCTCGACGTCTACAGCGGTAGTGGTCTGTTTGCGAGCGTCTCGGACGTTCTGCGTTCGAACGTCACTGGCGCGACGGGAACCGTCGCCCACGGCGGCTATAAGCCCATTGTCGAGTTCGGTTTCGAGCTAATCCACGAGAGGCGTTGTGAGACCGCGCTCTTTACCAGCGCGATGGACATGCCGCACCTTCGCCGCTGCTTTGATTCCGTCATTGACTTTATGGAGCACAAGGTTCCGCGCGATCCCTCAGACCCCTTTGTCGATTACGAGACCGACAGGGCGGTGAAGTACGGCCGCGCCCTGATGGACGAGGCGTCCACCAACTATAACCGCGCCCCCGTTGTGGCGCTCGTGCGCTTCGCCATCGAATATTTTGACGAAATCGGCCAGCTGAACGCGACATGCGCCTATCTCGCCGACGCCTTCTCCGCGCTCGAAGAGAGCGTCACGACCTCTGCCGCAGACTGCGGCAACCAGCACGTACTCCCGGATACCCCGGAGTTGCGTCGCAAATGGAGCAGTCTTCTTGAAGAGGTTTGTTCCGACTGGTAATAAAAAACGGCACCCGGCTCCCCTCTCTTAGTCGCCAAACATCAAAGAGGAGCCGAGCGCCCACATAGAGGAGTTTATCATGCATCTTGCAGATGACCCCAAGGTTGACGCCATTTCCGCAGGCATCGACCTTCGCCACACCGGCACCAAGCGTATCTTGAGCCGTCTCGACGTTCAGATTCTCACCGGCATTGGCCAGTCAAGTGCCATCCGGCTCATGAGGTCGACTCATCATTGCTTCCGCATCGCCAACCAGTATTTTGTCATGGAAGAAGACCTCATCGCCTATTTCAGGACTTTGGCTGAGGAGGCGAGCGAGTAATGCAGCGCCCGACCCCCAGCCCTCTCGTTTTCGAGTCTGATAAGCTCGACGAGCATCTGAGCGACCTTAAAGGTGACCAACCCGTCGCCCACTTTGGCCTCAAGGCCCTCAACGACATCCTCGGCGGCGTTTACCCTGGGCTGAATTACGCCATCGGTACCGCACCCGGCAAAGGCAAGACGACCTTGGTATTGCAGGAGGCCGACAAGCTCGCGGGCGACGGACACCCGGTCGTCTACGTCTCCGCCGAGCTCCCCGCGCACAAGCTCTTGGAGAAAAGCCTTACGCGGCTCAGCGGCACCGAGCTTGCCCTCTCTGAGGTCGCGAGCACAGCAGCAGCAGACCATCCTAAGCACGGAATCTTCGAAACCGCGCTCGGCATGTACCGCAAGCGTATCGCCCCCAACCTTTGCATCACCGGTCCGCTGAACACCGTCGAGCTCTCGAACCTCGTCGGCCTGGTGGCACGCGAGCGCAACGAGCCCCCTATCGTCTTCGTGGATTATCTGCAGCTCCTGGCCTGCGGCACCACGGCAGACCAGCAGTTCATCGACGAGCGCCTGGCAATCACCGCATGCATAAAGGGTTTGCGCGAAATTTCGAACCTCTATGGCTCGCCCGTCATCGCCCTGAGCTCGACCACGCGCAAGTCCTATGAGTCTGGGAAGTCGACCAAGCCAAACCTCGGCATGTTCGGCGGCTCCTCCGCCGTCGAATACGGCTTCGACTCCGTGCTCTACCTCGCCGACGACAACGGTAAGCCCAGCTTTCCCTATGAGCCTCCCGCAAGCGGAACTCCGCTCAAGCTCATTGCCCTCAAGAACCGTTACGGAATGTTGGCCGAGGCGCGGCTCGATTTCGACGGGGCCCATGCCACCTTCCTCGATAGGGATTAGGCGATGCGCGGCAATAGCAGGACCGCGCATATAAACGTCAGGATGACCGATGGGGAGCGGGCCGCAATCGTGGCCCGCTCCTCCTCTTTCGGCATGCCCCCATCGACGTTCATGCGCGAGGCCGCGCTCAATATCGGAGAGAAACCGGTCAAGGTCGCAGACGAGGCGACCCTCCGGCAGATGCTCACCGAGACGAAGCGCCAGGGCAACAACCTTAACCAGGCCGTCAGGTCCGTCAATAAATACGGGGTCGATGGACAGACGGCGCATCAGCTCTCGGAGGCCGTAAGCCTCATAGCCCGCACGGCCTCGCAACTCTCGGACCTCCTGTCAAAAACAAAGGAACAACCATGAAGACAAAGATGCTGACGGCGCTCGTCGCCTCAATCGTCCTCGCCGCGCTCGCCTGCCCGGCGCTCGCCTCCCCCATAGACCGCCTCGTCGCAGGGCTCCCGCTCGACGTATCGTCCCTTCCCTCGGCGCTCGACGCGGCCACGGTTCTCGGCTGGTGGCTCTCGGGCTCCTTCACCGCCTGCCCGGCGGGCACCGCCCTCACCCTCCTCCTCTCGCTCTGTGCATGCACGCTCATCGCCTACTCAAGCGCCCCCAACGCGAGGGCCGAGGACGGCGGCGTGCTCGGGGACGCGCACGTGAAGACGGGCCGGGAGGTCGTGAGGGGCTCCATCACATGGGACGGCTCGACCAACCCCTCGTCGCGCGGGTTCGTCTACGGGTTCACCAAGCGGCGCGGCAAGCCCTGCTATCTCTTCGAGCCCAAGAAGATGGTTTTCGTTTCCGGGGCCACTGGGTCAGGCAAGAGCCGCTTCCTCTACCTTCCCTCTATCGATTTGCTCTCGTACGGCGACGGCTCAAACGGCTCCGAACCCGCGACCCTCGTCGTCTCCGACGTGAAGAACGAGCTCGTAGAGCTCACGGGCGACGAGCTGACCCGTCGCGGCTACCGCGTCCTCCTACTCGACACGCAGCATCCCTATCGTGGCCAGAGGTTCAACCCGCTCAGGCAGGTGCTCGATCTCCACGCCGAGGGCCGGAACCAGGAGGCCGAGCAGGCGGCGGACGCCATCGCTGAGCTCGTGGTACAGGACGACGAGAAGGGCAAGGGCTCGCACTGGACCGCGTCCGCGCGGGGGCTCCTGTCCGCCCTCGTCCTGCTGGTCTCCATGTCCGACGAGTGCCCCGAGGAGTCCAAGCACCTAGCGACCGTCTGCGAGGTGTTGGACCGTGGCACCGAGGCCGAGGGCGACGACCCGGCCGAACCGTTGAAGTCCGTCTTCCGCGCCCTGCCGAGCGGGCACCCCGCGAAGAACAGGGCCTCGCAGTTCGTCTCCTCGGGCGGCAACGAGCTCAGGAGCATCCTCTCGACGCTCAAGGTGGCACTCCGCCCGTTCTCGTCAGCCCCGGTCGCGTGGATGACGTCCGGGTCCGACATCGACCCGCGTTCGATCCTTGAGAACAAGAGCGCCGTGTTCCTCCACGTGCTCGACGAGGGCTCGCCCTACAACTGCATAGCGGCGATATTCCTCTCGCAGCTCTGGGCATCCGTCCAGGCCGCCGCCGACTCCAACGGCGGCAGGCTCCCCCGCCCCGTGCAGATACTCGGCGACGAGTGGGGCAACCTCCCCCGCGTCGAGTGCCTGCCCGCCCTCCTTTCGCTTGGAAGGGCGTTCCAGATTTACTGGACGGGGGCAACGCAAGATATATCCCAGCTTAATAAATATGGTGAGCGAGACGGGCGCAGGAAAATTCTCGCGAACTGCAGCGTCAAGGTCGCCATGAAGCTCGCTGAGGAGGAGGACCGCCGGTACTTCACCGAGCTCATAGGAAAGACCACCCGCCACACGCGGGGCACGAGCAGCAGCTCGGCGGCGTCGGGCTCGTCGGCCTCGACCTCCTACAGCGAGAGCGCCGACGACGTGGTGCACGCATGGGAGTGGCGCGACATGGCCCCGGACCGGGACGGGATAGTCGTCGTGAAGCACGCGGACAACGGAATGCCCGCCGAGCGAGCCGGGGTCTTCCGCTCACCCGTCGCCGATTGCACCAAGACGCCCACGAAGGAGCACTTCGACCTCGGGACTCCGGAGCACGAGGCGGAGAAGCGCCGTGCCTATCAAAAGCAACTGGACGAGGCCGCTGCCGAGAAGATGGGAGAACGCGTCGGCCTCTGGTGCCCCAAGTGGCCCGAGCCGAAGAAGAAAGCCGAGATCCAGCCGACCGGCAAATTCAGCGGCCTTTCGCTCGACTAGGGAGGACCCATGACAGCGATTAAACAGACAAGCGTGTGCAGCGAGAAGCACCTCTCCCGCCTCAAGGACTATCTCTCATGGGACAGGGACAAAGCTCTCGCGCACGACACGCAGAACATCATCAGTGAAGAGCGCTGGTTCCAAGAGATGGCAGACACGAGGAAGGCCATGGGGCATGACAAGCCGGGGAAGGCGGGGGCGAAGTGCACCTACATGCAGCATCAGATACTTGGTTTCCTCCCCGACGAGTGCGACCTCAACGGCGGGAAGATGACGCCGGAGATGTGCATGCGATACGCACGCGACTACGTGGCCGAGCGCTATCCGAACCAAGAGGTCGTCATAGTTCTGCATCGCGAGCGCTGCCGCTCCGACGACACCGACCGCTATGCCGTGCACCTCGGCATCAACCGCAGCGACCTTGAGACGGGCAGGAGGCTCGACGAGGGCCCCGCACGCAAAGCCGCTGCCGCACGCGTGAAAACCGTTCGCACCTTGGACGAAAGGTATGGGCTCAAGCAGCTTGAGCGCGGCAAGGCCAACTCGCGCGTCCACGCGAGACAGCCGGGCAGGGAGGAACGCGACATGGCCCGCAAGGGGCAAGCCGAGCGCTCCGAGAACGCCCGCGTCCGCGTGGCGGTCGCCCGTCGCGTCGAGGAGGTCGGACGAGTGAGGGACTGCCCCGACCGCATGTCCGAGCTCGACCGGCGGCTCAGGCGAGACGGCATCGAGCTCGCGAGGTCGAAGGGCGGGAGCCTCCAGTACCGCTTCTTCTCGAAGGCCCTCGGGGCCGTGCGGAAAGTCAACGGCGGCAGGCTCGGCTTCGCGGTCGACCGCTCAACCGGCCTCGTCGTCCGCTTCACGCTGCGCGGGATCGCGACGGCGATGAGGGCGTTCTGGGAACTTGAGCGCAAGTCGTGGGAGAACCAGAACGGGCGAGGGGACTGAGCGCTTGGGCCGGGACGCAACAAGCGTCCCGGCTTATTATTGGCGGGAGCGACTTCGGAGCGGTTCGCCCTCCGCCGCAGGCGGCAAGATGATTCCGTGCAACGGAATCCATATCTTGCCTGCACGGAGCGAGCCGGTTGCCGAGGCAACGCGAGCCCGGGCAGGTGAGCGCCGGTTGAGCCGACGCCGAGGAGACGCGACCCATGGGGAGCGTCGCACGACGGTGCTCGGCGACCCGGCGCGAGAGGCCCCGTCCGGCGAACGGCGGAGCGATGGCGACCTCTGGAAGCCATCGAGCGCAGCCGTTCGGCGGGCGGGGCCGGTGTGAGCGGAGGCGGACGGAAACGCGATCCTTGGGAGCGTTGCAGGAAGCCGTAGCGAGAGCGACGCCACGCGTCGCGGGGGTCCCGCTTATGGGCGGGACCCATCGGCCGCAAGGCCGATCGATGAACATTAAGAAAGCCCCGGCCATTTGGTCGGGGCTTTCCTTGCCTGAAATAGACGATTGCCTTGCTCTTTCAAGTTACTTCGTGGCACCGCAAGAAGAGCACTTATACCCAGTGGTCACAGTCTCATCCCATGCATCGCGCACCTGCACCTGCTCGTCATAGGCCGCTTGGTCGGTCACGGTTTCATAATACCCCTGCTTTACAGTCACATAGGTAGAGTGATAGCTTCCGCAATTACCACCATTCATAAGAGAGTTGTTAATATGCCCCCAAGGGTCAGACGTGATATCCGCACCGCACTGGTTGCAGATATAGTGTTCCTCCGTCACCGCGTCATGCCATACCTGATGCGTCACCGCGTCGTGGTGGACGGTCTTGTACTGAGCGTCGTGATGGACGGTTTTTGTCTGGGCAACCCAGTTGTGCTGATGCGCCGGGGTGTCATCCTTTTTCGATGAACTGCCTGAATTGGAGTTTGAGCCGGAGTTGCTGCTGTTGCCGCCACTCGGCTTGCTATCGGATTTTCCCTCGTCTTTCTTGGAGGATGAATTGCTCTTGTTTCCAGAATTATCGGAGCTGCCTGTGGTCTTCCCATTATCCTTCTTGGAGCCGTTGGATGAACCTGAATCGCTCTTCTTGCTGTCGGAAGTTTCCGGGGTCTTCGCGTCGGACTTCTCTTCCTTGGCGGACTCCTGAGCCTTCTCGGTCTCCTTCTCGACGGCATCGGTATCGGCGTTCGGGTTCTTCTTGATGTTGTCCTCGAACTTCTTCACGACCTCAGCGCCCTTGTCCCCGGTCAGGGTGGAATCGCCCTTCTTCACGGCTTCCGCAACGTCCTTGGCAATGGCTGTCAAGTCATCTTTCGTTACCTTGTCCGCATCCACCTTATCGAAAGTCACGCCTGTGGCAACTGTCTTGTCGGCTTTTCCGGCGGTAACCTTCTTCGATGGCACCTTATAGATGGAGCCGTCGGCGTTCACCGGTGAAATGAATGTGACGGTATAGGTACCGGACTCACCGACCTTCACGGTCACCTGCTTGTTCGCGGCGATGGCGGTGTAGAAGTCTACTTTCCCGTCCTCATCCTCGATATGGGCGATGACGGGCGTGGAGGTTTCCGTATCCCAGCCGTCAGCCTTCACCTCAAGGGAAAGCACCATGTCCTGCTCCTCATCGTCCTTTGACTGGGACACCGCATGGGCGTTCGCTTTGCCCGTCCAATCCGCATGTGTGATGGCATATCCACCGCCGCCGATGAGAAGCGCCGCACAGAGGATTCCCGCACCAGCCGCGCAGACCTGCTTACGGGAGAACTCGCGCCCGAAGAGCACGAGCGGCTTCTTAGCATTCTCCTCCTTCGTCGAATCCGATCGTTTAATTTCCCGAGAGCCGTACTCATCCATCGGCAAACTCCAGTTCAATTATCAGAGGTCTAACTTAGCGGCATTGTATTCCAAATTGTCACTTATATAGGTGTGACTCATATAGAACCGAAACGAATCATTGGCACAACCTATTAGGAGGTGCCAATGACTCAGTTAGATATAAAGATGAGGGTCGGGCTGAGAATAAAAGAGTTGAGAAACGGACTCGGCTATAGCCAGGAAACTATTGCGTACTCTATCGAAATGTCCCGAACATACTTCGCTGAGGTCGAAACCGGCAAGCGGAACATATCAATTGAAAATATCGACCGGATTGCACAAGGGCTCGGCGTTTCCCTGAAAGAGTTCTTCAACTCTGACCTCTTTGTCAAATAAGACAGAGCACAAATCGAATTAGAACGAAAGGACAGACTTCCAACGTCATCTAATGTCCAACAGGGCTTCAATAGCAATCAAAAGGTATCAAAGGGCTGCCGGAAACTGGCTTGCCCTACGGCAACGACAGCCTAGGTTTTCAACGCTTTCCATAGCCGGAGGGTCCCACATCCAGCCCGTAGGCTGTGGGAAGGGTTGAAAACCGGCCCTGAGGGTGAAACTCTGGGGTGAAATATGAAGTCGCGATGTTTTCCCCATAGAATGAACTTTCACCCCTTTTTCACCCCTCAGGCGGGTTTTACCCCTATCCATACAGAAACAGGTCAGACGATTTATACCGTCTGACCTGCTATTTCTCTGGTGCCCCCGGGCGGATTCGAACCGTCGACACCCGCTTTAGGAGAGCGGTGCTCTATCCCCTGAGCTACGGAGGCATGTTGTACTAGTGTAGCAGATTTACGCCACTACCATGCAGCGCATAGCCGCTCTTCGAGATAGTCATCTACGACGCTCTTTAATGACTAGTCGTTTAAGAACGTCGCAGGCGACTAGTTACCTTTGTGGAAAAGGCCTTTGATGGCAGCAGGGATGCTCTTGGCGCCCTTGGCCGTCACATCGATAAAGTCGGGCGAACGCACAAGCTTATCCTCGTCGACGTACTTGCGGACCGCGCGCAACGTCTCTTTGTCGTCGCGCGTCGAAAACGTAAAGTGACCGTTGTCCTTGGTGAAGATGGCAAAACGCGTGATCTTCTTGGTGCCGCGTAAAACCTCGGCGGCAATATAGTCGACCTCGTCCCACGGGATTTGAATATAATCCTCGGGATTGCGCTCGTTGTAATACTCGAACGCCTTATTGCCCACCATCACGTTACCGTGGCTGGTAAGCCCCATCAGGCAGGTTGCCGGCGTTGCCAGATCGACCGTGCTGTTCTGAGATTGCGCCATGCGCACCTCGCCCTCCAAATAAAACAATCGGACCGCATCCAGTGTACCCACCGGGTGCGGTCCGTTTCAATGGCTCAAAAGCCCTTGCCTAGCAATTCTCGGTCTTAAGCCGAAACGTGCTTACATGAAGCCGCAGACGCGACCGATGATGCCGATGGCGAAGAGAGCCAGGATGATGACGATCGGGCTGACCTTCTTCTTGAGGAGCTTGCAGACCAGCAGGGTCAGGCACACGGCGGCAAGGCCGGGGATGAGCTGATCGAGGTTGGCCTGAAGCGTGGTGACCTTCACCTGATCAAGGGCGTTAGCACCGATGGAGTTATACATCGTCAGTGCTTCCTTGACACCCTCAGAACCAGAGGGCAGGTTAGCCCAGTCGATAAAGGCGCCAGCAGACTGCGTGACCTTGGAGACGACCGGGGTGAAGGAGATGGACACCCAGCGCTCGACCAGGGCGCCGATGATGAACATACCCAGGATGGAAGCACCCTCGGTGACCTTGCCCATCAGACCGCCGGAGAGGTCCTTGGCGATGGAGGAGCCGACCTTGTAGCCAAACTCCTGCGTGTACCACAGGAAGGCGTAACGGATGATGTTCCACGCGAAGAAGAACAGCAGCGGACCGGCGATGCTGCCGGACAGGGCCAGGGAAGCGCCCAGAGCGCCCAGAATCGGGCGAAGGGTGAACCAGAAGGCGGGGTCGCCGACGCCGGCGAGCGGGCCCATCATACCGACCTTGACGCCCTGAATGGCGACGTCGTCGATCGGAGCACCGTTGGCGCGCTCCTCCTCGAGAGCGAGGGTGACGCCAATGACGGGGGCGGAAACATAGGGATGGGTGTTATAGAACTCCAGGTGGCGCTTAAGAGCGGCAATCTGGTCATCCTTGTTGGTGTAGAGCTTCTTGATCGCAGGGATCATTGCGAAGCACCAGCCGCCGTTTTGCATACGCTCGTAGTTCCACGAGCCCTGAAGGAACTGATGACGGAAGCAAACCTTCTTGCGGTCAGCCTTGGTGAGCTGAATCTTGTTCTCTGCCATATGTATCACTCCCCTCCTACTCGTAATCGTTCAGAATGTCGCCGAGCGGGTCACCGGAGCCGCCGCCCATGCCGCCACCCTGCTTGGCCAGATCCTTGAGGCCAAGGTAGATGAGGGCAAGGGAGATGCCGATGAGGCCAAGGGCGATCAGCGTGAGCTGAGGGATGGCAGCAAGGACAAAGCCGAGGATGAAGAACGGCCAGGTCTCCTTGGTGGCCATCATGTTGATGACCATGGCGTAACCGACGGAAGCGACCATGCCGCCGCCGACAGCCATACCGCCGGACAGCCAGTCGGGCATAGCGTTAAGCGCGTTGGTAACAGCCTCGGCCGGGATGATGCACAGAAGTACTGCCGGGATGGCGATACGAAGGCCCTGCATGAGGATAGCAGCGTACTGCCAGCGCTCGATGCCGGAGAAGTCGCCCTTCTCGGCGCAACCGTCCATGGCGTGAGCGATAGCGGTAGCCAGGGTACGGCAGATCATGGTCAGGAACAGACCAGCGACCGACAGCGGGACGGCGACGGCGATGGCGGCGGTAACGGCCTTTGCCGAATCGGTGGCGCCACCGTTGAGGGCGAGCACCATGATGATCGAAGAAGCGACCGAGGCCAGAGCGGCGTCAGGCGCGACAGCGGCGCCAACGTTAGCCCAGCCAAGGGCCATCATCTGGAGCGAACCGCCCAGGAGGATGCCCTCCTGAAGGTGACCGGTTACGAGACCGATAAGCGTGCATGCCACGAGCGGCTGATGGAACTGGAACTCATCCAGAATGCCTTCCATACCGGCAAGCAACGCGACAATCGCAACAAGCAGAATAGTGATTGCAGACATGTATCGGACCCTCCTTTACTATGCTTGAGCGGCCAGTTCGGCCTTAGCTTTCTTCAACATGGCGTCGAGATCCTCGGAAGAATCCGAAGGAACCTTGCGGACCTCGAACTTGACGCCCTTGGCCTTGAGGGCCTCGAGAGTCTTGACGTCGTCATCGCCCATAGCGACGGCGTTGGTGACGACGACCTTGCCCTTGGAGTGAGCCATGGAACCGATGTTAACTTCCTTGATGTCTACGCCGGCCTCGATGGCCTTGAGCAGATCCTGCGGGTTCTCAAAGAGCAGCATGGCCTTGGTGTCACCAAAGCGCGTGTCCTTGACGACCTCGGCCATCTTCTTGATGGGCACGACGTTGGCATGGACTCCCGGAGGGGCAGCCTGCTCGATCATGGTCTTGCGGAGCTCGTCGTGAGCAACGCCGTCGGAAACCACGATGATGCGGTTGGGGTTGATCTGCTTGGTCCACGTGGTGGCCACCTGACCATGAAGCAGACGGGTGTCGATACGGACGTGGGCAATCTTGATGTGTCCGTCGCCGATGACCGTTCCCGGAGGGATGGCGCCTGCAGGAGCAGCGGCGGCCGCAGCCGGCTTCTTCTCCTCGGGCTCCAGAGACTCGGGCTTGACGCGCACGCCAGCCTTAGCCTCAGTCACGAGATGTTTTGCGATCGCATGTGCAGTGTTCTTTGCGTCAAAGCGCTGCGAATATGCCTCGATGAGCATAGGCAGGTTGACACCGGTGACGATAGCCCAGGAATCGTGGCCCTCGATGAGCCCGCTGATCTGGTTGAACGGCGTGCCGCCCCACAGATCAACGAGGAAGAGCACCTGCTCCTGGTCCTCGAAGGAAGCGATTGCTTCCTCGACCTTGGCACGGAAGTCGTCGGGGCCCATGCTCGGCTCGAGCGAGACCACGGCAACAGACGGCTGATCGCCAAAGACCATCGAGCCCGTCTGCTTGATTCCAGCTGCCAAGTCCCCATGGCTAGCAAGAACAATACTTACCATCACATAACCTCCTTTTTGTCTACGTATTTCCTACACGACATGAAAGGAGTATACCTGTTTGCTTTGTGGAATTATAGCTGAAACCGCAAAAGGTTGAATTATTTGTTTAAACGTCAAGGTTTGTTACAAGTTGATTACATTGCTGATTTTTAGCTCATTACCTGCTAATTCGCAGCTTAAGCGATCCGATATTTTGACATATATAGGCACACTGTTCATTAATACCGATTATAACTGGATGAAAACGTGCTCAATACGGCGCATTTTTGTTTGAACAGACCCCACTTGACTGCTAATGACAAATATGCTCTGAAAATCTAGTCAAACTGAATAATAGCGACAAAAAAGTTGCGGTGGAATAGTTCCTGATTGGGGGGGGTGCGGACGATTTTAGGAACTGTTTCACCGCAACTGATGAGGGGCTAGGCGATGTGGAGGGGGTTGGCGGCGTCGACGGCGTCGGGGGTGTCGCTGGACGCAGGAGCCTTGCTGGGAACGGCGTCCGCCGGGTCCTCGTCGGGGGTTTCGATCTGCTTGATCATGACCTCTTGGCCCTGCAGCAGATAGGTCTCGCCGCTGCCGCAATGGGGGCAGGTCTTGCCGTGCTCGACCGTCGCGTAGTCGCGGCCGCATGCCTCGCAGTGCGTCACGGCCTCGACAGGCTCCACGATAAGTTCCGCCCCCTCGGTGATGGGCTTTTTATCTGCCGCCCAACGCCAAGCATCGAGCAGCAGGTCGGGAACGACGCCCGAGACCTCGCCCAGCAACAACGTCACGCTCGAGACGCGACTCACGCCATTGGCGCGCGCCACATTCTCAACATCGCGAATGATGTGATACACAATCCCGAGCTCGTGCACTTTGTTGTCCTTCCGCCGTTCCCTGTCCGCTATGGCTACTTATTTACGACCAAACTTAATTTTGATGGCGCGCTTCAAGGCGTACTTGCCCAGGCTGGGGAGCTTTTGCTCGTATTTGACCATCGTGGAGCACTCGGGGCGGTCGCGATCCAGGTGGATAGCGTCAAACGCGCACTTGGTGGTGCACAGGCCGCAGCCGATGCACTTGTTGGGGTCGACGATTGAGGCACCGCAGCCAAGGCAACGGGCGGTCTCGGCGCGCACCTGCTCTTCGGTAAAGGTCTCGACGTACTCGCTGAAGGGCGCGGCCTTCTCGCGCTCGCGGTCCACGTGGGCAACCTCGCGGCTCGCGTTGTCATAGCTCTCGATCACGACATCGTCGCGGTCGAGCGCGGTGTAGCGGCGCTGGTTGCGGCCGATGGTGAGCGTGGAGCCCGGCTGCACAAAGCGGTGGATGGACACCGCAGCCTCGTGACCGGCGGCGATAGCGTCGATGGCGAAGCTGGGACCGGTGTAGACGTCACCACCCACAAAGATGTCGGGTTCGGCGGTCTGGTAGGTCTGGGGATCGGCAAGGGCACCCTGACCACGGCCAAGCTCCACCTTGGAGCCAGCCAGCAGGTCGCCCCACACGATGGACTGGCCGATGGACATGACGACACGGTCAGCATCGACACGGCGTAGATCGTTCTCGTCGTACTCGGGCGCAAAACGGCCTTCGTCGTCAAAGACACGCGTGCAGCGCTTGAAGGTGATACCGCACACACGACCGGCCTCGTCCAGGTGGACCTCCTTGGGGCCCCAACCGCAGCTGATGTGCGCGCCGTCCTCGATGGCCTCGCGACGCTCTTCCTCGCTGGCGGGCATCTGTGCCTCGCTCTCCAGGCAAAACATCTCAACGTGCTCGGAACCCAGACGGCAGGCGTTGCGGGCAACGTCGATGGCCACGTTGCCGCCGCCCACCACGATGGTGCGGCCGGGCAGCGCGTCAATCTTGCCGCTGTTGACCTCGCGCAAAAAGTCGACGGCCGCGGTCACACCCTCGGCGTCCTCGCCCGGAATGCCGGCAAGGCGGCCGCCCTGGCAGCCGATGGCCACGTAGAAGGCCTTAAAGCCCTGCTCGCGCAGCTCGTCGAGCGTCACATCGCGACCGACCTCCACGCCATAGCGGAACTCGGCACCCATCAGGCGAATGATCTCGACCTCGGCCTCGATAACGTCCTTCTGCAGCTTAAAGCTGGGAATGCCGTAGGTGAGCATGCCACCCGGGCGCTCGTTTTTCTCGAACACGACGGGCTTGTAGCCCTTCTCGGCAAGATAAAAAGCGCAGGACAGACCGGCCGGGCCGGCACCGATGATGGCAATCTTCTGGTCGAAGCCGCCAGCGCGCGTCGGCGTCACCACGGGCGGGACGTAGCGGGTCGCAGCGTCCAGATCGCGCTGGGCGATAAACTTCTTGACCTCGTCGATGGCCACGGCCTCGTCCACGCGACCACGGGTACAGGCATCCTCGCAGCGGCGGTTGCACACACGGCCGCAGATAGCGGGCAGCGGGTTCTCGCGCTTAATGAGCGCCAGTGCCTCGTCATAGCGGCCCTGCGCCGCGAGCTTCAGATAGCCCTGAACGGCGACATGCGCGGGGCAAGCCGTCTTGCAGGGCGCGGTGCCGGACTCGTGCGTCTCGATGCGGTTGTCGTTGCGGTAGTTAGGCGACCACTTGGTGTGGTCCCACTTGGTGGCATCGGGCAGCTCCTGGCGCGGATACTCGGGCACCTGTCCGCCCGCCTTTTTGCTGCAGAGCTTCTGGCCCAGCTTGGCGGCGCCGGCCGGACACACCTCAACGCAGCGGCCGCAGGCCACGCACTTGTCCTTCTCGACCTTGGCGACATAGGCCGAGCGCGACAGGTTGGGCGTGTTGAACAGCTGCGAGGTGCGCAGGGCGTAGCACACGTTGACGTTGCAGTTACAGATGGCGAAGATCTTGTTCTCGCCGTCGATGTTGGTGATCTGGTGCACAAAGCCGTTGTCCTCGGCCTGGCGCAAGATGTCGTAAACCTCGTCACGCGTCACATAGTGGCCACGATCGGTCTCGACCACGTAGTCGGCCATATCGCCCACGGCGATGCACCAATCTGCCGGGTCGTCGGCGCAGCCCTCACCCATCACGCGACGGCTCGCGCGGCAACTGCAGGTGCTGGCGGCATACTTACCCTCGTACTTGTCGAGCCAATGCTCGATATGCTCAATAGGCACCGACGTGCTCGCGGCGTCAATGGCCTTCTCGACCGGAATGACGTGCATGCCGATGCCCGCGCCCCCGGGCGGCACCATCGGCGTAGCCTTGGACAGCGGGCCCTTGGATGCCTGCTCAAAAAACTTGGCATAGACCGGATGCTCCTCGAGCTGACTCACGCGCATGTTGAGGAACTCGGCGGAACCCGGCACCAGCATGGGCAGCACCCACTGCTTGGCGCGCTCGGGATTTTCCCAGTTGTACTCGAGCAGACCCGTGTAGCTCATGTCGTCGAGCATCTTCTCGATATCGGCCTCGGGCATGCCGGTGAGCTTGACCATCTCGGGCAGCGTGTAGGGACGGCGCATCTTCATCTTGCAGAGTACCTCGGCCTGCTCGTCGGTTGCGGCCTCGGCAAACGACCAGTACTCGTAGCCCAGCAGCTCGTCGCGATGCAGAAGACGGTTGGTGCAATGCTCGCACAGCTTGACAATGGCCTCGCGCGGATGCTCCGGCAGCGGCGGCACGAACTCCGCGCCGATATCGGGCTCGGTGTAGCTAATCCCCGGTCCGTTGAGAATCATGGTTGTCCCTTCTCTTGCCGCAGCCCGGCGAGACCACGGTACCCCTCTTCTTACGGGTTCGACATGCCCCCACGCCGTTCACCCGTTATTGTTGACATTGTGTCAAAAACAGTATTGACGAACCGTCAACAATATTCAAGACTGTTAGGCGAACGGTCAGGCAAAAGAGGATGAAAGGCAGCAAGCGCATGGGCGATAACACGGTGAACATCTCTGTGGCCGACGCCGTCCCCACGACCGACAGCGCGGCAAAGCGCTTGACGGGCGACGAACGCCGTCGCGAAATCCTCGCCGCCGTGCGCACCGTGAGTTCCGAGCTGGGCGTGTCGCATCTATCTGTCTCGGCCGTGACCAAGCGAGCCGGCTGTACGCGCTCATTGTTCTACCACTACTTTGCCGATATGGACGCCGCCGTCACCGCTGTTATGGACGAGGCGATCGACGGTTTTATCTCCGAGCTCGAGCAGTGGAACGCCGGCCGCACCGTCGGTGATATCGAGGGCGCGCTCGACACCGTCGCCCCGCTCTTTAAGCGTCTGGTCGCCAGCGGCCACGAGCTGCCGAGTACGCTCACTTCAAGCAGCGGCGCGCTCTACGGCGGCTTTTTGCACAACGTGGTCCAACGCGTGGCGCAGTATATCTGCGACACCACCGTGGTGGATTTTGTCGCCCACCATGAGCTGCGCATCGACCATGTCTACGAAACGTTCTACACCCTCATCATGGGTCTTTTGATGTATATCCGCACGCACCCCGATGTGCCCGACGAGACGGTCAAGGAAATCATCGCCTCGACGCTCCACATCGAGGGCTATACCGCCAAGTATCCGGAGCGCAAGCCCCGGAACTGACGACATTTGGCCAAACTGCCCGCGATCAGAAGAGGGGCCGCGGGCGTGTGAAAGGAGAGCAGCATGCTGTTCGATGTTTGGGGTAGCGATACCCTTATCCACTGGGCCGGCTGGGCCATGGTCTTTATCGGCCTGATCGTGCTCAACGAGGTCGGCCGCCGCACCAAGCTCGGCGCGGCCATCATCTTTGGCGTGGCTCCGCTTGCCATGACCATCTACTGCGTCGCCATCGCCGTCGGCGTTTCGCAGGGCGCCGAGTGGGCGCTCACCAACCCCACCCACGTGTACCAAAACAGCTGGTTCCACTACGCCAAGGTATACGCGGCACTGGCCGGCTGCTGGGGCTTCATCGCCATTAAGTACCAGTGGGGCAAGATCGGCAAGGCGCACTGGTTCCGCGCATGGCCGTTCGTGATCGTTGCCATCAACATCATGATCGCCGTCGTGTCCGACTTTGAGAGCGCCTATCACTTCTTTGTCCTGGGCGAGTCCACCTGGGTCACCTCCGAGGGCGCCACGCAGCTCGCCGGCTGGAACAACGTGTTCAACGGCATCGCCGGTATCATCAACATCTTCTGCATGACCGGTTGGTGGAGCGTCTACGCCTCCGAGGATCAGACCGATATGCTGTGGCCCGACATGACCTGGGTCTACATCATCGCCTACGATATCTGGAACTTCTGCTACACCTACAACTGCCTGCCCACCCACTCCTGGTTCTGCGGCTTTGCGCTGCTTCTGGCGCCCACCGTCGCCGCCTTTATCTGGAACAAGGGCGGCTGGATCCAGAACCGCGCCTTTACGCTGGCCATTTGGTGCATGTTTGCCCAGGTGTTCCCGTACTTCCAGGAGGAGTCCATCTTTGTGACCCACTCCACGCTCGACCCCGCCGCCGCCACCGCGGTCTCCATCGCCGCGCTGGTCGCCAACATCGCCGCGATCATCTATGTCGCCTACCGCGCCAAGAAGCTCGGCCGCAACCCCTACAAGCAGGATGTCTTTGAGGGCACCAGCGACTGGGAGAAGGCTACCGCCCGCCGCGCCAAGGTTGATTACGCGCACGCCGAGTAACGCGCCTGACGCAAACATCGCTTGGGTACGAAGCCGCATAACCGGCTCCGCGCAACTCAACGCATTGCAGAGCCCCCGGAATGTGATTCGTTCGCGTTCCGGGGGCTTTTTGCTGCCGCGAGGATGCAGCTGAACGATGCGCTCGGGTTAAATCGGATCTTATATTTCGCATGCGCTTTATATGGCTCCATTTTTGGGTACAGTGTTGTCCCGATATTGAGCTTGGGGGATATATGAAAGATGAGACGATGGGCCAAGAGGATGCGGCCCAAGATGCAGAAGCGTGTGCCGAGGCCCTGGAGAGCCTAGACCAGATCGCGCTGGCCGAGATTGCGTTTGACGATTCGAGCGTTGATGTGCGGGATGAGCCGGAAATCGAGGCGCAGCCCGATGACTGTCTCTTATACACATCTGACGCTGCCGACGAT
>UQTR01000034.1 GCA_900544065.1 uncultured Collinsella sp.
ACCTATGACGTTCTGATTCGTAGTCAGACCCTCTATCCAGCTGAGGTAACGCCGCGACTTGTTAATTATTATGCACATGGACTGAATAATCGTCAAGCGTTTTTCAAAAAAAGTTATTGAATTTGATTTTTACTCATTTGATGCAGTCGATCGACTCGATACTTTCAAACACGGCAAAAGCAACTTCTCAAGTATGTCGACATATAAGAAAAGCCTCCGTTACCGGAGGCTTTAAAGTTCAGTTGGTGCGGCGTATAGGATTCGAACCTATGACGTTCTGATTCGTAGTCAGACCCTCTATCCAGCTGAGGTAACGCCGCAGCGCAAGACATATAAAACCACTTTAGCTTATTGGAGTCAAGCACAATCTCAAACTTTTTTGTGAAACGCAGTTTTGTCATGCTGCTCCGCACATACCGACGTTCCCCGTACGATCGATTGGCTTTTCGATCACGTCAAACTTAGCATCAAGTTCCCTCAGGAGCGATCTCACCCGCTGGGCACAGTCATAATCGGCAAACGAGATGCTCAGCATGCGCGCGACCTGGTTGGAAGTCCCAACTCCATAGAAGTGCTCCAGCGCCACAAGCCCCTCGTGCGTCACAA
Organism: uncultured Collinsella sp.; assembly: GCA_900544065.1. GTDB lineage: Bacteria > Actinomycetota > Coriobacteriia > Coriobacteriales > Coriobacteriaceae > Collinsella. The sequence continues at coordinate 607 of UQTR01000034.1, forward strand.
AGGTCTCGACCACATGCGGCGACTCCTCAAAGCACCATTGGGTCAACGGGCCCTCGCTCGCCTGCCGAACCACCAGGCCACCCATGCCAGACGGCTCACACGTTACAAGCAGGTACTCCCCGCCCTCGTCGCTCTCAAACAAAACCACCCGATCATCAAACAACTCCATCGCGTCCCCTTTCTCTCGCTCTTATTTAGCAAAAGCATAGCAGGTAGATGGCTGTATACAGAACGGTTGTTCGTGTGTTTTCTATTGAGCTGTCCGCACGGCATGGTATGGACCTGCGCACGAAATAGGGCGCCCCCGAAGGAGCGCCCTTGCATATCCCCTATGCAGCCAACTTACGCGACCGGCTCGATCTTCTCGAGACCGCCCATGTAAGGACGCAGGACCTCGGGGATCGTGATGGTGCCGTCGGCATTCTGGTAGTTCTCCAGAATGGCGGCCATGGTGCGGCCGGCCGGCAGGCCGGAACCGTTGAGAGTGTGCAGGTAGCGCGAACCCTTGAAGTTCTCGGGGTCGCGATACTTGATGTTGGCGCGGCGGGCCTGGAAGTCGCCGCAGTTGGAGCAGGAGCTGATCTCCTTGTAGGCGTTGTAGCTCGGCAGCCAGACCTCGACGTCGTAGGTCTGACGGGCAGAGAAGCCCAAGTCGCCGGTGCACAGGCTAATCACGCGATACGGAAGGCCCAGCTGCTGCAGCAGGTACTCGGCCTCGGCGGTCATGCTCTCGAGCTCCTCGTCGGACTCCTCCGGCTTAGCGAACTTGACCATCTCGACCTTGTCGAACTCGTGCTGACGGATGATGCCGCGGGTGTCGCGACCGGCGGAACCGGCCTCCTCGCGGAAGCAGGGGGTGAAGGCGGTGTAGCGGCGCGGCAGGGTGTCGGCGTCGAGGACCTCGCCGGCGTGCAGGTTGGTGAGCACGACCTCGGCGGTGGGGATCAGGAAGTTGTCGCCCGAGACGTGGTAGGCGTCGTCCTCGAACTTGGGCAGCTGACCCGTGCCAAACATGGTCTGACGCTTGACGACGATGGGCGGCCACCACTCCTTAAAACCACGGCTGGTGTGCGTATCGAGGAAGAAGTTGATGAGGGCGCGCTCCAGGCGGGCGCCAGCGCCACCGAGAACGGTAAAACGGCTGCCGGAGAGCTTGTTGCCGCGCTCGAAGTCGAGGATGTCCAGATCGGTGCCCAGATCCCAATGCGGCTTAAAGTCGAAGTCGAACTCGCGCGGGGTGCCCCAACGACGGCGCTCAATATTCTCGTCCTCGTCCTTGCCGTACGGCGTGGCCTCGCAAGGAATGTTGGGCAGGTGAGCCATGAAGTCGTACTGCTCCTGCTCGAGAGCAGTACGGCGCTCGGCCAGACCGTCAATCTTCTCGTTGACGGCGCGCACGGCCTCCTTGGCGGCCTCGGCCTCGTCCTTCTTGCCCTCCTTCATCAGGGCGCCGATCTTCTTGGACTCGGCATTGCGCGTAGCCTGGAGCTCCTCGACCTCGGTGATGACGGCACGGCGCTCGTCGTCGAGCTCAAAGAACTTCTCGCGATCCCAAGACGTCTGGCGGTTAGCCATGGCGACATCGATGGCATCGGGGTTCTCGCGAACAAACTTGATATCAAGCATTAGATCCTCCGGCGATATACATTCCATTTAGGTTGCAACCTTGTACATGTATGGGCAAGTATATACTTATGAGCGTTTACGACCCAACTCAACTACGCAAGAAGGCACCCAATGGACGCAGTTTTTTCCTTTTTGTTTGGCACCCGCACCGGCTTTGCCATCCTTTTCGCCGGCGGCATCCTGTTATTTGCGATTCTTGCCTTTGTAATGGAGAAGCGTACCCATAAGATGTACGTCGACCGCGGACCCAAGTCCGAGGATGAGGAAGACAGCTTCTGGGACTAACCTGCCAAAAAGGGACAGGTTTATTTTGGTCTGTTTTATCTGGGCAAACGCAAGCGCCCCGCAACTGGAATTGAGCCAGTTGCGGGGCGCTTTTCGCTAAAAGGACAAAACCGCAGAAAATACCTGCCAAAAATAAACCCGTCCTTTTTTTGGTCGGTTTTACTGGAGAGTTGCGTCGATTGCCTTGACCAGGGCACTGCGCATGCCGGCGTCCTCGAGCGCAACGACGCCCTTGATGGTGGCGCCACCGGGCGAGCATACGGCGTCCTTCATCGCCGCAGGATGTTGGCCAGTTGCAAGCTGCAGCTTTGCCGTACCCAGCACCATCTGGCTCACAATGCGATAGGCATCGGCACGCGGGATACCGTGCTTGACCGCCGCATCGCCCAGGGCCTCGATTGCCATAGCGACAAATGCCGGAGCGCAACCACCCACCGTGCCGCCCACAAACAGCAGGCTCGTATCGAGCTCGACCACCGCACCGAGCTTGCCAAGCAGATCAAGCACCACTGCGCTCTGCTCATCACTAAGCGTGGAAGCCTTCTCGCAAGCGATGACGCCCTCGCCCACCGAAACCGGTGTGTTGGGCACCGTCGAGATATGCGCGACGCCCGGCAGGACTTGCTCCCACTTGGCACTGTCCCAGGTCCAGGCAACCGACAGAACGACCTTTTTGACAAGAGCATCCTTGAGCGGGGCGAATACCTTCTCGATCATGTACGGTTTGACCGCAGCGACCACGATATCGGATGCGGCGACAACCTCGGCGGCATCGTGGCAGGCGGCCATGCCGCGCGCCTCGCAGCGCTCAACCAGTGCGTCGTAGCGACCCGCACAGGCGCACATGTCGCTCGCAGCTACACCGGCAGCGATCCAGCCATCAGCCATAGCGCTCGCCATATTGCCAAAACCGACAAATCCAATCTTCATATCGCATAGTCCTTTCAGACACATTCCTCAAAACGAAAGGTATTGTCCCACGCCATTGTTTCGTATTGCCGACCTATTTGTGATACGGCTCGCCACGGCTGATCTTGCAGGCACGGTAAATCTGCTCTAGCAGCACCACGCGCGCCAAGTTATGCGGCAAGGTAATGCGTCCAAAGCTGAGCATCTCGTCGGCTCGTGCGCGCACGTCATCGCTCACGCCGTCCGATCCGCCAATCACAAAGGCGATGTCGCTGTTACCACGCAGCATAAGATCATCGAGCCGCGCCGAAAACTCCTCGCTCGAGCGCTCTTTGCCCTCAATAGCCAGCAGGATCATATGCGCTCGAGACGGCAAGGCAGCAAGAATCGCCGCCCCCTCCTTGCCGCACGCGGCATCCACGCCGCCCGCCTTAGCCGGGTCGATATCGGCCACCTCGCGGATATCAACCTTGGCATAGGCACCTAGGCGCTTGGTGTACTCAGCGCACGCGTCCTTCCAAAAGCGCTCCTTGAGCTTACCGACGCAAACGACGGTGTATTTCACGCGTGTCTACTCCTTTGACTCGTTCTGAACTTTGCTGGCTGTCAGCATCTGCTCGAACATCGAGGCCGACTGCGAGAAATCGCTCGGCAGCACGACCGTCGAGGTTTTACCCGTGCGAGCGAACTCCGTCATCATCTCGGACCACTGCGTAAACATGAACAGTTGGTTGGCCTCGTCATTGCCGACACCCGTCTCCTGGATGATCTCGAGCGAATCTTTGATGCCCAACGCGATAGCCTTGCGCTGGTTGGCGATGCCCTCGCCCGCCTTTTCCATTGCCTCGGCCTCGGCGGTCGCCTCGGTGACGCGCTTGATGCGGTCGGCCTCAGCGAGCTCCTGTGCCGCAGCGCGCTTGCGCTGGGCAGCGTTGATGTCGTTCATGGAGTTCTCAACCTCGGTCGGCAGTGCGATCTTGGTGATGAGCGTCGACACGAGGGTGAAGCCGTAGGCGGCCATCTGCTCGGAAACGGTAGCGTTGACATCCTTGGCGATGTCATCCTTCTTGGCAAAGACCTCATCGAGTGTGTAGACGGGAATCGAAGAGCGCAGGGCGTCGGTGATGAAGTCACGCATCTGGTCGACGGGCTCCTGCAGCATGTAGTAGCTCTTGTAGATACCCGAATCTGCCGGGCCGGCGCCCATGTCATAGCTCACGTGGTACTGAGCAGAGACCTCAAGGCCGATGGTCACGTTGTCCTGGGTCTTAACGTCGATGCCAAAACCGTTTTTCATGGTGCGCAGACTCACCGTGGCGGCCTTGCGGTCGATCACGGGTACCTTCATGTGGAAGCCCGCGTTGACGATGCGATTGAACTTGCCCAGGCGCTCGATGATCACGGCATGCTGTTGTTCAACGACATAGCAGGCGTTGGGAAGCAGCAGCAACAGAATGATGATGGGAATCAAAAGGCTGGTAAGGGCGGCGATGATACCGGACAACAGCATGGTCTCTCCTCTGATAGGCACACGTTGGCATTAGGATACCCGCACGAAGCAGCAACGTGACATCAACAAGAGGCCCATAACAAAAAAGCCCCCATTGCTGGGAGCTCTTTCATTTAATGGTGCGGGCGAAAGGACTTGAACCTTCATGGGGTTGCCCCCATACGGACCTGAACCGTACGCGTCTGCCAATTCCGCCACGCCCGCGTGCAGGAATTAGAATAACGGAGCGCCACCGCGAACGCAAGAACTATTTTTGAAAAAGTTTGCAGGCATTTTCCCAAGCGGCTTGCGCGATTGCCTCAGCATCCTCGCCGGTACGATCGACACGGTCGTTAACCAGCGCGTTTGCCGTAATGGAGATCATTGCGGGCTCGCATTCAAGACCGCGGATGGGCTCCGGAGCCATATACGGGCAATCCGTCTCGAACAAAATTCGATCGAGTGGGGTTGCCGCAAATGCCTCGCGCACGTCGTCGTTGCGCTTAAAGGTGGCCGCACCACCATAGGCGATATAGCAGCCCAGCTCCACAAAGCGCTCCATCGTGGCGCGGTCCTCGCCAAAGCAGTGCAGCACACAACCGGCCTGGGGCACGCCCACCTCACGAAGCACGTTGTACGCATCAACGTGCGAGGTGCGCTCATGGTCCGTGTCCTCGTGGCGCAGATGCAGCTCCACCGGCACGTTACGGCACACGGCAAGCTCGAGCTGACGCGCCATGCAGTCAATCTGCACGTTATGGGGTGCCGGCGCGATATCGTCGTCATAGTCCATGTGGTAGTCCAGGCCGATTTCGCCAATACCGGCGCATAAGGAATCATCGAGCGCGGCAACGACCTGTGCGTGAACGTCGTCGGTATAGTCCGGTGCGCCATACGGATGCACGCCGGCAAGATACTTGATCTGCGGGATATCCTGCATCGGCAGAATTTCGCGCACGAGCCAGTCGCTATAGTCCGTCACGCTGCGTTTGTCAGCGATGGGGTCGAGCATCGTCACCAACAGGTCGACGCCTGCCGCCTTGGCACGCACGAGCGTCTCAGGCACATCCTTGCCCCAGAACGAAAGTAGATGCGCATGCGTGTCGGCAAGCGGTGCCAAGGGCACGGGACAAGCAACCGTCTTCTTTTTCTTGGTAAACGTCACACGTTCGGCATTAGGCATCATGGATTAGCTCCTGGGCCAGACGGACAAAGTCGGCAACATCAAGCGTCTCGGCGCGCGTGGTTGGTGCGATACCGCAAGCCTCAAAGGCGGCATCGAGCACGTCCTTGGCAAAGCCGTTGGCGCTCATGGAATTACGGATGGTCTTGCGACGCTGAGCAAATGCAGCGTCAATCACGCGGGCCACAAATTCGCGATCGAGCCCCTCGGGCACCACGCCGTCAACACGGTCGATACGCACGACGGCCGAGTCCACGTGCGGCGCCGGCATAAAGCAACGCGGCGGCACCTCAAAGCGACCCGTCACCTGCGCATACAGGCCGAGCTTTGCCGTATAGCCGCCATAGGTCTTGTTGCCCGGCGCTGCGGCAATGCGATCGGCAACCTCCTTTTGCACCATGACGACGGCACGCTTGAGCGCCGGCATCGTCTGGAAGAACTGCAGGATGATTGTCGCCGCCACGTTATAGGGCAAGTTCGCGACAAATACCGTGGGCTCGCCGCCGGCGGCCTGCTCAATCTGCTCCGGGCCCACCTTGAGCGCATCGCCCATGATAAAGCGGAAGTTGGCATAGTCGGCGGCGTGGGCGTCAAGCACCGGCTCAAGCTCGGGATCGGCCTCGATCGACGTAACGCACGCCGCCTCCTGCAGCAACGCAAGTGTCAACGTGCCGCAACCCGGACCCACCTCGAGTACGCGCTCGTCACCTGCAAGCTCGGCAAGCTCGCAGATACGCTCGATCACATGATTGTCGATTAGAAAGTTCTGGCCCAGGCGATGCTTAGTCGCAAGGCCAAACTCCTCTAGCAGCTCCCTGGTGGCCGTGGGGTTTGCCAAAGGCGAAGTTGTCATGGTTGCCTCCTTAGCATGATGGCGGCGTCTTGAAACAAAAGGGCATGGACCGTGGCGGCCATGCCCTTACAGCTAAACAGCAAATTGCCGATATGGCGCTCGCGCGGTCTCTACGCCAGACGCGGGAACAGCGGATCGCCCTTCTCGACGGGCTGACCACCAGCAAGCAGGCCCCAAGTGCAAATGCCCTTGAGGTCGTCGCTCGCGGCCTCGTCCTCGCAGGACAGGCGGCGCAGGGCCTCGGCAGAAGTCTGGGGCATGAGCGGCATCAGCAGGTGAGCGGCAATGCGGATGGCCTCGAGCAGGTTGTAGATCACAAACGCCAGCTCGTCAGCCTTGGCCTCGTCCTTGGCAAGTGCCCAAGGCTCGGAGTCCTCGATGTAGTGGTTGGCGGCGTGGATGAGCTCCATGACCTCATCCTTGGCTCCGCCGTAATCGAGCACGTCCATCTTGGCCATGTAGCGGTCGACCAGGCCATCGGCGATCTTTGCCAGCGGGTTGTCGAACGCATCGAACGATGCGGGCTTGGCGGGCGCGCAACCGTCAAAATACTTGCCGCTCATGTTGAGCGAACGCGAGATAAGGTTGCCCCAGCTGTTGGCCAGGTCGGCGTTGTAGACCTGCTCCATGCGGTCGAAGCTGATGGCGCCGTCGGTACCGGGGACCACATCGGTCATAAAGTAATAACGATAGCCCTCGACGCCCAGCATATCGATGACATCCTGCGGGGCGATGGCGTTGCCACGGCTCTTGGACATCTTCTCGGCCTTACCGGTCTCGGCATTGCGCACGGTCAGGAAGCCATGGGCAAAGACGTGCTCGGGCAGGGCCTCGCCAATGGCCATGAGCATGGCCGGCCAAATGACGCAGTGGAAACGGATGATGTCCTTGCCCACGATGTGGAACTGCGCGGGCCAGCGATAGGCCAGCTCGGCACGGGCCTCGTCGGTATCGACACCGTAGCCGACAGCCGTCATATAGTTGAGCAGCGCGTCGAACCACACATAGGTCACGTGGCCCTCGTCAAACGGAACCTGAATGCCCCAGTCAAAGCTCGTACGGCTCACGGAAAGGTCGTTGAGGCCGCCCTCGACAAAGCTGCGCACCTCGTTCATACGGAACGCGGGCTCGACAAAGTCGGGGTGCTCGTCATAGAGCTTGAGCAGCTTGTCCTGGAAAGCGGAAAGCTTAAAGAAGTAGGACTCCTCCTGCACGCGCTCGAGCGGACGGTGGCAGTCGGGGCACAGGTGCTGGCCGACGCTGCCGTACTCCTCGTCACCCTTCTGGACCTGCGTGTCGGTGAAGTAGGTCTCGTCAGGCACGCAATACCAACCGTCGTAGCTGCCCTTATACAGGTAGCCGGACTCCTTCATGCGCTCCCACAGGTACTGCACGGCATGATGCTGGCGCGGCTCGGTGGTGCGGATGAAGTCATCGTTGGAGATCTCGAGTTTGCTCCAAAGCTCCTTGAAGTGCGGGGCCTGGCTGTCGGTCCACTCCTGCGGCGTCATGTTGTGCTTGGCAGCGGCCTCGGCGACCTTCTCGCCGTGCTCGTCCATGCCAGTCAGGAACTTGACGTTATAGCCGGCAGAGCGACGATAGCGAGCCTGGACGTCGGCGATGATGGTGGAATAAGCCGTGCCCAGGTGCGGATCGGCGTTGACGTAGTAGATGGGCGTCGTGATAAAGAACGAAGGCTTGCTTTGATCCATGGGGTTTGTCCTCCAGAAAAACGTTGCATACAGGGGATGATTCTAGCGCAAGGGCTGGATATCCTCCATCTATTGCATATCGAGCACCATGGCATAGACATCGCGCTTGCGGCGCGAGTACTTCTGAGACAGGCGCTTTGCCACCGCAGAGGCGGGCTCCCCCTCCTCGAGCGCGGTGCGAATGTCCTCGCGTAGGGCTTCGTCAGGGTCTACCGCTGCGGCTCCAACCGGCGCGATACCGGCCTCCTCATCCTCGCTCGGCGGCGCGATGACCAGCGCGATCTCGCCCTTTACCTCGCCACGGGCACGCAGCTCCTCGGTTAGCTGGGCGGCGGATCCACGCAAGACTTCCTCGTGCAGTTTGGTGAGCTCGCGGCAGACGGCAACATCGCGCTGGGGAAAGACCTCGGCCACGGCCTCGAGCGTCGCGACGATGCGATGTGGAGACTCGTAGAAGATGAGCGCGCCGGGGACGACGGCAAGGCGCTGCAGTCGGCGCACGCGGTCGCCGTGCTTGCGACCCAAAAAGCCTTCGAAGAAGAAATGCTCGCAGGGAATACCGGACGATACGAGCGCCGTGACGCAAGCAGAGGGGCCGGGAATAACCTCGACAGGCACATCCGCCTCGCGCGCCGCCTCAACCAAAGCCTGGCCGGGATCAGACACGCTCGGCATACCGGCATCCGAGGCAAAGGCGAGGGTCTCCCCCGCCAGCAAGCGGTCGACCAGGCCGGCTGCGCGACTTGCGATCACGTTCTCGTCGCAACGAACGAGCGGCTTGGAGATGCCTAGGTGCATCAGCAACTTTGAGGTCACACGCGTGTCCTCGCAGCAGACGGCGTCGGCGGCGGCAAATGCCTCGCCGACGCGCGGAGACAAGTCGCCCAGGTTACCGATGGGCGTACCGACCACATAAAGTTTGCCCGTGCGGGCGCTGTTTTGCGTCATATCAACCTATTCAATCATGCCGCGCTCGAGCGTGCCGAGCGCCGCGCGGGCGTCCCATGCTGCAATACGCTTCTCGGTCTTCCACGTTTGGAAGAACCAGCCAGCCGCCGGCGCAAACGATGCCAGCTGGTTGGCGATAAACACGCGCTCGTAGGCATTGCGGCCCTCGGGCGTAACCGACGAGTTGGCAAAAATCGCCGCACCCGACCATTCACCAACCAAAACGGGGAATCCGGTCGAGATTGCCTCCTTGAGCTCACGCTTGTTGCGCGAAATCGCCGTCGTCAGACCGCGGGGGCTCGTGATGTCGAGCGCATACTCGTCGCGGTAATGGTACAGGTGAAGGTCCATGTAGACGTTCTTGTACTTGGCACCGCGCATAAAGTGCTTCCACTCGCCAGGGTGTCCCGAAGAGGAAAAGACGACAATCTTGTCCTCGGGCATATACGAACGAACGAGCTCGTACGCATCACGATAGAAGTTGCGCAGGTAGTGCGCCGGAATACCGTCTGTCATGGTAAAGAGGCTCTTGCGTACGCTCATCTGCGGCGTATCCAACAGCTCGATGCCTAGCAGGCTCTCGGCCTCGCCGTAGCGATCGGCCAGGCGCTCGAGCACATCGAGCGCAACGTGACGGCCATTGGTGGACGAATGCCACTCAGCGACGACTTCCGGCGTCGTGGGCGAATCGTTGGAATCGCCCTGGCCGCCCGGCACCGTCGCCAGATCGAGCAGTACGCGGATGTTGTACTTGTCGGCCCACTCAATAGCACGGTCGATATAATCGACGACCGAGATGTAGGAAGCGTCAGACTCCTGCGAACCAAAGGCATACCACGGCACCGGCAGGCGCACGGCGTTGAGACCGATCTGCGCCATACGACGAAAATCGTCCTCACTCACAAACGTCTCGTAATGGCGACGCATACGCTCGTTATAGGCAGCGGTGCCCATGGCCTCCTGCAGCTCGGCTGCATTGGATGCTCCGGTCGCTGCATAGAGCGACGGGGTCACCCAGGGCTCGGGAATAAACCAGCCAGAGAGATTAACGCCGAGAATCCTCTCCATCACGGCCCCCTTCGAATCGCGCAGGTCGAGCCTGCATCGTATTGCATAGGAAAAGTATCGTTTTGAGTATACCCGCGCGTGCGGACAGGCGACCGAACGGTCTACAAAGTGATGCAAAAGTGGGAGGAATGTCCGGGCAGACGGAACCCGAGATGCACACGCCAAGATGCACGCGCGCTCCGGAAGTAGGCGGCCGGAAAGCGTGCCCCGTTTTTTCGCAAAAGACTGGGGTGCATTTTCCGTTCGAGGCCTCAACCGGAAAATGCACCCCGTTCTGAGCGCAGGATCTGGGACGCAGTTTCCGCCAAGGGCCGCAAAAGGAAAGCGCGTCCCATTCTGACGCCGGATTCCGGGTCACGCTTTCCCAAGCGGCCTCAAAGCGGAAAACGTATCCCGCTCTGAAGCCAAATACCGGGACGCAGTTTCCGCGGGTCTCTCGATAAAAGAAAAGGACCCCTTTGCAGAGGCCCTAGTCAATTCAAGGTGGCGGGGAAGGGAATCGCGCCCGCGCTCCGCGCGGACGGACCGCTGCGGCGCTTCCGCGCCTTGCGAGCTCCGCTGGCAAACGCTCACGCGTTTACTCAGCTCCGCGCCCTCACGGGGTTCGATTCCGTGTAGGAACCACATAAAAGAAAAGGACCCCTTTGCAGAGGTCCTAGTCAATTCAAGGTGGCGGGGAAGGGAATCGAACCCCTGACACGAGGATTTTCAGTCCTCTGCTCTACCAACTGAGCTACCCAGCCATTTGAGGTGTGCCTTGTTTCAAGGCTTGATTAGTATAACCAAGGACGCGCTCCGGTCAACCGAGAATTTTAAAAAAGTTTTTGAGTGCGGCATCGGCCACGACCTCGATCCTATAGAACGGCACGTCAGAAGCATCAACCGGCAGCAAGAAGTTTTTCGCTCAGGGCCGCACGGGCAAACTCACTTGGCGTCATCCCCTCGGCAGCCGCCCGCCGACGAATAGCTTCCTTCATTCCCAGAGGAATCTTGACCGATAGCGTTGCCGTCCCCTCACCTGAGAGCGGGGGCCGTCCATGCACGATCCCACCAACGGTGTGTTCGCCATCCGGAAACTCTCCGCGCTCGTACGACTCACACCACGCGTCAATCATTTCATCCGTTACAACCCGACCATTAGCGGTCGTATATGTCTTGCCCATCATCGACCCCTTTGCCGTGCTCGCTCAATCTCTTGCCAGAATTTCTTCTGAACCGGAGACATGGCATGAATAATGAGCCATCCACGAATTAGTTCGACCGCAACAAGTTCCACACTTCGACCGTCTGGAAGCCATCCAATGGCAAGCCATCTCGGCGGCTCGTCCTCCGACTCGCGGCGAATACACTCGGTAACCGCGCGCCAGGCACCAAGCACCTGCTTTTCCGTCAGGTGTTTTTTGGCGTTGGGATGGATCTCAACATCCATGCATCTTCTCCTCCATCTTACCCAATTTCGTATGACGAAAGTCCGCTGTCGCCAATTCTTACGCCGGCACTTGTTGGAGGGCGGGAGGTATAGCGAGTATGGAAGGCCGCTCCAGTACTGCCCAGGCGCCTGGGTGGGAGCACGTGCGCCAGGGGCGAACGTTTTCGCAGCAAGCAAGGACATTGCCGTTGCGATCGATAAAGGCGATGTCGATGGGATAGGCCATAAAGCAGGTGTGAACCGAGAAGCAGCGCGGAAACGCCATAACAAGCGGCAGTCCGCTGGCGGCAATCGGCCGCCGTCCCAGCATGCCACGCAGACGCACGGTAAACGACTCCGCCACCACAAACTCGGCCGGCGTCCAGCCCAACCTGTTGAGCGCCCGCGCGTAGGCGATATAGGACGAGATCGCGGTCACATGACCACCCCTGGACGCCATGGATCGACCGTCACCGCGCGTTCATGCGTGAGCAAGGCCGGCGCCCCCAGGGAAACGCCGGCGATGCTCAGTGAACTCGGCCACGGCTCGTAGTGCATGGTGCAGGTATAGGTCCTAAACGTGCCAGAAAGAGAGAGCAGGCCACCATCCGATGACGCCGTGCCCCGTTCGCTCGAGACCTCGACCTGCAGGTCATATCCCTCCATGGCATCCTGAATCTGAGCTTGAACGGTCGCGGAAGCGTCAATGGAGCTCTCGTCACCCTCCCCGCCCGGCGCCACAGCGTGCGCCAGCACGATGTCGGGCACCACACGGTCGAAGCGCGCGACTGCGCCGGCAAAGATCATGACGTTGTACGCGACGAGAGCCAGCACGAGCAGGACAGGCGTGACCACGGCCATCTCGACCGTCGCCTGGGCACGCTCCTCGCGCAAGCCCGTGCGAATGCCCATTACGACCCACCGCCAAAAGCCCCCACCAGCGTGGCAACATCGACAGTGAGCGGGATGGAGCCGCCGCCGGGCAGCGGGATCTCCGCAAGCGTGAACACCGCGCCGCTGATGGTGCGCTCGACGTGATATTCCAAGGCCTCGCAAAGTGCCTTGGGGTCAGTCACGCCCAAGGGGATTTTTCGCAGGGTATCTTGAGTTTTGGAGATGCCTGCGATATCGGACCCCGGACTTTTGATGACATTGGCGGTATCGGTCAGCACCGGTTTTCGCAGACGCAAATCGCACGGTTCGAGTCCCAGCGCCGCCACGGAGGACGAAACGGTGTCACCGAGCCAGGACGCGATGGAGCCCAACGCGCCGCTACTCCCTCCCAAGCCACCGATTAGCTCTCCCATAAGCTCGTCGGCCGCACCCTGGATGTCTCCGTACCCCACAAGCAGGCGGCCCCAAACATCCATAACACCGTCGAGCACGCCGGCAACGCCGCCCGAACGCTCCTCCAGCGTCGAGAAAAACCGCGAGAGAACGTTATTTTGTGCCGTCGCATCATCGGGCGCCAGCACTGCAGCAGAAATTGCACCACGATCGCCAAGCTCAACTGCCGTGTTAAACGAAGAGTTGAGCTCGTCGGGACTGGAGATGGCGCCCGAGACCGCAAAGGCGACCACGCCGTTGCGACCGGGCGGGGCGATGCGCGGACGCTCACCGGATAGTTCTTTGATGGCGGTATCGAACGCATTGCCCGCACGGTCGGCTTCGTCCTCGGTCTGACGCTCGAGCTCAAGCTCCTTGTTGCGACAGTCGACGTAGTCCTCCAGGGCGTCTTTAAACTTGTCAAAGTGATACTCGAAGCCGTTTTCGATAGAGGTTGAAGGCGCCGCAACAGCACCAAGCGACGAAACGCCAAAATGGCATTTGCTGCATTTATCCTGCCCATCGTAATCGGCAACCGAAGCAAATCCGCTCGGCGTTCCTTTCTTATAGTTAGGGCAGGTCGTCCCGTAATGCAGATACGCCTTGCCATCGTTCACGCTCGTCGGCCACACCGCATCGGTATAGAGTTCCGTCGCCCGAACCTCATCAGAGTTGCGCGGCAGCAGCGGAATATAGGAGGAAACCCTGTCTCCGTTCTCGGTTATATATGCCCGATCGACCTCCGCACTCGCATAGGTATAAAACGCCTTACGCGCCGCAGACTCTGCCTTCATCTCGACACTCGAGCCTTGGGGCTTCTCGTTTGCCAGACGCCGATGGTAGTAGTCCTTCGCACGATCAAGGGCAACTTGAGGCTCCCACGTAACGCTCGATGAGTAATGCGGATTTTGAACACCGGAGAGATCCGTTAGGCTTTTTGCGCGCTCCCACATACACGAACAGCTGCCGACCGAACCTCTATCCGATCCACCGCAATCCGCTAGCCAGGCGCGCTCTTTGGCCTTCGCCGTCTCCTCCGACGCTTTTTGCAGCTCCTCGGCCGCGCGCTCCAAATCTTCCGACGCATCTTTAATAGCATCGGTCGAGATTTCGGAGCCTTCGAGCGCAACAAAATCCGACTCGGATGTCCTGGGCACGGCAAGCGCCGTACCGGTATAGGTCGCGCCGTCGGTGTCCTGCGCCGATACTGCCTGCATGGCGCGCGCGGCAACCAGGTACGGCAAGGCTGTCTCAATCTTTTGCAAGCCCTTTGCCGCACTTTTGGCAAACTTGTTACGCGTTTTAATGATCTGGGTTCCCGTATCGATGATATCGCTGCCGACAACCTCGGCGCCTGGAATGAGAATGGCAACCAAGCCGGTGCCGATCGTGGCAAACCCCGCCAGGCCCAAACTCAAAATGCTCGCATCCACCACCGTGGCGGCCGTGTGATAGGACGACACCACGTTGGCGCCCGCCAGCGCACCGCTATCGGCCGCCACCTGGGTGTCTCCGGCGCGTGACATGCTCCATATCGCCGCGGTCGACGAAAACAGCAGCGTAAGCACCACCAGAATGACAACCGCAGAGGAGAGCGTGGTATAGGCACCGTCTTCGATAAACAAGTCGATACCGGCACGGCCCATAAAGCCGCCCCGCTTGCGGCGAGCGCCTGGTCGACGGCGGGCCGCAAACCCTTGCGTCGCTCGCAGTAGGCAGCGCCTAATTCCATGCAGCAATCCATGAATCATAATCTCCCTCCAGCCATTCGGGACGCGATCGATACGAGACGTCGACCTTGAGCTCGACATAGCCGCCCTCACCCACGCTGCCCATGGCCTGCACAAATGCACCGATCACGGGCAGCGGCTTAACCTCGCCGGCAACAGACACGGACGAAACGCCGCCGGCACCGGCCCGCCCCAACTCGATATCCCACGACAGCGGCCCGCCGGCATGAAAAATCGAGACGTTGGGCACCGCGGCAAGTCTGCGGCGAGTGAACTCCTTAAGGTCATCGTCGTCCTCCACCGTCGTCGTGGTCATAAGCCGCGCGGTCTCGGCGGCGGCAGACTCCATGACCGCGCGCGTATAGAGCAGGCACACCGGCTGCAACGCGAGCAAGATAAGCGTCAAAAACGTCGGCAGCAAAAAGGCGGCCTCGACCGTAGACTGCGCCCGATCCTCGCACGCGATATCAATACAGAGCGATGTCCTTGGCACCCGTCGCGGCATCGATAACCGACGACGGGACGACGCCATGAGACGCTGCCCGCTCGACCAGTGCCGCCAAGCGCCCATCGGTGCCAGCGCGCCAAAGCCCCGCAATCGCCAGCACAATCGATAACAGCGCCACGGTGACGATGGCGTATTCGACGGTCGACTGAGCAGATTCCTCACACAGGACACCATGCATTTCACGACCCCTCCTTTGACTCCGTTGTTTGCGGAACCAGACGCACGGCACGCAGACGGCACGAGGTATCGCCGGCATCCGCGGCAACCGTCACCATGTCGACCCAGCCTCGCCCATCGCGCACGATGGCGCCCCATACGTTGCCCTTAATATCGAGATAGCCGCTCAGGGCGAGCTGGGCCGTGGGCACCTCACGGTAGGCGCGCAACAGGTCTGCCGCCGCCTCGGTCATCGGCCGGTCCTCGGACCATGCGAGTCGAACCGCGATCGCGTTGTCTGCAGACGGCTCCGTCGCGCTGGCGGCCCGCTCGTCGAGCGCCTGCAAAAAGGTACGAGCCGTGACGGCGGCATTCTGACCGCCCATATCTCCCGCGCCTTCTGCTTGTGACACCGCCGCCGAAACCGATCCCAAATCGGCAGTAGCGCCTGGACGCTGCTGTCGCGCAACACCCAGCCCCCAAAGCGTCACCGCTATTGCCACGAGCAAACAGACGAGCACCAGCGGCGAACCAACAGGCTGCCTGCCTCCTACAGGCTGTTGATGCCGTCTTTGATCGCGTTCCATAGTTCTTCGACTTTGCTCTTAAACGCGACGATGGCGATAATCGCGATCACTACGAGCACGCCGACCAAGATGGCGTATTCGGTAGTGCCCTGCGCGTTCTCCTCCCGCAACAGCGCCTTGGCACGCTGGCGAGCGCGGATTGCCCGGCAAAATGCCCAGCTCCAAGCCTTGCCCGCAATGTCGGTCATCGTGTTCATGTATTCCTCCCTACATCATCCCGCCTGCTCCCAGCAGCGGGCCCAATATGGACAGAAGCAACGCCGGCAAGATGAGCGTGCCGGTGGGAATCAGCAACTTGACCGGCGCGCGCTCGATCTCGCGCTCGACTGCGGCGCGATGGGCCGCACGGATCTCGCGACTTTGAGCAGCCAGCGTCTCGGCCAGCGGGGCGCCCAGCGCAAGCGCCTGCCCCACCGTGATGGCAAAGGTCTCGAGCGCCCTCACGTCCAAATCACGCGCGGCAGCCAACAGCTCGGCCTCGCGCGTCCCCACGCCCACCTGCCACGCCATGCAAGCTCGTTCAAGACGAACGGCCAGCACCGACCGACGATTGGCACAGAAAATCTCGAGCGCCGCGTCAAACGAAAGGCCGGCAGAAAGCCCCAGGCGCACCACGTCGATCATCTCGGACACCTCACCGAGCGACACCCGCGCCGGGCCGCCCACCCCAATCGCGCCCTTCATTCGCGCGGTCAGGGCATCAATCACCGAGCAGCCCGCAGCAATGACCAGTACCGCCTCACGCTTGCACGTCTCTGCAATCTTGCGAGCATCCGCACGCTCCAAACCCGTCGCGGCAAATACGCTCAGGGCACACAGACAAGCCGCGACCCCGACCAGGGCGCTCATAACTCCACCCGCATAATGCGCCGGATAACTACCAGGGCAACGACGTTGAGGGCAAGTCCCAGCACCACGGCGCCCGCACCAGCCGGCGTCGCAAGACCGCGGCGAAAGTCTGCCGAAAGCAGAGCCAGTACCGCGCACATGCCCGCCGGCATTGCCGCGACCATGTGTGCCGACATACGCGCCTGTGACGTCTTAACGTCCAAACGGCGTTTGAGCTCAATGCGCTCACCCACCATGCTCGACGCCTCGGACAGCAAGCCGGCAAGCGGAGCCCCGGTACGCTGCGATACTTTGAGCGCCAAGGTGACAAGCGAAAGGCCGGGGGCATCGATGCGAACGAGTAGGTCATCGAGTGCGTCGGTCGCCGAGATACCGCAATCGATTGCCGCCGCCACCCGCAAAAACTCGGTATGCACCGGCTCTTGCGCATGGGCGCCCACAAAGCGCATGCCCTGCGCCAGCGAATGCCCCGAGGCAAGCGACATGGATAACGCCGTGAATGCCTCGGGCATGGCCTCTTCTACATCATGCTGTTCGCGTCGGCGATCGAAGGTGTCACGCGCGGCACCCACGCCAAACGGCGCCACCAGCCCCAAGACAAAGCCGATGGGCGACAACGACGCAACGGCCAGCAAAACACTGCAGATACCGCTCGACAGCAGCAGAAATGCCAGACGAGCCGAGTTATCCTCAATAGCAAGCCCAAGGCGATCTGTGGGGATCAGCGACGCCCACGAGCGAGCAATGTTTGTCAGTAGGTTGTTTTCCGCCAACTCACGGGGCAGCTTCTCCGCCATCGATTCGAGCGTCTGGCGCGCCAGCTCCGCCGGTGGCATCCGCGGCACACGAGGCTCTGCCCCACACGCCGTCGCGACAGAAAGCCCCGCCAAGCCCCCTACGACGAGGGGCATAGCGATCTCCATTCGTCCACCTCCTCTTGCGTGAGCGTTCCCGACCGCAAGCCCTCCGCAATAAACGGCGGCTCGCGGTCGAGCGTCCAGGTGCGTTCGGCGGCATCGAACGTCACGTAGCGTTCGAGCTCAACACCGCCCGACGCGCCGCGGCGAACCCCCGAATATGAGGCCACAAAGCGCTTGCCATCTGCATGACGCTCGGACATCACGATGCCGTCGAGCGCCATGGCAATCTGCTCTTCGATAAGCTCACTCGGCAAATCGATGCCGTAGCGCGCAAGCAGCGTCAGGCGAACCACGGTCTCCTGCTCAGTACCCGCATGGAGCGTGGTGAGCGAGCCGTCGTGGCCCGTGTTCATGGCCTGCAGCATGTCGCAGCACTCGGCGCCGCGCACCTCGCCCACGACCTGTCTCTTATACACATCTCCGAGCCCAC